>JAISRE010000027.1 GCA_031273805.1 Synergistaceae bacterium | reverse complement strand
AGCGACCTGATGCGCACAGACAATCTGGACGACAAGCAAAAGAGTTTCTTCGACGATATTAAAAAAATGTCCAGGGCGCTTTTGCAAATCATCAACGACATTCTCGATTTTTCCAAAATCGAGGCGGGGAAGCTCGATTTGACGCCGACGCATTTCAATCTTCTCGATCTGGTCAACAATATCTGTTCCCTGTGCCAATTTATGGCGGAGAGCAAAGAATTGGAGTTCCGACACTCGTTTGACCTGGATGTGCCGCGAATTGTCTATGGGGACGACGTGCGCGTCCACCAGATTATTACGAATATCCTGAACAACGCCATCAAATACACCGCTGAGGGGATGGTGTCGCTTCGGGTAAAGCGAGTCTATGAGCACGATCAGGGATATATCTCGTTCATCGTGAAGGATACGGGCATAGGCATCCGTGAGGAGGATTTTTCAAAACTGTTCAGCGCGTTCGATCAGCTTGACCTGCAGAAAAACCGCAAGATCTCCGGCACTGGCCTTGGGCTTTCCATTTCAGGACGGCTTGCCGGCCTGATGGGCGGGCGAATCGACGTGGAAAGTGAATATGGGAAAGGCTCTGTCTTCACTGTCCTGCTCCCTCTTCCCGGAGGCGACCCCTCCCTCGTGGGGGATGATTCGGAGCCGCACTCACATGTCGTCTCTGACGGCAGGGCCAATGTGCTGGTCGTCGACGACAATCGCACCAACATCAAGGTGGCTCTTGCCTGGCTGGACACGCACAACATCCAGGCCGATTCCGCAGAGAGCGGCGCGGAGGCGATCGAGAGAGCGCGGGAGAAACGTTACCATCTGCTGTTTATGGACCACATGATGCCCGGAATGGACGGGATCGAGGCGACGGCCCGTATCCGCGCCCTGGAGGATGAATGGTACCGCACGGCGCCTATCGTCGCGCTCTCCGCTAATGCCGTCAAGGGTATGCGTGACGTTTTTCTGAGCAGCGGCATGGACGATTTTCTGGCAAAGCCCATCGAAGCCCGCGAGCTTAACAGGGTTTTGAAAAAGTGGCTGCCTGGCGATATGATAAAGATAGAAGCGCGAGAGAAGAAGGATGACGCGGACGTCGGCAGCCAGGAGTACGACTTGCTGCTCTCCGAATTGGATCGTATAGAGGGTCTTGACGTCTGGAGTGGAATATCGGGCGTTGGAGGCGCAAAGAGGGCTTATATCAACATTTTGCTGCAGGCGTGTTCTGAAATGACAGGTTATGTCTGTGCGATAAGAGACGCCTTTGAGAAGTATGACTGGGATGACTATGCCATCCGCATGCACGCCATGAAAAGCGCCTTTGCCAACATTGGGGCGGGCAAAATATCAAGATGGGCGCTCGATCTGGAGTCTGCGTCAAAAAATGGGGACATATCGAAATGCGAAAAGGAGACCGGGCCGATATGCGACGCAATGACGGAGTTTCACGAGGCGCTTCTCAAAACGTCGCTCATTCCGGCGTATGACAGGCGAAAAAAGAAGATAGCGCGCGACATCGTGTACATTGAGGAAAAGCTCGAAAAACTTAAGGAGTCGTGTCTGGACGGCATGAGCGACGAGGCGGATCAAATTGCCTCCGAACTTGCCGACACGAGTTTTGACGAACACATGGAGGAGTCGCTCTGCGAAATACGCCGGCAAGTGAACTCATATGACTATGAAATAGCCGTAGAGCTCATCGAGGCTCTCTTTGATTACATATCCTCTATTAAGTAAAAGCAGATTCATTGTTAGGCGCCTAAAGGGTAAAGATTAAAACCTTGATGTTCTCGCGCATTCGCAAACAGCAAAAAGCAGTTTTAACGATTTAACCAGCGGTTTCTAAGAGAAAATATTTGTGAGTCCAGTTACCCGAGGAGGTGAGTACTGTGAAAATATCGAGTAAAGAGGAGCCTGTCAAAAAAATCATCATGGCAGTGGACGATCTCGCTATAAATCTCGCTAAAATAAAGGAGATTCTGGACGATGCGTACGATGTCAGGCTTGCGAAAAACGCCCAGATGGCGCTTTCGATGCTGAACAGAATAGATATCAGTCTCATACTGCTGGATATCGAAATGCCCGGCATGACTGGCTTCGATTTCATGCGCGAGCGGGCCAAAAACTACCGCAACAAAATCGATATCCCTGTAATATTCGTCACCGGCCACGCGTCGAAAGAGTTCGTGGTGCGCGCGGCTTACGCAGGCGCGGCTGACTACATAGCGAAACCGTTCGATGCTGAAACGCTGCTGAGGAAAGTCAAAAACGCCCTCACATCAGCAACGGGAATGCCATTTTCTGATTTTAACGGATAGAGAAAACGCGCGTTATCGCATAAAAATTATAGGCTTTTGATTATAGGGAAACGCTAATTTAATAACAAGTACCGTCCTCAGGCTCATTTTTTCTGTCGTCCTATGGTTTGCTTTTTCTGCGTCCTCCGGCTTGCTTTTTCTGTCGTCCTCCGGCTTGTTTTTTCTGTCGTCCTCCGGCTTGACCGGAGGACCCACGGAGTTGCATGAACCATGAGCTGTTTAGAGTTCATATAATAGATGACGCTTCAGGCGGAATTAAACGGCGCCCGGTCTGCCCGAATCATCTCGCTTGTGTTTTAGCGAATAGTGGCTCTCTTGCCAGGATGCGTCGTGTTATACTTAAGCGCGAATATGGCGCCTAAGGACGACCGGCGTTAAAACATGTAAAAATGAAGGCGAAGATGATCTTAAGTTGAGCGAGATAAATTTCAGGGATATATGGGAAGCGCGTGAATTGGAGTGGCTGGCGCCGTGGGCTTGCGCGTCGGCGCGCAGCCGGGGGCGTGAGGTTGACATTCCTCACTGTCCGATAAGAACTGTCTTTCAGCGGGACAGGGACAGGATAATACACAGTAAATCATTTCGCAGGCTGAAACATAAGACTCAGGTGCTATCTCTTCCCGAGAGCGACCACACTCGAACCCGTCTCACTCATACACTTGAGGTGGCGCAGATAGCGCGCACTATTTCGAGAGCTCTCAGGCTGAACGAGGATCTGACCGAGGCGATAGCGCTTGCTCACGATCTGGGGCATACGCCCTTTGGACATTCCGGGGAGCGGGTTTTGCGGGAGCTTGCGATATCGCACGGGCTCCCCGCTTTCCATCACGCGTCTCAAAGCCTGAGGGTGGTGGATCGTCTGGAGCGGGACGGCCTCGGGCTGAACCTGACCTGGGAGGTGCGCATGGGCATACTGCAGCACTCCAAGGGGCAGGTCGACGTGCGGGACGGCTTCAACCTCGAAAACCCATCGTCGGTGGAGGCGTGGGTTGTGCGCGTTTCAGACTCGATAGCCTACCTCAACCACGACCTGGACGACGCGCTTGGGGCAAACTTTCTCAAACATGAGGATATCCCGCACGATGTCATAAGGGTTCTTGGAGACTCTCACGGAGTCAGGATAGACTCTCTGGTGAAGGACGTGATAGCTCACAGCGAGGGAGGGCGCATAAGTTTCAGCGCGCCGTTTTTGGAGCAGATCGAGAACCTGCGGCAATTCCTCTATGACTCGGTCTACTCGCATGAGTCCGTGAAAAAAGAGGAGTCGAAGGTGGCGCACGTGATAAAGACGCTGTTCTCCCACGCGTTGAACGAACCGCGCTGTGAGCCGCAGGCCGCTGTGGACAGAATTTCCGGCATGACCGACCGCTATGCCCTCCAGTTGTTTCGGACCATCACCGAACCGGGAGAGTGAACAAAAATCATCAGTTTATGTTGTACTGCCTGAGCAGCTCCTGGTAGCGGCGCTCGATTTCGTCCGCCGGCGCCGGGTCCTTCTCGTAAGGTTTTATATCCGGCGGCGGCAGAGGAGCGTCGTTGGTGATTTGCGCGCTTGGAGCAGGCTCATACTTCTCCGGTTTTTCGGTGTTCCACGTCTGCGCGAGGGCGTATCGCCCGCGCAGTTTTTCGTCCTCGGTCGTCAGCAGAAGTGTCGGAGAGTTGGAGTCGTTTCTTGCCGCTATCGCGTCTCCTCCGTGCCAGGGGCAGTATGATTCCGGCGCTTGCCCCACTGCCATCATCAGGTTTGCCACTCTCGGACAGGATTTTGTGGCCAGATATCCCGTCGCCCTGCATATACTTACTGATTCCACGCCCACATCCGCCGGAATTTGGAACTTCTGCGGGGTCTTCATTATGGTGACGGCTTTCTCCATGAACTCCTTCCACACCGGCGCCGCCACCGTTCCGCCGAAGGCTCTGCCAAGGGTTTTGTGGTTGTCATTGCCGATGTAGACAACCGTCACCAGGTCGGGCGTGCCTCCGACGAACCAGACGTCCGTCCAGTCGTTTGTGGTGCCGGTCTTTCCGAAAGTCTGATACCCCTCTTTGCTGAGGTTTGCCCTGGTTCCGGTTCCCCAGCTCACAGCCTGCATGAGCATCGACCTGATCGTAACGGCAGTTTCAGGAGAGAGCGCCTCGGAGATCGCAGGACCGTTTCGCTCGACCGAGTTGCCGCTGTTGTCGAGTATCTCCTTTACTCCAAATGGCTCTATGCGGTGGCCGTTATTGGCAAATACGCTGAACGCGGAGGCCATTTCGAGAGGTGTGAGGCTGCTGGAGCCCAACGCCAGAGAGAGGTCCTCCGGCATGTACGGGGTTGTTATGCCCATGCGTCTGGCCTGGCTTCTTATCGTGTCAACTCCTATCACCTGCTCCAGTCTGACCGCAACCGTGTTGATCGACATTCCCAGCGCCTCTGTAAGGGTTACCTCGCCCCTGTTCTTGCCGTCGCTGTTCTTTGGCGACCAGCCGTTTGGGAAGTTGAGCGGCGCGTCCAGCATACGATCGACAGGTCTGTAGCCGTTTTCCACTGCGGTGGCGTACACAATGGGTTTGAACGCCGAACCGGGCTGGCGATACGCCTGAGTCGCCCTGTTGAATTTGCTCTCATCGAAATTCCTTCCTCCAACGAGAGCCAAAATCTCCCCCGTATTTGGATCGAGACATACGAGGGCGCCCTCGAACTTCATTTTGGATATGACGGATTCAGCGTGCTGTTGGAGTTCGAGGTCTATCGTAGTGTGTATCCTGAGTCCTCCCCTGTAAATGCGCTCGCGGCCATACTTCGGCAGCAGCTCCTTGAAAAGTATGTGGGATACGAAATGAGGCGCGTCCTCCATTACGAACGCAACCCTTGTATCTGCGCTCCTGATGTATGTGAGCTCGGTGGCGAGCGCCTGCGATTTCTCCTGATTTGATATCATTCCCGTGTCCACCATTCTGGTCAGGACGTAGTTCTGGCGCGTGCGGGCTCGGTCCGGATGTCTTATAGGGGTGTACAGGTTTGGCGCCGGCAGCAGACCGGCGAGCATGGCCGATTCGGCAAGCGTCAGCTGAGACGCGTTCTTGCCGAAATAATTCTGCGCCGCTGCGGTTATGCCGTAAGCGCCCTGTCCAAAATAGGCCATATTCATATAAAGCTCCAGGATCTGATCCTTGGTGTAGACCTTCTCCATCCGTATGGCGATAATCGCCTCGCTTGCCTTGCGCTTCAGCGTGCGATCAGGGCTGAGGAACATCATTCGAGCGACCTGCTGAGTTATGGTGCTGCCGCCCTGACTTGGCGTCCCCGTCCTGATGTCGCTCAGGAGCGCTCTGATTATGGCCTTTATCCTTATCCCCTGGTGGTTGTAAAATTCGCTGTCCTCAGCCGCCAGCACGGCCATCGTGCCCCACGGCGAGATGGTTCCGATTTCGGACCACGTCCTATTCTCCTCGAAGAGACGGGCTATGACGCGCTCCTGTCTGTCGTACACGACCGACGTGAGGCTGGGAGTCCGCATATTTTCCACGGGAGGCAGGTCCGCCGTGATATCCTGCAGCAGGATGACGGTGAGAACCGACGCGAAAGCGGCCAGGGCTATCAGCAAAAATGTTACACACAGGATAAAACCCTTTATCAAGGAGAATATGGTGACGCGAGGTCGTTTATCCTTATGTCCTGATTCTTTATTCATCTTATAAACCTCCGAATTTGTCTCTTTTATCCGGTTAAACTTTATCAGATTATCTATTTTATTGGAAGGGATAAGCGGCAGAATGGAGTGAAGGGAGGCGCGCGACGGGGCGTTTAAAAAAATTTTCAAGAAATTTTCATTTTGGGGATTGCGCATTTCAAGAAGGCGTGGTATATTAACCAACGTCGCGCCGCACGGGCGGTTCGACAAAGCACCTTGCCAACAGAATACAGCGCGTAATATACGAATAACGAAAAACCAGTCAAATATAAAAAGCCAAGGAGAGTTTGATCCTGGCTCAGGATGAACGCTGGCGGCGTGCTTAACACATGCAAGTCGGACGGGGTTATATGGAGCTATTCATGTAGTTTACTATAGGGATAAGGAAATATAACTTAGTGGCGGACGGGTGAGTAACGCGTGAGGACCTGTCCATGGCAGGGGGACAACAGCTGGAAACGGCTGCTAATACCGCGTAAGCGTGCTTTAGGGTACGTAAGAGGGTGAG
>JAISRE010000070.1 GCA_031273805.1 Synergistaceae bacterium | reverse complement strand
ACAGAAACCGGCGGCGGAACATCTATGGCGTTATTTGAAGGCATCTCTGCGGATTCGACGGAACAACTTTCGGAAACATGGTGCGGCGATTTGCTTCAAATAGTCGACAATCTCCCCGAAGACTATGAACTCATCGACTGTTGTTTTGCCGAAGTCTGGTACAGGGCAAGTTTTTGCTATCGTATGTTCGGCGTCGATACATCAAACTATCTGTTAGGCGACAAAAATGGAAAACGCTATAAATGCGCTAATCTTAATTTTTGGGCAAAACGAGGGCCAGAGCATTATATCAAGATCGAATTGACAGATGATGTAATACGATATATAGGGGAGCTGATACCGGAGATTGCAGATGCTCCAATGATGGCGTGACGCAATATGAGCGTCATCCGCCTCGCTCACTCTGTCGTCATCCGGCTTGACCGGAGGACCCATTTTGCCCTTGGTCTAAAGATTTAGGGCTGGGTCCTCCGGTCAAGCCGGAGGACGACAGGGAGGTCAAGCCGGAGGACGACAGGGATAAGTTTGATGGTGAGCGAATACGCCCATTGCAGCCCAAAGGTTATTAAATCAGCGCTTCCCTAATTTTGGCCAGCCAGCTGTCTATCAGCCTTCGCGAGATGCTGACGCCCGGGGGGAGTTCCGGCGGAATTTCGTCCGGCTTGAAGAATTTCACGTCCGTGAGCTCTGCTCCGTCCGGAGTCGGCTCTCCGCTCTCCCACTCCGCCCGAAAGGCCAGCATCAGCGAGTTTGGGAACGGCCACGGCTGGCTGCCGAAGTACGTTATATTCTTCACCCTCACCGACGACTCCTCGTATATTTCGCGGACAATGGTCTCCTCAAGCGTCTCGCCGGGCTCAACAAACCCCGCGAGCACGCTGTATCGCCCGGGAGGGAAGTTTACGCCGCGCCCCATAAGCAGCATGTCGCCCTTCTCGACAGCCACTATCACCGCCGGGCTCATTGCGCAGTAGACCATATTGCCGCAAGCGCCGCATACCCGCGCGCGGTCTGCGGCGTGATCGCTCATGGCGCCCCCGCACACCCCGCAGTATTTATTGTGGGCAGTCAAGTTCATCATCTGATAGGCGATCCCCGCCCGATTGAAAAAATCATAACCCAACAGGGCAGGCAGGGCGCGACGGGAAACGAAGGATAATCCATCCGGCATAGCCGCCTCCCTCTTAAAGAGAGCCCAGAGGTCGCATGGCTCTGAATCGCGCGTGGTTCTGCCATAGGTCTCAAGCAGGGGGGTAAATTTTTCCAGGTCGTCCGTGGATGGAGGCGTGTCGCCGTTTTCGAGGATCACATCTCCTTCGGAGTCAAAAACGAAGATCGCGCGCCGCTCCCCCTCTTGGAAGGGAATATCAGGCACTGCGCAGCTCCTTCTTCAGGACCTTGCCGAGGTTGTCCCTGGGCAGCTCCCGCAGTATCTTGACGGAGCGCGGAGCTTTGTAGTTCGGGAGCTTGCTTCGACCGTACATAACTATATCCTTTGGGCGCAGAGCGCTGCCCTCCTTCAGCACGATGAAAGCGCGCGTGAGCTCGCCCTTTATGCCCCTGGGTATGCCGACCACGGCCGCCTCATCTATCTCAGGATGCATCTTCAGCATGGCCTCGATCTCTCCGGCGTACACCGGCACCCCCCCGGCCATTATGACGTCGACAGCCGGCGAGACGATGGTGATATAGCCATCGCTGTCTATTCTGACGATATCCTGGGTGTCGAACCATTCGTCGCGGAATCTCTCCGCCAGCGTATCGCCGGCCCTGTAATACCCCTTCGCCAGCGCGTCGCCGCGAATCCAGAGCCTGCCGTCAGTGTCGCAGGGCAGAGAAGTCCCCTCCTTGTCGCAGACCCTGGCGTCGAAGCAGGATAGAATTTTGCCGGATGTGCCGGGTTTGATTGCCTTTTCGGAGGGCGTAACCGCTAGCACGCTGGACGCCTCTGTGAGCCCATAGCCCTCCAGCGACGCCACGCCAAAGACCTCCCTGACGCGCTCAGCAATGCCGGGCATCAGTTCGCCGCCTCCGTAGAAGACCATTTTCACCTTCGACATGGGGGTTATATTCCTCTCGCCGCTCAGAAGCATACTGAGCATCACCGGCAGAGCGGGGATTATCGTGACCCCGGCGGCGCGTATGGCGGAAAGGGCGGTTTTTGGCGAGGCAAACGACGGGAGCAGCACCTGAGATATGCCCGCCGCGAGCGGCATGACGCCGCCGACCACAAAGCCCAGAGAGTGATAGTTCGGTATCGCGTTCAGCACGACGTCGTCCTCGTTCATCGTCGGAATGGCGTCCATCACCGCAGTCAGAAGAGAGATGATATTGCGGTGCGTTATCGGGACGGCCTTTACGTCGCCCCCAACCCCTGCCGTGTGAAAGAGGACGGCGGTGTCGGAGTCCGGGTCCGGCGCTGCGGAGCGGCCCTGCATTATAGGCGCCGCGTCGCCTGGGTCCGCGCTCGCCGCAGGTATTCCGGAGCTCTGCATGAAGTCAACCATCCCGGCTATCTCACGGCTGACGATGGCGCCGAAAACGTCGACGCTCTTGAGATACTCCGGCGCCGATGGATACTTTAGCTGCGGATTGACAGGGACCACCGTTCCTCCGAGACGCCAGGCGGCAATACAGGCCGCTAGAAAGAGCGGGCTGTTTGGCAGAGCGAGTCCAAGCCTCTGCTTGGCGGTAAAGCCGCTTTTGATGAGGTTTGCTTCACACTCCAACGCCATATCGTTCAGCGTTCCCCTCGACCACCAGGCGCCGCGCCACCACAGGCACGGCTCTGTTGGGGATGTTGCGCACGCGTGAAGTATTATCTCGTCAAGTTTTTTTTCCATGCGGAATCGCTCCTTTGATTTGCGTCATCCCGATTTACAGAAAGAGGGCCAGATACGCGGCCCACGCTGAGGCAAAGGGCAGCAGATTCTCCGGAATGTCGTACCTGGCATGATATAGACCGTAGTCCATGCCGGTGCCGAGGAACATAATACAGGATGGTATCTGTTCCGCGTAAAATGAAAAGTCCTCTCCCACCAGGAGAGGATTCGTCAATAGCTCCATTGCGTCGCTTCCTATGAGAGCGGTGCCGATCTGGAAAATATCGGACACCAGGGTATCGTTGTTTACCACCTGCCCATAGTCCAGCGTGTACTCCACCGACGCGCCTATATGAGTGAGGTGGGCGAGCGCCTTCACCACTTCCTCCACCCGATGTTTGAGGAAGTCATGGGTGTTCCTGTCAGTGGAGCGAAGCGTTCCCCACAGGTGGACCTCCTCCGCGATCACGTTGTAGACTTCGGCTGCCTCTATGCGGCCGAAGGAGAGAACCGCGCCCTTCTGCGGGTCCACCTCACGGGTTATGACGGACTGCAGCGTGATCTGCACCTGAGCGGAGAGGTACAGCGGGTCGCTGGTCAGGTACGGAGTCGAGCCGTGTCCCCCCTGACCGGTGAGGCCGATGTGGAGCTTGCTCGAAAACGCAGTCACAGGCCCCCTGTTGGTGAATATCTGCCCGTAAGGAAGGTGGGGCACCCAGTGAACGCAGAGCATTTTTTCTATGTTGAATTCCTCTATCAAGCCGGCTTCGATGAGGAGCTGCGCCCCTCCCTTGCCCTCCTCTGCGGGCTGAAAAATAAAGACCACCGGACGTTTGAGGCTCGTCCTGTGGTCGGAGAGGATGACGGCCGCGCCGAGCATGGACGCCATGTGGGCGTCGTGACCCTGCACGTGGGATATTCTGCTGTCGTACGAGCTGAAGGGCAGCCCCGTGTCCTCGTGCACCTCCACCGCGTCTATTTCAATCCTGAAGGCCAGAGCCTCCCTCGATATGTCTCCGCCTATCCTGCCTATAACGCAGGTGGGGAGCCCAAAACCTTTGAATACCTCCATGCCGGGCAGCGAGGAGAGAATGCCCTCTATCTTGCTGGCGGTGACGCGCTCTTCGAGCCCTATTTCCGGGAACTGATGAAATGTCCTGCGCCATTCCACAATATCATTCGACATTCCCTCCGCCTCAGAGAGGAGTTTCATTCCTGTCTCGATAGCAGTTTCGATGTCCCGGATGGACATGGTTTTAGCCCTCCAGCCAGCGTCTGAATGACTCAGGAGCGCTCCACGGTTCTATCCTCATGGAAGACGCGAGGATTCGTCCCTTGCACCATCCATCCGTCCCGACTGGCTTACCTACGAGGGTCTCCCTTGTCTCCCAGCACTCCTCATCCAAATCGCACGCTATGAGCGACAGGCTGGCGGAGGCATAACCCCATACACACTCCTGCGAGCCCGATATCAGCGGGTTGAGCCGTGTGCGAAAGGCCACCAGCTTCTGCGGGGAGCCGAATGTCGACGCCTTGTAAAAACTGTCGAACCCAAGCACGCCGAAGCCGCGTCCGCTCCCGCCGCCCTGCCCGGACGTCATGCTTATTTTGTTGCCCAGAATGGGGGCGGATCCGCCCTCGGCGAGAAGAAACGACGAGCCGTTGGAGGCCCTGTTGAACATCGTCTTGAGGTATATATTGCTGAAGAACTTCGGCAGCGCCATGTAGGCCAGCCCGTGAGGGATATAGACCCCGTGAATCGGGACGTTGTGTGATATATGCCCGTCCAAAGGCACGTCCACCACATTGCACCCCAGCACCTTCATCATGTGCTCCGTACCGTCTCCGCCGAGTGTAAGCGCCGGATGTCGGACCACCGCTATGTTGACCTTGCCGCTGTCGGTTATCGGTTCGCAGAGCTTTCGCTGATAGGTCCACTCCGGGGAGACCTTCGCGAGAGCGCTGAATAAAGGCCATTGGACCTGTTGATTTATACATTTGAGTTGAAGGGCTGCGGAGCGTATGGGGAACATCGCGCGATTTGTCTCGTCCGTACATATATCAGTTATCATCGGAGCGTCCCGTTCGAGCGACTTAGGAATGGACCCGGCGGATATTGACGTGAACTGCCGCCCCGCCTCCCGATCCACAAGCTCATACTCCCTGTCGTTCAAAACAGAACGGAAGAGATAAGAGCGTATTTTGAGGTCCCCGTTCTGCTCGAATTGGCCAGCTATCTCGTGCAGGGTGCGAACAGTCAGCGTGGACGACGTGTCGCTGTATACGACGGGAATGACCTCGCACTCCAGCCACTCGGCCAGAAGAAAGCACTCCTTGGGTATTCGGAACGGGGAGTCCTCGGTCCATCGTCCCCCAAGGTTCGTTATGACAAGGTTGAGGCAGTCAGGGGACGCTGCCTGCTGAAAGAGCCATTTGAGATTGGCGCGGTCGCCGCACAGAGTGGGATCGAGGAGAGTTACGGGCATATTGCAGAGAATTTGAAGGGAGCGCATGGAGGCCTCGTCTACATTACCCATGAAAAGCCTCAATTTATAGCCCATATCCTTCAAAATAGTCGCAATAATTACCCCGGACATTATCTTGCCCGGTCGTTGTTCGTCAGCTATTATCAATCTTGGGAGAATCAAGATACTCCCTCCTCGTTCCACAAAATAATGATATGATGGTATAGTTTACCACATAATTTTTCCTATCGTCCAATAGACGATTATGGGGGAAGGAGGAATAATGTTGAATCAATCCGATAAAAACTACGACGAGTTTCAGGCAGAGGGGTATTTCCGCGAAAAGGGAACTTTGATCGGGGATGGACGGTGCGGCGGAAAAGCCAAGGGACTTGCCTACGCCAAGATCGCGCTCTTCGGCTCACCTCTCGGCGAAACGGTGAGTTTCCCGGATCTAACCGTCGTTTTGTCCACAGAAGTATTCGACGATCACATAAACGGTAACGGTCTTTCAGGCCTATACGACGAGGAGGACTGGGAGACGGTCAAGAGGGTCATGGACAAGACGCCGTTCTCCGATTCCCTGAAACGTGAACTCGGCGCAATTTTGGATAGATTCGACACATTCGAAGCCCCCCCGCTGGCAATTCGTTCGAGCTCTCTGCTGGAGGACTCCATATCCCTTGCCTTCGCCGGCAAATACGAGACCTGTTTCTCGGCGAACTGCGGCGCCAGGGAGGACCGTCTGAAGATCCTCGAACGCGGGGTCCGCAGCGTGTTCACCTCCCTCTTCAACCCATCCGCACGCGCTTATCGCGAAAAGCACAACAAACCGCACAGGGACGAGTCGATTGCGGTAATCATCCAGTCTCTTTCAGGTAAAAACCATGGAAATTATTTTTACCCCGAGCTGGCCGGCACACTCTTCTCCCGCGTCTTTCGCCGCCCAAACCCCAGGATAAAAAAAGAGGACGGAGTCATGCGGCTCTGTTTCGGCCTTGGGACCAGGACAGTGGACAGGTGCGCCGCCCGGACATTTTACCTCACAAATCCGTCGATCAGACCAGCCGGCAACCTTCCGCAGCAGGTTGCCGAGGCGAGCCAGGAGTACTTCGACTACATAGACAGGGAACACGGAACATTCCTCACCGGCGCCCTCTCGATGTTCGTTCCCTTTTTGCGGCGCGAGCACAAAAACTTCGGCGCTTACGTGCAGAACTACGGCGACAACTTCCTCTACTCGACAATGGCGGAGCCGGAGGAACCGGTGCGACCGCTCTTTTCCTTCCCGGAGCTGCACATAAAGGAGCGCGCGCTGTTCAACACGTCGAAGGATCTCCTGAAGCACATGGAGGCTACCACCGGATTTCCAGTCGACATAGAGTTCACATATGAGACCGAGCCGGTAAAGAACTTCCGCATACTGCAAATGCGCCCTCTGACATCCTATGAGGAGCTTCAGGGAGTGCATCTGCCGGATGTGCCGCAGGAGAGGATAATATTCCGGGGCGACAGGATGGTCAGCAACGGTTCGTTGGAGAACGTCACCCATCTGGTATACGTGGACGCGTCACTGTACAAGGATCAGTGGGACCCGTCCGCTGCCGCGCGGGCTGTGGGAGAGATAAACAAAAAACTGGAGGGCAAAAAATACATCCTCGCGGGTCCCGGAAGGTGGGGCAGCAGAAACCCGGCGCTGGGCGTCCCGATAATATACGCGGAGATATGCAACTGCGGGGTGCTGGTCGAAATCAGCGTGCCGGAGCTCAACTTCTCGCCGGAGCTGTCGTTCGGAACGCACTTCTTCCTGGACATGGACTCGGATGGAATACTCTATTTGCCGGTTTTCGGCAAACACGGGAACAACATACACAATATGGAATGGTTGGACGAGACGCCCTATACCGTGGGAGAACACCCGTCTGTGAGAGTGTACGAGGGAAATTTCTCCGTGTATCTCGACGGAGAGGCCGAATCAGGACTCATAATATTAAGTGCATAAACTCTGTCGTCCCCCGGCTTGACCGGGGGACCCATAACAGATCGAGTTCATGCAGATCCGTGGGTCCTCCGGTCGGAGCCGTAGGACGACAGGATAGGTCGGAGCCGGGGGGACCATAACAGATCGAGTTCATGCAGATCCGTGGGTCCTCCGGTCGGAGCCGGAGGACGACAGAATAGGTCGGAGCCGGAGGACGACAGAATAGGTCGGAGCCGGAGGACGACAGGAGGGTAATTTTTACCTATCGTTCCGCTTCTAGCTCTCGATGCCTCGCCGCGCTTTGACTCCCTTATCGTAATAATGCTTGATCTCTCTCATCTCAGTGACGAGGTCAGCTAACTCTATGAGCTCCGCGGGCGCGTTTCTCCCGGTGAATAGCAGCTCGACGGCCTCGGGCTTTTCCCTGGCCAGCGCCACCAGGTCGGATGCCGGTATAAGCCCAAGATGCGAGGCCACGTTAGCCTCGTCCAGAATAACGAGCTGGTATCTCCCGCTGTTCATGGCCTCCCTTACTTCCTCTATCCCCTGACGTGCGGCGGCCTTATCCTCGTCAGTCGGGGCCCTCATGATGAAGCATCCGAGGCCGTACTGCCTGTGGGTCAGGTTCTCGAAGGCCGACAGTATATCTATCTCGCTGTACTTAGCTCCCTTGATGAACTGAGAGAAGAACACTCGCATCCCGGCGCCAAGCGCGCGGATGGAGAGCCCCAGGGCTGCCGTCGTCTTGCCCTTTCCGTTGCCGGTGTACACCTGAACGTAACCGCGGCTGAAACGGTCTCTCATGCTGTCGTAAACGCTCTGCTGCCAGTTTTTGTCTGAGTTTTCCGCGTTTTTCTCCATGTCAAACCCTTTCTCGCGCGCCGTTTAGGGAATCACTGATTAAATCGATGAAACGACATTTTGCCGTCTGTGAATGCCGAGAACATCAGGGTTTTAATCTTTACCTAAGGAATCGCTGATTTAATGTTCTTCGAGCGAAATGGAGCGGATTCGTTCTCCATCGAAACGGTTGTCGCAAAAATGGCCGCAGGTGTAGCAGAGCTACATTGAGGACTATTTTTGTGGTAACCGTGAAGATGGTGAGCGAATACGCCCATTGCAGCCGAAGGTTATTAAATCAGCGGTTCCCTAACAATAAATCTGTCTCCCTGCGAGCACGCGGTCAATAGTTGTCGAGCGACAGGTCTGGAGTCGCCCCGACGCAGCGGCGAGTCTCGTCGAACTCGAAGGACATGATCACGTTGGATATCAGCAGATCATTCACGTCATCCGTTTCGTACGGAATGGAAAATCGCCTGTAGCCAAACTTCTCCGCAAAATATGGTATGCTGTCACTGCATGGTTTTTTCCTGTTAGACAGTATTCTTCCCAGGAGGTCCAAAAATTCATCGGGGTCGAAGAGCGGATTACCGCTTGCCACCACCAGAACCTTGCACTCCTCCAACAGTATGGAACTGCGCCTTATACAGCAAATCGTCACGCCCACGCCGAATAGGTCGTTCTCCAGCCTGATATCGTGAAGAACGCACTCCATCCCGTGCGAGTAAGAGAATACCATCGCAAAACCTCTCTCTCTGTCGCCGGACGAGTGAGGGCGAATCAAATTCTCCGGCACGAGCGCGCCCACCGGGCAGTCTGCTCCGTTCCACATATAAAGCAGCTCGCTCTCCATACACATAGCCATCTCCGCGATGCGCCCAAGGCTATCACTGAACATGGAGTTCGTAGTTATCGGCTTGAAGTCACACCTGTACGGCACCCACATCTCTATATCGAATTCCATGCTCTGGTTCCAGTAAGGAAGATGATATATGCCTCCAAACATACCGGAGTACGCGGCAAACACTATGAAGCGTTCTTATGTTGCTGAGCCTTTGGCGTATTCTGCAGAAGCTCGATCACCGTCTCCAGGAGCCTGTGCATCTCCGGTTTAGTGATCTGGGCGTCCGCGCCGATGCTCTGCGCCTTGCGCTTGATATCCTCCGCCATAACGCTGGAGAATACTATGACTGGGATATGAGACAGCTTCTTGTCCTCCTTGACCCTGCGGGTCAGTGTGAGCCCGTCCATCTTCGGCATCTCTATGTCAGTGAGAAGTATGTCGAACTCGTCGCCGTCGTCAAGCAGACGGTCCCACGCCGCCTTGCCATGCCCGACCATCTCGAAGTTGTGGAACCCGCCGGATATGAGGGCATCCTGTATCAGCTTGCGTATCAGAGGCGAGTCCTCCGCAACCAGTATTTTGTAGATATCCGAGTCGCCAAGCGTGTTTATCACATCCTCCGTCATGTTCGACTCCAGCTTGAACTGATCGGCAAGGCCCGGATTTACGACCTGCACTATACGCTCGTAGTCCAGGAGCAGGATGTTGCGCCCGTCGCGCTTTATGACATAGAGCGCGTTTTCACCGAGAAACGTCCCCGTCAGTGACGCGTCCAGCTCGTCCGAGTTGATGCGATATATTCTGTCGACGCCGTCCACGACGAAGCCGAGCTTCATCTTATTGAACTCCGCCACTATCAGCTTACTGCTCTCCAGCTCCACGCACGGAGTGATGTCCAGATACGCGCGAAGGTCTATCAAGGGGATTACCTCGCCGCGTATCGTCGTTATGCCCCTCATCGCAGTGTGAGCCTGGGGCACATCGCGGGCGCCGGGCCACCTCAGGATCTCCCTCGTCTTGTCCACGTTTATGGCGAAAAACTGATTGCCGAGCAGAAAGACCACTACCTGCCATTCATTTGTGCCGACCTCGGTGAGAATTTTTTCGTCCGTCGCCGCTGCCATTTTGATCACTCCCCAATCTGTATGACTATGCCGATTATAGCAATAAAGGATACGCCAAGAACAAACTTGACCCATGCCGGACCAAGTTGTATATATTCATATTTTACAGTATAAGGCTAAGGTGTAAAGCGCACACGATGATTTATGAAGCTGAATAATACGCAATCCGGCTGCGCCCGATCACTGTGACGGAATAATAACGAAGGAAGGGACCTCTGTTTATGGCCCCTTCCTTCGTCGTTGCAGTATTACATGTCACGTGTTACGCGGAGTGCACTGCTTTGCTGCCGCGTTATCCGACGCGCTCTATCGGCTCTTCCTGAGCGCTATTACGCCAGCTCCGGCGATCAAGAGGGAGGCTATGCCGAATCCCGCGTCACAGCCGCCGCTGTTCTTGCCCGTCGAACCGGACTTGGGAATGTCGCTGAACTTCACCGCCGGGTCGAATTTCTGATAGACGGTGACTCCGGGCTTGCTGATAAGCTCGTAGATCAGGCCCCTTATCTCCACTTTCGCCAGATCATACGTGGTTCCGGTGATGACGATCGTCTTATCGGCATCCTTCAGCTCCACCTTAGTATCGATGAGCCCCAAGGCCGCTTCGAGCTTCAGGCTGCCGGGTTTGATGTCGGACGTGTTGACATCGCCCGCGAGCGGGAGCGTTATCACGAAGCTGAATGTACCAGCCTCCTTGTTCTCCGTAGAGCTCGCGGTCCACTCGTTGGGGTTGTCGTCCACCAGACGGCCCTCGACGCGCGGGTCAATGGTTACGGTCACGGTGTATTTCTTCTCAGCATCTCCAGCCTTGACGGTGTAGACCACGGGATTCGTGAAGTCCTGAGGCTCTCCGCTCTTCGGGCTCACAGTCGAGTCTGCGTCTGTCAGCGCTATCTCCGGGGAGAGTTGCGTGCGGTCCGTCCCGTTTGGCAGCTTGAGGCTTATAGTTCCCTCCGCGTCGTTGATGCTGCCAGCAACGCCGTTGATCTTGAACGTACTTATCGTGGGCGCGGCGAGCACGTTGAAGGTCACGCTGTCTTTCGCAGTGACGTCTTTGCTGTTGGCGTCTTTGTATTTGACCTCGATGCTGCCTTTATATTCGCCCACAGGCAGATCTTTCTTCGGACGCACCTCCCAGCTATAGTCCTCTCCGCCGGCCGGGACCGAGCCGTTGCCGCTTTTTAGCTCAAACTCGGCGGTGTGGGTTACGCCATCTATGATAGCTTCGAGGTTGCCGGTGTTGCTGATCTTGATCGCGTGGAACGGTATTTCGCTGTAACCCACTGTTTTCGGAGCGAATATCGGAGTCTCGATATTGAGTGTGATTGCGGCCTTCGCGATCTCAACCTTTGTGATTGCGCTGGCGAACGCGCTGTATGTGCTCTTCAGGCGCACCTCGTACTTTCCGTTCTGAAGTGTGATCTCTTTTTTATCATTCGCGTCAATCCACGGTGTCGCACCCTCAACTCTGTACTCGACGCCCGCCGGGACTATCAGTTTGCCTTTATCATCGGACGTGTTCCCCGGTATCATCTCGACTTTCGGCGCCCCGGGACGCGCTGGGATATCGATCGCCTGCTTGGCGCTGTTGGCCTCCGCAGCCGCGTTCAGCTTAACTATATCGACAGTGTGTCCCATCCAGTCGTCGCTGATTGGCATGGTCCCTCTGGAGTCAGCCGAGACCGGCTTAGCTCCAACTGTATATCTGCCGCTTACATCGAGGCCTATGAGCCTCTCAGTCAGGTACGATATGTCGGACTTAGGCGTCTTCTCGCGAACGAGGAACTCCACGATGTCTTCCGCTGTGTCCTGATTGTAGTTGACCTCGAGCGTCGCTCTGTGGAGGCCGGCCTTTATACCATCCTTGGGGCCAATCGTAAGATCTTTATACTCACCATTTGCGCCGCTGCTATCCTTAGCCTCGACTGTGAATGAGGGGCGTTTTTTAAGATCAAGAGAAACGCCTTTGTCGTAAACTTTAAACACCTCATTATCAGGATTAAGCATAACGGTGAATGTGGTGGATGTATCACCGCTGTTCTCAACGGTTATTTGCTTAGGCGAAGGCAGTGTATCGCCATCGGTAATCGGCGCGAACGTCGGCGCGTATGCCGTAAGCGTCACGCTGCCCGTGGTTGCGCTCGCTATAGGATTATTACTGTACGCGTTTTTGTACGCGTCTTTGGCGCCATCTGGGACCACGAGAGTAGTATTCGAGAAGTTGTAGCTATCAGCTATATCACCGCTCAGAACAGGAGGGGTCTCGCTCTTGAACTCGAGCCGCAAGCTAGTTGCCAGCGTGCCCTTAAACGCATCTTTCCCGATAGCCGCTAAAGTCTCCGGGAATACGATGTGCGAGAGCCCTTTATCACTAGCACCAGAAGAATTCACAAAACCGCTGAACACGTCACCGGAGATAAAGGCCATGCCCTTCGGCAGTGAGAGGAACTCCAGATCATTCATGGTCGGAGATGAAGTTCCACCTGTAAAGTTGCTCAGATTCGTGCTGATCCCGGGCTTATCCCCTGACTTCGCGCCAACTGTGGCATCGCCGAGATCGAGTGTCTTAAGACTACTCATGTTGACGGCAATGTACGCCATGTCCTCGTACGTGAAGAATCCCTTATCTTTGTACGCCTGACCCGCGCCAGGCGCGGCCTCCTCTGTTATGACGAGCTGCTCGATTTGTCCTGGTGAAATTATTCCTTTTGCCCCAATGAACGAATCGCTGCTCTCCATCAGATTTTTCAAATCACTGCTGGCTGCTGTTCCGTAATCTGTGTCCACACCGCCTTCCGCCATAGGCAGAATATCCTTGATGATCAGAGTCTTAGTTGTCTCATCCCACGTGCTCTTATATGGCGTATCCGCAGCGAAAGCCCCGCCTGCCGTTATCATAAGCGCTATCGCGGCTAGCAGTGCCATAAACAGCGCGCTGCGCCGTTTTATTCCATCACATTTACACTTCATAAGCAAAAACCTCCCCAAAGATGTTTATATCGGGGGCGCGAAACGACTCCCAAGAATTCGCGCCGCCTGGACAGAGCAATACCCCTGTGCTGTGAAATCCCCAACTGATACTCACCCTGCGCTAAATAACCGCTGATTATATGAATCAGCCCTTCTGACTTCAGCAAACGCCCGCCCCCACGGCGAGCGATGCCCTCATGCGCCGCTCCGCCCGCAAAGGCCCTCGGGCACAAACAGCGCGGTTCTCACAACTCAACTTAAGGCAACCAATACACCACAACTAATCTGCGCTCATAACACTGCTCTCACCACCTTCTTCAATCCGAGGAACCACTGACCGGCATTGTCGCTCAAAGTACGCACTCGTCAGTGATTCACAGGAGACCGCCGCGAGTTTGAGAAGCCCAAGTTTTCTGGCTCGTCCGGCTCGTCCGGCCTGTTCCGCTCACTTTGCTCTTCCCCGTTTGTGGGCTGTCTCAAGCCTCGCTCCCATAAACACAACAAATCGGCTGGTCCTCTGTGTTACGGGATAAAACTCGGCCTCTTTGCTCGATTTATCCGATGACAGGCCGCCAAATTCATCGCCAATAGCGAATACGTCACCCTTTACCTGCAAATTTTACGTATATATGACACGTAAAATTACTTAGGCAATAAAGTTAATCTTATTCACTACTTACACATAATGGTTATGCATTATAAAAAGTGACGGAGCCACCTGGAGTCTAAATTAGCACAAAACCCTTGATATTCCTAGCATTTATCGTTTTACTATTAAAAATAACAGCAATATGAGCAGTTTATCCCTGCATAAATTGCGCATAATCATTCATGATTAATGCAGGCCCGTGGTTCCTCCGGTCGGAGCCGGAGGACGACAGAAAGGGTCGGAGCCGGAGGACGTGGATATGAGAGTCCAGTGCGCCGACGCCTTTGCGGGCATGGGTGGAATCCATAGTCTTGAGCCTGTGTCGCCATAACGAGCGGCGGCGTGAGGATTCTCACGCCGCCGCTCGTTATGGTGCGCGTTATTCGCGCCCTATGACCAGATATCCTTCAGTGCCACCCTCAGGCGCGCTATTCTCTTTGACGCCGCCTGCTGGGAGATCCCCAGCCGCGCGGCTATCTCCGCGTGAGTGAAGCCCCGCAGAAGCTCGTTTACAATCGTGAGATCAGGGCCGGACAGCTTGCGCTCTATCGCGTCCATCAGCTCGATCTGCTCCAAATCGTCCGCCGACCGGCCGTCCTCGACCTTATCCGCCGGCATCAGCGCCGCGTCTTGCGAGTCTGAGTCCTCACACGCCGACAGCTGCACCGTGCCGGCGCGATGCCTCAGAGACGCGGCAGCGTCGCGGACTATGCCGGGCAGAAAGTTCGACACGACCCTCTTATACTGCTTCTTTGAAAATCGCCTCGCCAGCTCGAAAAGGGCGATGTAGCCCTCCTGCCTCAAATCCTCCGGTTCCGCTCCCCTTCCTCTGTACCTGTGCGCCAGATGACTGACAAACGGGCCGTAAGCCTCCAGGAGCTCATGCAGCCTGCGCCTTCCGGGATGTCTCCTCTTCTCGTTCGGTCTCTCTCTTCCCTTGTACAATCTATCCACAAACTCCTCTCTTATGTGCATAAATTTAAAAAAATAGTTTTGGAAGTCTATCACCGCGACTTATCAAAGGGCTAAGTGGATATAATGGCTTTTATTTCCGCAGATTATTTCTGAAAACCCCATGTTTTTCGCGAGGCTCTCTATCTCCATTTGTTCTTCCATATCAGCCCTTACGTCAGCGGCTCTTCCGAGCAGGTGCAGGCTTCGCTTCGAGCCTCTGACCGCCCTATTGTGTCCGGCACATCTATAACCGCTCGTTATCACCATAGGCCTGCCGAACCCGGACCTGATCGCCTCCAGAAGCTCTATCAGGTCCGGCAGCAGTTTCACGGCTCCGCAGCAGCGGCACTCGAACTCCATTAGCCTGAAGTGCGGGGACAGTCTTATGTCGTTTATCCTCAACTAAACATCCCCGCCTCTCTGAAATAGCCCATTTATGGCGCTCTCCAGGCGCGTTATAGCGGTGGTGAGATCGTCAAGCCTCTTTTCCATCCTGACCAGCAGGTACCCCGCCACAGCTATCGAAAAAGTGCCCTGAAGCACGCCGGCCACAAACTCCTCCATGATGCGCCTCCTTATCTCGACAAAAAGAGGGAGGAGATTTTTATCATCCCGCTCCCTCCTCCTTAATTTACGTATCTATCCGCGCATGTTGAGCGCGAGATCCGATCAGAGACCTAAAACAGCTCTGTGACTGTGCGCTCTATGATCTTCGCGTCGCGTTTGCTCAACAGCCCGCTGGCAAAAATGCCGCTGTCTATCAGATCGTCCATCGCATCCGACACCTCGGTTACCGTCAGATCAAGTTTGCAGTTGTTGATGTTGATCGTCGCGATTTTGCCCTCCTGAGTGTCGAACCTCAGGCAAAGCGTATTCGTCTTTGCGCTCATGTTTTTTTACCTCCTCGTAAACTCGTAAATTCAGCCCGTTCCGCGTTAGTAGCTCAGAACGTCCACTCTGGTCAGAGAGACCTGCTCCACCGGGAACTCTAGCAGCCCCTCGACACACGCCGCCGCCATCCCAAGATCGCCCAGGGGGGAGTCGCCGTTCACCCCGCTCAGGGTGAGGTTGCGGTAAACCGTCTTGCCGTCCTTAACCTCACCGCTGTCCATCTTGAATACCAACTTGCCTGACAATGCCTGAATATCCGCCATCTCTGTCTGCCTCCTTTTTTTGTTCTTACAGAGAACCGGGCCCCTGACTCCCTATGCTGGTATTAGTGGCTTCCAACCGGACGGATAACAACCTCCTATATTCAGGAATCGATGATTCTATTGATCAAATTAAGTCAATCCCCATAAGCTCATTTTTTTTGTAAAATCCAGGCACTGCCCAGGCCCGTCAGGGGAACTGGTCCCCTAGGACCCCTATTATCTGGAATGCGCCTGCTGCGCATGTTAAAATTGTTCAGGCGTTTGCGTATGTTTTGTGCGGCGCCTGGAATATCACTAAAAGGGGGAATCGAGAGTTGAAGGAGTCACATTCGGAGGGCGCCGTGCGTCCTGCTATAAGCACACGCGACATGGTAATAGTGTCGCTCTTTGCGGTTTTGACGGTGGTGGGAGGGAAGATAAACGTGCCGCTGCCCGTCTCGCCGGTGCCGATGACGCTGCAAACAGCCGTGGTATTGGCCTCAGGCATGCTCCTTGGGTCGAGACGCGGCGCCCTCGCAATGACGCTCTACATGACGCTGGGCCTCATCGGACTGCCGGTATTCGCGTACGGAGGCGGCCTGCAGTCGCTGTTGTCTCCGTCGTTCGGGTTTATAGTCGGATTCATCTTCTCAGCATGGACTGCGGGCAAAATATGCGAGCTGGCAGACGTCGCTCATGAAAAAAGCCCTCGCACGGAGGCTCGCCGGCTAGGTATCTACATCACGTCATGCATCGCGGGAATGATCGTTTACGACATCATCGGCGCGACCTGGCTCTACTTTAACGTGAAGTACATCATGGGACATGCCATAGGACTGTACGGCGCCCTTACGATGGGAGTACTGCCTTATCTGCTGCCGGATATCCTGAAGGCCGCCGCCGTGGTCGTCGTCGCCATGATCGTGTCAAGGAGAATTTCGGCTTGACCCACTCTGTCGTCCTATATCTGCTTAATTCACTCTCTCATCCCTTCGGTTTTGCCCACTCTGCCATTCTCTCGGCTTGACTCACTCTGTCGTCCCCCGACTTGACTCACTCTGTCGTCCCCCGGCTTGACCGGGGGACCCATTCGATTCGCTGATAACAGTTCATGCTTCGCATAAAAATAAATGGATAGCAACCCAAAACAGCATGAATTTGAGTATGAGGCGACTGACCAATATTGACTATTGGCTCATGATTCACTGGTGATGTATAATTAAATTCATTAAAAAAAGGAGTTGAGCTCTCATGGAAGCCAGTCACGAATTTGATTTTGAGATATGCAATTCACGTATCAGACCAATTGCGGACTCGCTGATAAAGAAATACGAGGAGCTGAGGCATATCGACGTGGATCACATTCTCTTTGTAGTCAACCATAAAACAGCGGGTTCCAAGAAGACCATAACCTTGGCCCGCACGGCAAGGGTGCCGGAGAAATGGAGGGATGTGTTATTTCAACTGGGAGCATGTTCTTACTTCTATTTAATGGAGTTCTACGGAAAGACCACGGCTTGTCTCGACGAAAACCAGATGATCGCGCTTATTTACAGAGAACTGCGGCGCATAGGACAGGAGGGACAGATAATAGCGCCCGACGTGCATGACTGGTGGCAGGTGCTGATCGGACTTGGAAGACACTGGTTCTACCCCGATTCAACATGTCCAAATCTGCTCGACGATAATGTCGACTGGAAAAAATTAATGGGTTCACATTACGAAGCTCCCACATCTTAAATAGAGGCCGCACGGCCGAAAGGAAGTGAACAAGCGTGGAAGAACATATACCCAAAATACCTCTTCGCGCGTTAATACTGCTCCTTGTTCTGGGTTTAATCATAGGGCTCTTCGTCGCGGCAGCATCATCTCCGCCGGAGGTCGCCCCAAAGATCTTCACCGTCCAAAGCTTCGACCCACAGGGCGAGATCTCAGCGCCTGTTGTCATCAAGATCGTTTTCTCCTCCGAGGTTGCCAGAAGCGAGGACCTCGTCGAATTCCTCGCCAGTGAGGATATGCCGTTTTCCATCTCCCCCGCGCTTTCGGGATATGGAAAGTGGGCAGACGCATTGACCTTTTTTTACCAACCAACCAATGGGATCATCGCGGACGCCACAAAATACGAATTCACCATACGCGAAGATCTGAAGGATCTGAACGGAACGCCTATCACGGGACCTACCGTATTCTCCTTCAGCTCCCCTCCTCTTACGTTTAAGAACGTGGCTCAGACGGGCTTCAGCGTAAACGAGAACTATGTCGACTACGAGATCTCCTTCAACTATCCGGTCAATCCGACGAAGCTGAAGGAGTTCATGAGCGTAAAGGACGGTAGCGACAGAGGCATAAGTTACTCGTTCAACGGCGCGGAGCCACAGACTGGCGCGTTGATTCGAGGCGACAACCCTGAGAGTTCATCACTCAGAAATATCGAGACATCCTCGACAGTGGGAATTCGGGTACCCGCCGATGACGCATCCCCCATATCGCTCCATATCAAAGAGGGGCTGACGAGCGAACGCGGGCCCCTCGGACTGACTAAGCCCGTATCACGCAATATAAAAAGAGACATGAAGGTGTTGGTGCGCGAATCGTATGCATTCTATGAGGGTAGTTCCAATGGCCGCATATACATAGAGACATCCACGCCGATCGACATCGAGCGGGCGCATTCGTTCATCGAAATATCCCCCGAACGAGCCTTCAGCATCGAACAACGATGGGGCAGCTCATTTATGATAGTCGCGGATTTCAAACCGCGAGAGCTCATCACGGTCAAGATACATAAGGGCCTGCCGTCTCATGATGGGCCGACATCGCTCGAGGAGTGGGAAAAGGTGTTTATCATGCCGGAGATTGAGCCAAACATCTTCTTCACCACTCAGGGACAGTTTATCTCACCCGCAAATGACGAGCTGCTGATACCTGTTTCCACTGTAAACATGTATGAAATTCAAGTCAGTGTAATGCGCGTCTACGACAATAACGTGCCCTTTGCGGCGCGTCATGGCTGGCCATACTCCATATACGACCTCGCCGAGAACATATTCTCGAAGAAGTACGACACCAGAGCCAAGCCCAACGAGAGGAAGGAGTTCTCCATCGACCTTAAGAAGATACTCAATGGCAGACTTGGACTCTTCGACGTGAGAGTCTCCGAGGAAAAAAGCTGGAATAGTATATCGCGCATAGTGAATGTAACTGATATCGCCGGCAGCGCAAAAATATCCGACAAGGGCGCGTTGATCTGGGCCAACTCCATACTCAGCGGCAAGCATCTGAGCGGCGTGAAGGTGAGTATATATTCGAGCAGCAACCAATTGCTGGCGAGCGGCGTCACCGACTACAACGGCGTATGCTGGATAAAGAGGGACTCCAGATGGGATGAGAACCTCTGGCCGAGAATGGCGATACTGGAGCGCGCCGGAGATGTCTCCGTGCTGCACTTCAACGACAACATCTGGCAGATCGGCGACGGCAGCTACTCGGGTATTCCATATCCCACCGAAGGGTATCAGGGCATATGTTTCACCCCAAGGGGCGTCTTTCGCCCCGGAGAGACCGTTCCCGTCGAAATGATAATACGCAAGCCCGACCTGTCGCCGGAGAAACCGTTCCCGGTTCTGGTGAGGACACGCACATCTACAGGGCGAGAATGGAGCAAGTCGACCGTCACGCTCTCCGAACTGGGAATGGCGTCCACGGAAATACAGCTATCCGACGCTTCTCCAACTGGTTCATGGAGCATCGATATTCTCATTCCCGGAGATGACGCGCCAATAGCGGAGTGCGAATTCCTGGTCGAGGATTTCGCCCCGCCTAAGATACTCGTGGAGGTCAACGCAGACAGGGAGATTATTCTGGGAGGGGAGAGCACCGCTCTCGACATATTTGCCGAGTACCTCTTTGGCGCTCCTGCGGACGGTTTGCACTACGAGGTCACCTCGACGTTTATTCCCAGGGAATACTCGCATCCCAACTGGAGCGGATATGGCTTCTTCGACAACAGAATATCCTTCACGAAGAGGTCAAACACCGATGCAGTGGGCAATCTATCGGAGAGCGGTAATGCGCGCGTCGAGTTGCCGGCTGTCGAGGATGTTCCGACGTCGATGCTGGATGTGACGTACAACGTCGGCGTTATGGAGGACAGCGGGAGATGGGTATATAAGAATGTAACCCTTCCGTATTATCCGAGGAAGACTCTGCTGGGCATAAAGATGCCATACGACGACCTCGTCACAAACAAGGATATACCGTTTTCTATTGCCGCCATAGAGCACTCGGGTATAGCGTCCGACTTGAAGAATGCCCATATTACCATCAACAGGGTAAAATCGCGGACCATAGTCACTACCACTGATGGAGAACAGCGCTCAGAGATACACTATGAATACACGCCTCTCGAGGGCTATGAAAGCCTTCCTATCTCGTTTGAGAACGGCGTATACACGTCCGAAATGAAGATAGCCCTCTCCGGCCGCTACCAGATCATAGTCGAGGACACAGATACCGGCGCCAGCGCCGCGCAGAACTTCTTCGTCTATTCCCCGGGTTGGTGGAACTACTCCGAGGAGGAGGAGGCAACTCTGTCCGAGTCGCTCAATATAACGCTCGACAAGGAGATATACTCCATCGGAGACATAGGAGTCGCTCATGTATCGGGCTCGTTTGAGGGTTCGATGCTTATGACAGTCGAGACAAGCGAGGTGCTGCAGCACTACGTCAAGGAGAATAACTCCAAGGAGAACGAATTTCGGTTCAAGGTGACGCCGGAGATGGCGCCCAACGCATGGGTCACCGCCCATCTGATAAAACCGGCCGTCTCGGAGGATGTCTGGTCCTCGCACAGGGCATTCGGAGCGGTCCCCATCAAAATAGACACGTCGGACAGAGTGCTCTCGATTGAGATATCATCTCCGGAGAAAATAGTTCCGGCTGCCAGAAACGACTTCTCGCTCCAACTACGAGACAAATACGGACGTCCTCTGCGCGGTGAGGCCTCAGTCATACTGGTGGACGACGCCGTGCTCTCACTCACATCTTACAGGACTCCGAACTTCATGGAGAGCTACACGCGGAGGAGAAGACTGACCGTAGGCGCATATGATATATATGAAGCGCTTATGCCAATCTACCTCAAGACGCCGGAGGCGCTCGCGCCAGGCGGAGGCGACGACGCAATGCAGGCGACGCTGACGGCATCCCTCTCACCGGTGAAAGCCAATAGATTCAAAGTCCTGACAGAAGTCAAGCGTATAATTACTGATAATACTGGCAGAGCTGACTTCTCGCTGGACGTTCCTGAGTTCGCGGGCAGAGCGCGCCTTATGGTGATTGCCGCGAGCGAACGGGCATTTGGATCGTTCGAGCAGCTTTCCACCATCACTCGCGACCTGGTGTCGGATATAACCCTGCCCAGGGTTCTGGCGCCTGGCGATGAGTTCGACTCACAGATACAGCTCTTCAACAGGTCCGGGACGTCAATCGACATAACGGCGGAGTTGGAAATTGCCGGCCCCATCTCGATACTTCAGACGGAGGACGTGTCAAACAGGACGGACTCACCCAAAAGATTGTTTATAGAGCTGGAGATACCCCCGACTGATGAACTCTTCGCAATCCCGCTGAAGCTCAAGGCGGACGCCTCGTCGGGAGTCGCCGTGGTCACCCTTCGCGCAACTTACGCCGACAACACGCAAGAGCAGGTCATCGAGCTGGCGGTGAGACCTCCCTATCCCAGGGTGACGAAGAGCGGCGCCGTTCGAATCGCGCCGGGAGAAACAGCACAACTGGAACTTCCGGCGAACTGGTTCCCCGGTACTAGGAGAGCTGCTGTCGCGATGAGCGGCATGCCTGATATAGGACTGGCCAACGCGGCCAGATTCCTGCTCAATTATCCGTACTACTGCCTCGAACAGACGGTATCATCAGGCTGGATGCTGCTCTCGCTTCCCGATCTTGTGGGGAAGATAGACGCCAAGCTAGTATCCAAAGGGGAGCTTCGTTACCAGATATCGCGTCGGCTGATGAGGATACAGTCCATGCAGTCGTACGACGGCGGGTTTACCTCCTGGTACAGAAGCGCGCCAAACTACTGGGGCAGCGTATACGCGACGCACTTCATGATAGCCAGCAATAAGAGCGGGTATGAGGCGCCCAGCGAGGCTCTTCGCGCCTCGCTCGAATACATCAGGCGAGTGATCGCCTCGACTCCGGATATCACGAGCTACCATAGCTTCGCAAATGGGCTCTCTCTGCGCGCGTATATAGCATATGTCCTGGCGTGCAACGGGGAGACCCCGCTGGGCTGGATGTCATACCTGCGCGATAACCTGACGTCTATGCAACCGTACGGACGCCTGCTGCTGGCTGCGGCATACGCCAAACTGGGCGAGAAGGGAGTGGCGCGCGAGCTGATCGGCGAATATGCGCCTCCTATAGTGAAGTCACAGAACGATCAGGAGCTTCCTAACTACGACTCACCGCTCAGGACAAAGGCTATTCAACTGTTGGCCTGGAACGCGCTCGACCCGTCATCCGCCGGCGCGGTCAACGCAGCCTCAGATCTGCTGCGGGCACTGCACGACACTCCGCTCTACACGACACAGGAGGTGGGGTTTGCCATGCTGAGCCTCTCTGAGTTCTACTCCTATAACTCATCGGATGGCAAGGCGCTGTTGGAGCTCACCGGGCCTGATAGCTCGCTCCTCGCGTCCTCCAGCGGAGACGAGAGCGTCAATAAGCAAATTGACGACGGAGTTACTCAGCTTCTGGTGAAAAACACCGGAGACGGAGTGGGCTTTGCCTCTTGGACGACCGACGGAGTGCCGGTCGAAAAACCGGAGTCCGAGAGCATCGGAATAGAGGCGTCCGTGGAGTATGTGGAGTATGCAAATTCCACGGAGACAATTCTTCCGGCAAACATACAGGTAAAGAGAGGAGATAAGTTGATAGGCACAATAAAGCTGAAGGCATTGGGCGGCACTCTCCAAAATATAGTGGTCTCGCTGCCTTTAGCGGGAGGGCTGGAGATAGAGAACCCGAGGTTCGCAGATCCTAATCAGGGCGACGCGTCAGGAGGATATGGCGACTACTACACGTACATAACCTCCAGGGCAGAACTTCGAGACGACAGACTGATCCTCTTTGTGGATGAGTTCCAGAAGGAGTTCACGTGGAAGTTCGCGCTGCGCGCTGTGACATCCGGCACATTTACACTCCCGCCGATAGCGGCTGAGGGGATGTATTCACCGGGAATACGTTGCATCGGTGAAACATCGCAAATCACGATAAAATAACGTACTTCAGGAGGGGCAGATGATCTGTAGAGGAAGAGGACTTGACAAATTCAGCGCACGCGGAATGAAGAGGGTTTTCCTATGCTTTGTGACGAGCCTTCTTCTTACGTCGGCACTCTTCCTCTATATCTTCTCGCTCCCGGAATTCACTCTGCGGGATGTCAGGAGTTACGACTTCTCTAAAATAGTGTTCGACAGAGAGGGAAACGTGATAAACGTCTCCCTCTCAAAATCCGATGAATGGTGTATCCCTGTGTCGCTCGATCAAATGGGAAGATGGCTTCCAACTGCAGTAGTAGCCATAGAGGACAAGCGATTTTACAAACATCACGGCATAGACATAATGGCCATATTCCGAGCGGCATACTCAAACATGATATCCTGGAAAGTGGTCTCCGGAGCGTCGACTATCACAAGTCAGGTTATACGGATATCCGACCCGCGCGACCGGACAGTACGGGCTAAGATATCCGAGTTCTGGCGAGCCGCAAGAATAGAACGAACTATGACAAAAGATGAGATTCTGGAGCTATATCTCAACAGGGCGCCATTCGGAGGGAATATAAGAGGAGTCGAGGCGGCAGCCAGGGCATATTTCAACAAAAGCGCATCCACGCTCTCTTTGGGGGAATCGGTGGTTCTCATATCTCTCCTGCGCTCGCCCAGCCGCACTCGCCCGGACAGGTTCCCGGAGCGAGCTCGTGAAGTACGCAACAAGACACTGGATCGCGGCGCGCTTCAGAAAGTCATTTCCCAGGAAAATATAAAACTCGCAAAGATGGAGCCGGTCATAGGCAAACGTTATCCCATGCCTAACGAGGCGTCTATGGCCATAATGCACTCAACGAGACGTTCCTACAATCAACAGATGATTATGTCCACGCTTGATATGAAATTCCAAATGATGCTCGAAAAAACGATAAAAGATGCCCTTGCTGAATATCCGGAGAAAATAACCGCCGCCGGTATAATTGTAGAGAATATCACCGGCGAGGTGTTGGCATACGTCGGAAACGCGCGGCACGGAGACGCGCTTCCCGGAGCGCAGGTCGACTGCGGAGACGCGCCGCGCTCTCCCGGGTCGACATTAAAACCATTTATATATGCTGAGGCATTTGAGCGCGGAATGCTGACGCCCGCGTCGCTTTTAGCGGATACTCCGCTATTTTTCAGAGGTTCCGCCCCGCGTAACTTCGATATGTCATACAGAGGACCGGTAAGCGCCAGAGTATCCCTATCCTCATCTCTCAACGCGCCGGCGGTCAGAGTGCTTCGCATGGTGGGATACCCCTCCGCGCTCTCCAGACTTCGCACATTCGGCTTCAGACATCTTACGAGGGATAGCGCTCACTACACGGACTCGCTCATCCTGGGCGGATGCGAGGTAACTCTCATTGAACTGGCTGCCGCCTATAGAGCATTAGCTAACGAGGGACATTTCACTCCTCTCCGCTGGACTAAAAACGAGCACTCCGTCTCCCCTTATAAAGCGATATCCCCCGAAGCCGCATATATCACGACGAACATACTTCAGGACACCAGCCGTTTGATACCTCTTTATAAAGAGCTGTTCGAGGAAAGAAAACAGCTTATCGCGTTCAAGACAGGAACATCTCATGGCTTCCGCGACGCGTGGTGCGCGGGTTACTCCAGGAATTACACAGTCGTAATCTGGCTGGGTTCTCCTCTGGGGATTGGAGACTCAATGCTTTTGGGAATGCAGTCAGCAACTCCAATCATGCTCAAGGTGATGCGCGAGATATGGCCCGAATCCGAAACACCGGCGACGAGGCCGGATGGTATTTACTCAAGGGCGGTGTGCGCGGTCTCCGGAGCGCTGCCAACTAAAAATTGTCCTCAGAAAATCTTTGATCTCGCCATAAAAGATGTTTCATCACTCTCTTTGTGCGGACTGCACACGAATATAAACGGAGTTATCACTCTCACATGGCCGCAGTCCATACGCGGCTGGATGAGGCAGGTTGAGAATGCTGATACCAATATTCAAAAGAACAGACCTGAGGATAATGATAAAGTTAAAATAATTCGGCCGCTTGCCGGCCATTCGATCATCATCAGAGACGGACAGGAGAGCGAAAGAATATTCCTCTCTGCAGAAGGAAAGCCACCGTACTTTTGGTACCTCGACGGAACATTCGTGGGCACGGACATCAAAGGGGACGGAATTTTCACAGAGGCGCACAGAGGCAGACATAAGGCCAGCGTCCTCTCAAATGGTAATACGGAATCAGTAGTATTCGATGTTCTCACTCCACGCGATATACGCACATCAGGAAACGACGCCAGAAACAACGTCATCAACTAAGTCTATTTCCCAAGAAATACGCGAAGAGTCATCCACAAGCCCGTATAAGCCGCGAACTGTCATTGAACAGTTTTTAACACTATCTTGACTCTCACTGCCTCCCCCTGCCTTGATTTACGCTGTCGTCCTCCGGCTTGACCGGAGGACCCATAGGCCTGTATGAACCGTGAGCTGTTATTAATGAGACGAGGAACGACGGATGAGCATGTTGATGTTTCACGTGAAACATGCCCATCCTGCCTGCCTGGGATGAGAGGCGGGCTCTATGAGCTCGAATGTGCTTACTCCGCTCAATGAGGCAAAAGAGTGTATGATAAATTACGACCGCCTGGCGAGATAGACGCCAGCTCCTTCGTCAATGCGGTCAGGATTGAGTTCGGAACTTGTATTTCCCCGGAAACATGTTCCGCGAATTCTGTTTTTATCATTTCCTGAGAAATTTGAAATTTAACGAGCCTTGAGAGGAGTATATTATATAGGTCATAGGTGCAGATAAAATTTAACCTCGACATGGGCTCTCTCTCCACAATCTCCGCATGTTCCAACGCCATGAGAAGCGTGCCTCCGTATGCGGATATCAAGCCCTTCACTCCAAGTTTGACGCCGCCGTAATATCGAGTCACGACGGCCATTATATTGGAGAGAGAGTATTTTTTGAGAGCCCCAAGCATCGGGCGCCCGGCGGTTCCTGGCGGTTCGCCGGCATCCGACGAATGTTCAAGAATGGGATGAGCTTCAAATCTGTATGCCCAGCAGTGGTGAGTCGCCTTGGGATAGAGTCTCGTTATCTCCTGCAGTTCTCTTTCAAACTCTGTTCTGTTTGTAGCGCGCCGCAAAGACGCAATAAAACGCGAGCGAGTTATCACGCATTCGTAATCAACAGGTTCAGCTATGGAGAGGTATTGTCCCTCATTGAGCTTCAGCCCGCCAGTATCCACGCTTTCGCCAATCTTTCCCGTGTTATCTTCAGCGCCTCGGGCAATACCTTTGTCTCCGCTGTTACCGACATGAAGTTTGTGTCTCCATTCCATCGCGGAACTATATGCAGATGAAGATGGGTGTCAATTCCCGCGCCGGCGACTTTGCCAATATTCACGCCAAGGTTGAAACCATCCGCGTGAAATGCCGCATCAATTGCCCGAAGAGCTCTTTGCGTGAGTGCAAAAACATCGACGGCCTCCTCAGCAGAGAGCATCTGCAAATCAGAGGTATGTCGATAAGGAATAACCATTACATGTCCCGAGCTATATGGATACCTGTTCAATATAACGTATGCGCGATCACCTCTTGCAATGATGAGATTTTCTTCGTCATTGTCCTCACGCGGGAATTGACAAAAAATACAGGATTGCTCATTTTTCTGAGAGCTGCTGCCGATGATACTTGAGGAATCGATGTACTCCATCCTCCAAGGAGCTCTTAAAATATCCATGATCCTCTCCCTTCGCTATTCTTTAGGGAATAGCTCCTCGTTATGCTGTTCGATATACTCAAGCAATAATTGAATCTGCCATTTTTTGAGTCCTTTTATCAAGATGCCCATGTTCTTTCTGTTCCCCGCAACGCGGATGTTTAGCTTGTAGTTGGCGTGAAGCATGTTTATTTCCTCTTCAAAATCAACGCTCTTGTTGACCTTTCGAGGAAGCGCGGCGGATATCTTAGCGGCTGCCGGCGCATTTCGAACAAGCTCCTCTAGCTGTCGTACGTTGAGCGATTTTTGTATTGCCATCTCCGCGTACTCAGTGATTTTTTCCTCACTTGGAAGGGAGAGCAGCGCTCTGGCGTGCCCCTCTGTGATTTCATCGTTCTCCAGCATCGAGAGTACCCGTTCCGGCAGCTGTAGGAGCCGCAATTTATTCGTAACAGCGGCACGGCTCAAGCCTATCTTCTCGGCAACCTCCTCATGCGTGAGAGCGAGCTTCGTCACCAATTCGTTTATTCCCCGGGCAATTTCAACAGAGCTCAGGTCCTCGCGCTGCAGGTTTTCCACAAGCGCAAGCTCCATTGCCTGAGCATCGGTTGTTGTGAACTCGCGAACCGGAATTTCCTTCAAGCCAGCCATCTGAGCGGCTCTCCATCTGCGTTCACCGGCTATGATCTGATAACCTATCTCCGCGCGCCTCACGAGTATCGGCTGCAGGACTCCGTGCTCCTTTATAGATGCCGTCAGGTTCTGCAGCTGCTCATTGTTTATAGATCTGCGCGGCTGAAATGGATTGGGAAAAATCGAGTCGCACGAAACCACAAGAGGAGATGCCTCCTCCTCCTTCTCGTCATAGACGTCAAGCTGCAGATGCGGCATCTCCTCAGCAACAATAGCGGCGGCGGGAATAAGAGACGAAAGCCCCTTACCTAAGCCCCTCTGCTTTGCCATCTCTTAACAACCTCCTTTGTAAATTTATTATACGCTGTGGTTCCCGGGCTTCCTGAGTCATAGTATTGAATCGGCATTCCGTGACTTGGCGCCTCACTGATGCGAACATTTCTGGGTATAGTGGTCTTGTACACCTTGTCGGAGAATCGGGCCCGGACCTCCTCGGCAACATCCTTAGAGAGCCTGGTGCGAGAGTCGAACATGGTCAGCAGCAGCCCATCGAGCTCGAGAGAGCTGTTCAGATGAGACTTCACCAGATCGATTGTCTTCATAAGCTGGGAGAGACCCTCAAGGGCGTAGTATTCGCACTGTATCGGAACTATTATAGAGTCGGCCGCAACAAGTGAATTAAGGGTTAAGAGTCCCAGAGACGGCGGACAGTCGATGATAATCTGGTCATATCCCTGCGCGCTTTCAAGGCACTTTTTTAACCGCGTCTCTCTGCTCATGACAGAAACCAGCTCTATCTCAGCTCCCGCGAGATCGATCGTAGCCGGTACCAGAAACACGCCCTTCCAGCCCGTTGCCCTGATACAATCCTGGAATGGCGCGTTGTCAACGAGAAGCTCATACACACTCTGAGTTAAAGAGCCCCTCTCCACTCCAAGCCCGCTGGTGCTGTTTCCCTGCGGATCCATGTCGACAAGCAGCACCTTCTTACCCATAAGGCCCAGTCCAGCGCATAAATTGACGCAGGTGGAGGTTTTACCCACCCCGCCCTTCTGATTAGCAATAGCAGTTACTCTCATAAAATGGACACCCCCTCAAGACTTATGCGAACCAACGCGACCATGCTCAGATGCCGCGCGCGTAAATCTCCGCGCGCAATATACCTCAAAAGAGACGCCGATCCGCTGATAGGCGATGCGAGCCGCATCGTGTAAATTACTGTTTGATCTGCATCCCTTCCTATTATAGCTTTTTTCTTGAATAAAATCACACGTTTCACGTGAAACACCATCGGCTTATTGCAATTATGCGGCAGCGTTTATTGTAAATTAATGTAATAAGATATTTTGTAGTTTTTTAAGTGGGCTAAAACATCCATTAATGCGCATTTAATTCTTTTAATGCCGCAATACGCTTATGACTATCCAAATTTTCAAACTAATGATAACATTGCCTCAATAATCATGGTAAGATCTATAAGTTTATGATTTTTTTGGAGGTTCTGAGGTTGTCGCGTGCAAAGCAAAAAATAATTATATCCGCACTATTGTTATCGTCATTAATTATGGCGGCAGGCTATCTGTTCATCTCCGGACGCACGTTCTACGCGGAGCTGGTCGCGGGAAAAGTGGGTGAGGCGCTAGAGCAATCCGGCTACGAGCTTAAGATAGGCGCCCTGCGCGGAAACCCAATCACTGGAGTATTCTGTAATGGCGCGGTGATCTCGAGTGGAGGGGCGCCCATCGCGACAGTTGATGAAATAGGCCTATACCTCTCACTTCCCACCATACTTTCGAAAACACCCAGGCTGGCAAAAATAGACATATTAGGTCTTGATTTGGACTACGAGACAGCAGCCTCCCATATGCCCAAGCCTAAAAGCGACCAGGGCGCGTCGCCCCCTGTCGACCGGCTCTCAATATACGATTCCTCCGTCAAAACTCCGTGGGGAACACTCGGAATAGACGCACTCTCGACCGCGCTCGGCGCCGCAAACTACAATGTCGAACTGCGGGGAAACTTCCGGGGTAAACCACTCTACATGAATACGGATATCCTCACCTCGAGCGGCGGAATACGAATAGATGAGCTGGAAATGAAGTTGGATAAAACATCCGTCAACGCGCAGGGAGAGATCACTCCGTCACTAGATGTGCTCTGCGCGCTTAGGGAGTTCGACATGGGCACGGTGTACGAGATAATTCCTCAGGCGGAAAGCTCGACAGTCCGGGGCGTCTACAGCGGCGAACTTCACTTATTTAACTCTTCGGACATTGAGATCGACGGAACTATCTCATCCGCCGGAGGAGGCATATGGTTATTTCCATTTAACAAGATGACCGCAACAATACACTACACCGACGGCAGCATAGAAGTCAAAGACATCGCGGCGGATATCTTCGGCGGGGGGATATCCGGGATCGCGGGCATAAAGCTCCCCAAGGGCAAAAAAACAGAACTCGACCTGAAGCTGGGAATGAAGTCTATCGACACGCGAATGATGACGTCTGTGATGCCATGGCTCGAGAGCTTCTCCGGAGTGATCGATTCCGCGTCATGCGATATAAAAGGTCCGCTCAACTCCTTAAGCGGCAGAGCTCGCTTGAAATCGGCCTCGTTTGACGTCGCCGGATACGACATCTCAAACATCGATGCAACCATTGGCGTGTCGGGGAGTTCCTCGCTTGCCATAGCGCTGGACGGAATATCGTACAACTCCCCCCTGTCGTGCGACGCTTCCGTCTCGCTGACGCCTGACATAAAAATCAACGCGCAGCTTCATCTGCCAAAAGTTTCATTGGACGCGCTGGCCGCAAAGTATCCGCAGGTTAAGAAATTTGGCGCGCGCGGCGATGGCTCTGTGAACATCAAAATCGGTGGACATCCGTCCGCACTCACCATTTCAGGCGCGCTGTCACTTCCCAAACTTGACATCGGGAGTGAGTACTCGCTGGGCGACGCCAAAGCCGAGTTCGAACTTGCCCACGAGATCCTATCCGTCAAAAACGCTGCCGCAAGATGGAATAACGCGCTCATTACAGCGGAGGGCAGCTCAAATTTAAGCAAGTCCGCCTCCGGGCAGCCACTGGCATTCAATGGGAAAGTGTCGAACTTCAACATCTCGGCCATCGGCGGCATGGTAAATGCCGTAAAGGAGAACAATATAGGGGGAGTCGTCTCAGGAACCTGGACATTGGGCGGAACAAGCGACAATCCGGTGTTCAGCGCCGACGCATCTGTGCCCAGGCTGAGCATAGGTAAAACCCTTATACTGAACGGATTCAGCGTCAGAGGCGGCTATAAATCGTCCGAACTCACAATATCCAAAACGGCATTCAAGCTTGGGAACGCCGACATAACGGCAGCCGGATCGGTATCGCCGGCCACAGACGAACGGCCGCTGATGTACGATATTAAGGGGAGCTTCAAGAACCTGGACCCTGCAGACCTCGTCAGGATGGGGCTGATCTCGGAGGATATCTCAGGAGATCTCGCGGGAGACGCCAGGATATGGAGCGGCGGAGGCGAACCGTCGTACCGGGTATTCTTTAAGGACTCCAGAATAAGATACTCCAACACTCTGGATATCTCCGACATCAAGGGACTGGTCACGCTCAGCGGAGGAAATCTCCTGATCGAAAATCTAAGGACAAATATGAATATGGGATATATCAGCCTGAACGGCAAGATAGAGAACGTCATGAGCAAAACATTGAATAAAATGCCCATCAACATCAGCGCATCCGTCGCAAGCGCCGACGCAGGCCGAATATCACGAATCTTCAACCCAATGGCAAAGGGTTTCCAGGGAATGGTCAGCGGGAGCGCGGACATACGCGGGAGCGTGGCCTCTCCGTCATTTACAGCCAGCGCCAGAGTTTCGGCGGTGAGAGCCTTTGGCCTCTTTCTTCCAGTCGTATGGCTGAACAACATTCACGGCAGCATGAGGGACATAGAGTTTCCTGAGATTCGCGCTATAGTGGGCAGAGGGGTCATAAACGCGGACGGAGAGCTATCCGTCAAATCCGGCGACTTTAGCGGACGAGTTAGGGCCAGAGGCAATAACGTCGACATTCGCAGCCTGACATTCTCTCTTGACGAGGACACGAGAAGGGCAATAACCGGTTTGCTCGACTTCGACTTCGAGGGCAGCGGCGGACCGGGCTCCTTTATAGGCAGAGGAAAGGCCACGATTCCGGCGCTATCGGTCAGAGGCGTCACTCTTACAGATATAGAGGCCCCATTTCTTGTAACGGATGGTTTCATTCTGATCGAAGAATCGTCGGCAAAGGCTTACGGAGGCAGCGTCAACGCCCAGATGGCAAAGGACCTCAACCTATCTGACTGGGGAGGCAGGTTTCAGGTGGAGAGCGCCGATATGGCATCAGCATTCAGGGATATCATGCCAAACTCCGAGGGCGTCATCAGTGGCGTCACAAACTTCACAATGCGATTTTCCGGCGACACAAGGAGAACCAGCATGCAGGACGGGAACGGCAGTATAGAGGTCCTTGACGGAGAGATATCCGGATTCGACGGGGCAAAGGCCGTATCCAAGCTCGTCAGGGGGAAACCGCTTCGCTTTCGCTCCGCGCTCTTCTCATTCAATATAGACGGCAAAACCATATATCTGCTTCCCGGCAGCCGAGTCTCGGCGCCCGGCGAGGATCCCATATTCAAATATGTCATGGTAGATGGAAGCGTTGCGTTGGATAACCACATAAATCTTTCATGCGTGGGCAACGTCAACATACGGGCCCTCAATGCTTTCGCGGCCGGGATGCAGGGAATGCTCTCAGCTGCAATAGATGGAGGAACCACCAACGATATGCTCCAAAACTTCCTTGGCAGCGCAATCACCGGATTTTCCAGGAACGAGTTCCGCGACGTCAGCCTCAAGGTCTCCGGCATACCCGGGGACATAAAATTTTCAGATGTGACGGTGGCAAACCCAGTGAAGTTTGACGCTATGCCTGCGGGACTCGCGGAGCCGGAGGGCGCCAGGGAGAAGGACGCGGAGAGGATAAATATAAAGCTGGAGTTCCCGGTCGGCCCAGGAGGGAACAGCAGATCCGATGACAGCATCGGAGGACAGGTCGGCGGACAGGTTCTGGAGCAAGCCCTTAAAGGACTGCTGACTTTCTAAAGGAACCGCCGATTCAATAACCTTTGACCGCAATAGGCGTATTCGCCAACCATCTTCAAGGGAAAGATGGCAGAACTGGGATTATTCCCCGGGAATAATTAATAAAGGGTAAACCCCCGGCTCTGCCGGGGGACTCCTAAAGTTTGACAAATCCGGGAACGGGCTAGGGTCCTACGCTTGTGAACCGCTCAAAGTTTACAAGGGAGGAGAGAACCCGTGGAAGATATAGCCAGTTTATGCCACAGCAGTTGGGATTGTAAGTACCACATTGTGTGGATTCCCAAATACCGGCGCAGGGCAATGTTTGGCAGGATCCGCAAATATCTTGGGGAAACTTGTCGAGTAGAGGCAGTAAGCAAGAGATTTAGGGCAACAGGTTTCCGTATGTATCCGTCTTTCGGCTTTGTGGCAAATAACCGTCAGCCCATGTCACTCACTTCCGCCCCCCTCACAGAACCGTACTTGCGGTTTTCCCGCATACGGCTCTTCAAATCTGCTTCGGTGATACACTCCATATGTCCTTCGTCAGGTGCGGCCTTTCTATATAATGATTCCATATCCGCAGAAATATCTCGTATCGCATCTTGCCCTTCTGGTCTCTTC
>JAISRE010000162.1 GCA_031273805.1 Synergistaceae bacterium | reverse complement strand
GCCCAGTCGGCAGTCTCGCTCTCGACCCCGTAGTCAAAATCGCCCATTGCGACAACCGGTATGACGCCCTTAGGAGTGAAGCTCATGGCGGCTGTCGCCTCGACGAGAAAGAGCACGTTAGTCCTCTTGTTCGGGCTAGTAAGATCGTCGGCGTCATCAATCGCGACTTCGTTTTTAAGAGGAGCGCGCAGCTCAACCTTGATCGGTTGGGCTGCCGCCCCGCATTCCGGGACAATTTGGAGCGCGAAGGATGAGAGCATCAGAGCCGCCACAATCTTCTTCATTAAAATTTTTTTTCTCTGCATTCAAACACACCTCATGATATTTTGATTTCATGCCAAATGGGGCATTGCTGAAGTTACCGCCGCGCGCGGGCAAAAAGCGCGCCTCGATTGGATAAGGCTGTACAGGGTTATTATTCAGCGTCACATGCCGACTGCCTGCAAAACAGCCGTCTCCATCGTGCGGCTGGTCCCATCGGCATATGTTATCGTCGCTCGGATGACATACGCTCCCGCGTCTGTGCCGCCAGAGGCAATCGCCGCGCTCGCGTCGATTTGATCGACACCCAGAGCGACTCCGTCGCTAAGCCCTGCTTGAGCCGTCAACACCAGGCTCTGTGGCAGGGAAGCGAGAAACTCGGCGGTTGGATTGGCTGGTATGTCACTCATTTCGTACCCCATGTCGTAAATCGCTGCTTTGAGCTCGGCGTTTCGTCCCGACAGGCGGATTTTCCTCGATACGTCGTACAACGGGTTTGGCCCGTCGTAAACCAGCAGAGCGCTCAGAGTGGTTATCGCGCCGATTCTTTTCCGCAAAGGCGCATCGACGCCCGACATCGCCTGTTTCAAAACCGCCTTGCCTCTTTCCATTTCCTCCTGCAGGATGTTGTAGGCCTCCGCCGAACGCTTGGAAACCGTCGATTGAGCCGCAAATTTACCTCCCATGACCAACATGCCGCCAAGCATGGCCGTGCCGCAAATGGCCACTAACAGCGTCAATATCAGGGAAAACCCCCCTCGCCTGCCTGAGCGCGATTCCTCGGAGATCCCAGTCATTTCACTCCACCTTTCACAAACAGATCATGCCCATCTGAGCCCAATATACATTAAATTCTAAGTTAGAATTATTAATTAGTCAATATTTATAAGTCAATTAGGCTAATATGCCTTTAATTATTTATTTTTGATAAATTGAGATGGGTTTTTTACGCGCTTCCTGGCGCGCGAAGGGCGGAGCAAAATATCAATATCACTTGACATATACGGCCAAGTTGGTATTAGAATAGTGGATATCATGGGGAATATTTTTTACATCGATACGGAATGGACGATATATTATGAACTTACGCGGACTGCGCGAACAGGAGGAGTTTCAGTGGGAGTATTGAAGCGGTACGGCGCGCAACTTCCTATTTCTAACAAGACACCGGATGTAAACCTCGAGGAGGGCAGCACTCCGTTAGTCCGTCTCGACAGAATAGGGAACGACCTTGGAGTGGAGCTCTGGGCAAAACTGGAAGGGTGCAATCCCTCGGGGTCGTTCAAAGACCGCGGGATGGTGCTGGCAGTCGCAAAAGCGCTCGAGGACGGCGCGAGAGCTCTGGTCTGCGCCTCGACAGGCAACACATCCGCATCTGCGGCGGCCTACGCCGCTCACGTCGGAGTGCCCTGCTATGTCCTGCTTCCCTCCGGCAAGGTCGCTATGGGCAAACTAGCTCAGGCGCTCATATACGGCGCCAAAGTCATAGCCGTGGACGGGAACTTCGACCAGGCACTCGAGCTTGCCAGAGAAGCGGCCGAGAGGCTGGACTTCGCGATGGTAAATTCAGTCAATCAATACAGGCTGATATCGCAGAAGACGGGCGCATGGGAGATCTGCGAGTCACTCGGACGCGCCCCCGATCTGCACGTCATACCTGTCGGCAACGCCGGAAACATCAGCGCGTACTGGGCTGGGTACAAGGATTTCAGGGCATGGAGAAAAATTTCCGGCCTGCCCAGGATGATCGGCTTTCAGGCGGAGGGCGCAGCGCCGCTTGCGACCGGGCGTCCCTTCCCGAACCCGGAGACGATAGCCACGGCCATTCGCATAGGCAACCCCGTGAGCGGTGAGCTGGCGAAGAATGCAGTCAGCGAGTCCGGCGGAGAGTTCGGCACAGTATCCGACGACGAGATATTGGAGGCTCAGGTGATATTGGCCGGCAAGGGAGGAGTCTTCGCGGAACCGGCTTCATGCGCTACACTGGCGGGGCTTATAAAACTTAAGAGGGCAAATAGGCTTCCTGACGGCGCCAAGGTGGTCATAGTACTGACCGGCAACGGGCTCAAAGATCCTGATACCGCGCTTTCACAGGTCGGCAAACCCGTCAGAATCGGCAGTTCCATAGGGGAGCTTCTGGAGGCGCTTTCTTTATGAGGAATGATGTCATAAAAGTCAGAGTGCCGGCGACCAGCGCCAACCTCGGCGCCGGTTTTGACGCGCTGGGCATGGCTTTATCGCTCTACAACGTATTCACGGTGACCTCGCTGCTCCCGCACGGAGAGTTTCTCTCCGACGTGATCGGCGAGGGGATGCATGAGATGACTGACGTCAGCGCAAACCTCGTGATACAGAGCTACATCGAGGCGTGCGCAAGATGGGGCGTCGAGGGACCGGGCTTCGAGCTCCTGTCAAACAACGCGATACCCCTCTGCAGGGGTCTGGGGAGTTCGGCGGGCGCGGTGGTGGCCGGCGTCCTGATAGCAAACTCGCTCAATAAGCTGAAGGCCTCCGAGACAGACCTGCTTCGCGCGATGACGCAGATCGAAGGGCACCCCGACAATGTCGCCCCATGCTACCTCGGCGGCATGACTGTGAGCTGCTGGGACAACAACGAGCTTCGCTACGTGCGCCTTCCGTCCCTTCCGTCGGACATGCATATTGTGGTGGCAGTGCCGAATGTCAAGGTCTACACAAGCGCAGCGAGAGACGCTCTTCCAAATATGGTGGAGTTCAACGACGCGGTGTTCAACCTGGGAAGGGCGGCTCTTCTCACGGCAGCATGGGCGACCGGTAAGTGGGACATGCTGTCATGGGGCATGGACGACAGACTGCACCAGCAGTACCGGCTCAAGCTATTCCCCGGAGGAGATGTAATAATCGACAGAGTGCGATCCATCCCGGGCTGCCTTGGAGTGGCCATAAGCGGTTCCGGGCCCAGCGTGCTGGCTATGGTGCGCGGCAAACCGCGTAAAGTCGCTGAGACGATGTGCCGCACGTTCACCGAATATGGGGTGGACTCCCTCTTCTTCGTGCTGGAGGGCAATGCGTGCGGCGCAAGGCTGGAGTTGAGTCTATGAGCGACAAAAATAAAATTGCCGTCCTCAAGTTTGGGGGCAGCTCAGTGGCCGACGCCGAACGAATGAGAGAGGTCGCCGCCATTATACGGAAATACCTGAACGACGGCTATATGCTGTCGGTTATAGTGTCGGCTATGGGCAACACCACCAACGAACTGCTGGCCCTGGCGAGCGATGTCTCGGATGAACTCGACAACAGGGAAATAGACCAGCTTCTTGCGACTGGCGAACAGCAGAGCATAGCGCTTCTGGCTCTGGCGCTGAAGAAAGAGGGCATACCGGCACAGTCGTTCACCGCCGCTCAGGCCGGATTTCACGCGAATGGATTTCCAACCGAGGGCCGAATCTATCGGGTGGACCCAAAGGCTGTGCTCCAAGCGATGAAAAAGAGTCTTGTGGCTGTTGTAGCGGGCTTTCAGGCTATAACGGACGACGGCGACATTATAACGCTGGGACGGGGGGGGTCGGACCTCTCGGCGGTATCACTTGCCGCCGCCATAGGCGGCGAGTGTCACATCTTAAAGGACGTTTCCGGCGTTATGTCGGCCGATCCCAGAATAGTTCGCGCGCCCCGCAAACTGCAAAGCCTCTCCTACAAAGAGTGCATGGAGATGTCGTCGCTTGGCGCAAAGATGCTTCAGGCGCGAAGCGTGGAGGTGGCTGCGAGATACGAGGTCCCGCTTTATGTGGCTTCGAGTTTTATCGAGGAGGAGGGAACCTGGATAATGGAGAGCAATCCTGTAAGCGAGGGACTTGTAATAAAGGGAGTCGTGCATGACACGAACATAGCGAAAGTAGTTATGATGGGGGTTCCGGACGTGCCAGGCGTGGCGGGACGCCTCTTCTCGAACCTGGCGAGCCAGGGAATCGGGGCGGAAATGATAATCCAGAACAACATGAGGGGCGGGTTGAACGACATAGGATTCCTCGTGAAGAAGGAGTACCTGGACGGAACCATTGACGTATGCCGCGATTTCAGCAGAGACGTGGACGCTCAGGGGGTATCGTTCAACACCGAGATAGCCCGCGTGTCCATAGTGGGCGCCGGCATAGCCAACCATCCGGAGATACCGTCCCGCATGTTCAACACTCTTGCCAAAGAGGGAATCAATATAGATATGATAGCTTCGACAGCGCTGGCCGTGACATGCGTCGTGGCCGCGATGAGAACGGATGACGCAGTGAGGGCGCTGCACGAGCATTTCATAGAGGAGGGAACAGTTTAAATGAAGGTAGCGGTATTAGGGGCCACCGGTCTGGTTGGCCGTGAGATGCTGAGGGTTATGGAGCAGAGAAGGTTTCCGGTGGACAAACTGGTCCCGCTCGCGTCCGAGCGATCAGCGGGCAAGACGGTAGAGTTTCACGGTGAACCGCAGGTCGTCTGCGCGGTCAGTGATGAGCATTTCAAAGACATCGATGTGGCGCTTTTCTCCGCCGGCGGCAGCATATCGAGGCGCTGGGCGCCAGTGGCGGCGGCGTCCGGAGCTGTCGTCATCGACAACAGCTCCGCATGGCGCATGGACCCAACCGTGCCGCTGGTCGTTCCTGAGGTAAATCCGGAGGATATAAAGCTCAACAAAGGCATCATAGCAAACCCAAACTGCTCAACAATACAGGCAGTAGTGGCGCTGTATCCGCTGCACAAAAAATATGGTCTGAACTACGTATCGTTCACGACATATCAGTCTGTCTCAGGCACCGGCCGCGAGGCGCTTCTCACACTGGAGGCGGGAAGCAGACATGTGCTAGAGGGACGTGAGCCATCGTCGCCGATGGTATACCCGTACCCGATCGCGTTCGATCTGCTGCCGCACATAGGCGCCTTCGACTCCGACGGAGTGACTGAGGAGGAGTGGAAGATGGTCCGGGAGTCACAGAAGATAATGCACCTTCCAGACCTCAAGGTCAGCTGTACCACTGTGAGGGTCCCGGTGTTCAGAGGGCACGGGGAATCTATAATCGCTCATTTCGACAGATCGGCGTCACCGGAAGAGGCCAGGCTGATACTGAGCGAGTCGCCGGGCGTCGTCGTTCAGGACGATCCGGCAAATTCCATATACCCAAGGCCGCGCTACTGTGAGGGCAAGGACCCGGTCTTCGTGGGAAGAATACGCTCCGATACAGGCAAAGATGGTGCGTTGGCGATGTGGGTGGTCTCGGACAATCTGAGAAAAGGAGCGGCGCTGAACGCGGTACAGATAGCGGAATTGCTTTAGGGAAACGCTGATTTAATAACCTTTGGGCTGCAATGGGCGGATTCATCCTCCCTCTTCATGTCTGTCAAAAAAAGCATCCTCGCCGTAGCTCTGCTACGACTGCGGTCCTTTTTTCGCCATCCAT
>JAISRE010000076.1 GCA_031273805.1 Synergistaceae bacterium | reverse complement strand
AAAGTGGAGAAGATAATAAAAATGGTTTTTGAAAATCCCAAATCGCTAAGATATCGGGATCAGTTTGGCCAAAACACTGAATTAATGCCACCCGTATGCAAGTAAGGATTTTTATATTTATTACCACGTCCTTGTATTTTTCATAACATTACCCTTTGCAGTGTTTTTTCTCTTTCTGGAAAAAAAGAGAGGCTATGAGACAAACTATCTCCATATGATCTGTTACGTGATTTGTTTTTTTTCTTTAATTTCGGCATTTCCCTTGGGCCGCCGCAGCTGGATGAGGCGCAGATATAAGAACGAGTTATCGGGAGAGATGTTAGGAACCCCCTTTAAACAAGAGGCGTTAAGAAACTCCTTTACACAATTTTGCGTATTGCTTGTTTGCGCATTTCTTATCTCATTGGCGCTTTCCGCGTTTTGCCTTTTTTTGGAGAAAAAAAGAGGGTGTGAGAGAAATTATCTCCATTATATTTGCTACACAATATGCGGCGCCTCCGGCTTTATCATTTTTTTTATCGTTCTTGTCGATTCGCTCACGAAGTATCTCTGGTATTTATTGAATATATGATTTTTCAGAAAGATTATTATCTTCCCGGCAATGCGCGTGTTTTATGCTTGACAGTCCGCTGATTTTGGGTGTAAGTATAGGATCTAAAAGTATCGATGGGGCATAACTTCCGGGGATATCTCGTTTTCCCAGAGCGGCAATGACGGAGTATTCACTTACTTCGACACAGAAGAGACGATAACGGTGGAAAATTGGTTTTACGACACACCTTATCAACTCACAGAAATTAAATTTTTGGATGGTACAGTCCTGACGGCTGATGACGTGGATGATTTGAATTGAACGCATGATCGGGTTGGGCGACTCATAATTTTTTTGATGGGTTGCCCAACCTGATTCGTCCTATAAATAAACCATATAAAAAGCTAAAATCCTGCGATGGGAGGATTCAGGCTATGAATACATATGTGGATAAATATATTTATTACCACGTCCTTGTATTTTTCATAACATTACCCTTTGCAGTGTTTTTTCTCTTTCTGGAAAAAAAGAGAGGCTATGAGACAAACTATCTCCATATGATCTGTTATCTGATTTGTTTTGATGCTTTAATTTCGATGTTTTTTCCTGGCTGGGGCGGTCCCACATTGGGGAGGCTCAGATATAAAAACAAGTTCACAGGAGATGCGTTAGGAAACCAATTTACGCAATTTTGCGTATTGCTCGTTTGCGCATTTCTTATCTCATTGGCGCTTTCCGCATTCTGCCATTTTCTGGAGAAAAGGGGGTATGAGAGAAATTATCTCCATTATATCTGCTACACAATATGCGGCGCCTCCGGCTTTATCATTTTTTCTATCGTTCTTGTCGGGTCGCTCACGAAGTATCTCTGGTATTTATTGAATATATGATTTTTCAGAAAGCCTATTCCCCTTCCCTTAAGATGGCCGCAAAAACGCAAGTCAGATATGGGTATTCCTCGGCAAAACCTCATTTAACCGGAGATTTCTCAAGTTAAAACAAGTTTTTATTTAATTTGGAATAAGAAATACTGTATACGTATCATAATATGTTTATTTTAAAATTTTGCCCTTATTGTATATTTCCACATGTTTATCCCCCAGGCAGTCGCTTATCATTAGGAAAATTTTCTCAATAAAGCGCAATATCCGGCGAAATCGCGCCGTGATATCGCAAAAAATCTTTTTAAGGACGTGTCTGAATGAAAATAACCGAGATATCCCTGCGGCGCCCAGTAACTGTTCTGATACTAACCATCGCTCTATTGGTATTCGGGACGTACTCCTACATGAACATGGGTGTGGAGCGAATGCCCAACGTCGAGTTCCCCATAGTGGTCGTAATCACGACGATGGAGGGGGCCAGCCCCGCCATAATAGACAACGACGTAACCGATGTCCTCGAGGCTCGGATAAATACCATCGAGGGGATAAAGAACATATCGTCCAGCAGTTACGAGGGGCGTTCGGTTATAGTCGTCGAGTTTGAGCTGAACAGGAACGTAGACTTTGCGGCCGCTGACGTCCGCGGCAAGGTCAGCATGGCGACAGGACTCCTGCCGGACGAGTGCGATGATCCGCAGGTGGACAAATTCGACCCGTCCAACATGCCGATAATGAACGTCGCGGTCGAAAGCGACGGGCGCACGGATATGAAGACCATCGCCAGGTATGTCGACAGCGTCGTGACAGAGCGGCTTCAGACCGTCACGGGCGTCGGCGGCGTGCAGCTCGCCGGTTTCCGCGACAGGGAGATAAGGATATGGGTCAACACCGACAGCCTGGAGGCGTATGGGGTCACCACCAAGGACATCAAAAACGCCGTGTACAACAGGCACGTGGAGCTGCCCGCCGGACGCATCGAGACGGGAACCCGCGAATACGGCATAAGGCTGGAGGGCGAGTACCGCTCGGTGGCGGAGCTCTCATACGTGCCGGTGGCCTATCGCAACGGCGCGATAATACGCTTGCGTGACGTGGCCAGAATAGAGGACGATTTTCAGGACAAACGAAGCGAATCCCTCTACGAGGGAAGCCCGACAATCATGATGCAGGTGCGCAAACAGAAGGGCGCCAACGAGGTGGCGCTGGCCCGCGAGGTGAAAAAACGCATCGAGGAGCTGAACGACACCGCCCCGCGCGGGGTCAAGCTCGTGGTGGTGCAGGACTCGTCCCAATTCATCCTTCGCTCCATGAACGGGGTGCGGGGGGACATAATATTGGCGGTGTGTCTCACATCGGTGATAATGTTCGTGTTCCTGCGGACGCTTCGCGCCACGATAGTGGCCGTCATCACCATCCCAGTCTGCCTGCTCGGCAGCCTTTCAGTGCTCTATTGGATGGGTATAACGATAAACAACGTCTCCATGATGGGGATGTCGCTCGCAGTCGGCATGGTCGTTGACGCCACAAGCGTCGTGATGGAAAACATCTCGCGTCACAGGTCGATGGGCAAGAGCTCACTGCAGGCCGCCCATGACGGCACTAGAGAGGTCGGCTTTGCCGTCCTGGCCGGCGCCGCCACCACGCTCGCGGTGTTCCTGCCGATCGCGTTCATGGGCGGCATGATGGGACGATTCTTCAACGCGTTCGGCATCACTGTCTCCATGACGATAGGCATCTCTCTTCTCATGTCCGTCACGTTAACCCCATTCCTGTGCTCGCACATACTCGGCAGGGAGCATCGCGGACCGATACAGAGGGCGCTCGAGGCGCCGTTCACACTGCTCGAGCGCGCCTATCGAAGAATGCTTACCTACTCCGTAAAACACCGCGCCACGATCATAGCCTCAGCGCTGCTGATCTTTGCGGGCGGCATAATGCTGGCCAGGACGCTGGGGTCGGAGTTCGTCCCCAACGAGGATCAGGGACGCCTCAGGGTTCAGATGGAGCTGCCCGCCGACTCGTCGCTGGAGGTCACCGAGAGGGTGATGGGCGAGATGATAGATGTCATCAAAACCGACCCCAGAGTGGCCTACACTTACGGTGTCGCAGGCAGCGGACAGGGCGAGGAGGTATACCGCGGCAGCCTCAATATAGAGCTGATAGACAAAAAACAGCGTGAAAGCGCGTCCGTAGTCATGGGAGATATAAGACGCAAGCTCTCGGCGTTTCGCGACGTGGACATAAAGATGGGGAGCTGGGGCGGCTCGGACATCACCCTGGTGATACAGGGGCCCACGAGTGAGTCTCTGGCGGAGATAGGAGAGAAGATAAAGGCCGATCTCGCCAAGAACGCGCGCGGACTGGTCGACATAACCACCGACCTCCAGATGAACAAACCTCGGATAAACCTCGAGCTGAACCGCGCGCTGGCCGACGACCTGGGCGTCAACATAAGGGATCTGTCGGACGAGCTCAACGCGTGGTTTGGCGGCACGAATAGCGGTTCGTTCAACGAACAGGGCTACAGGTACGATATAAGAATAAGGGCGGACAAGGATATGCGCGACGATCCAAGCCGCGTATTCAACACGCTCGTTCGGACGGTCGGCGGCCAGGTGATACGCGCCGACGGCCTCGTCACCAGCAGCATAGGGCGCGCGCCCAACGTGATAAAACGTTATAACAGACAGCGCTCGCTTCAGATAGGGGCGAACGTAGAGGGCATATCGCCGGGAGAGGGCATAGCTATAATGCAGGAGGTCTTTCACAAATACGCGCCGCAGGACGGCACGTACAACATGGTCCCCGCGGGGGATTCCGAGAGCATGAAGGAGAGCTTTTATTACCTGTCGATAGCGCTGGTCTTCGCGATACTGCTCGTCTATATCGTCATGGCAATACAGTTTGAGTCGTTCCTCCACCCATTCACGGTTATGTTCTCACTGCCGCTCATGACCGCCGGCTCTTTCGGCCTGATGTATCTCGCGGGGCTGCGCATAAGCGTCATGAGCTTCATGGGACTGATACTGCTGGTCGGAGTCGTCGTGAACAATGCAATCCTGCTCGTCGACTTCATCAATCAGCTTCGCGACAGCGGCATGAAGAAGGTCGAAGCGGTGATAGAGGCGGGACCGCTGAGACTGCGCGCCATTCTCATGACCACAGTCTCCACAATAGTCGGAAACCTGCCGGTCGCGCTGGCTCTGAGCGAGGGCGGGGAGATGCGTCAGCCGATGTCGGTCGCCGTCATTGGCGGGCTGTTTACATCGACGCTGTTGACATTGCTAGTCATCCCGGTGATCTATCTCGTCCTCGACGACATAAAGGACTGGGTGGGAAGCAGGATACACAGGTACAAGGCATACCAGCGCCTCAGGACGAGATATTCACGGACGGGGCAGGGGCTCTCTCCCGCTCCCTCCGGAATGTCCGCCGTGTCATCCGACGGCAAGCTGCAGGAACCAACGGTAACGGCGGTCAAATAGATGCGCTATACGTCGAACTCGCGCTATACAAGCCTCAGATCGGAGCTATTGAACCCGATTGCCGCATTGCGCTCAAAGTCAAAGACCGCCGACCGACCTCGCGGAGAGAGTACGCGCTCATATCGTAATCTGCTCCTCTGCGCCGCTCTGGCATTTGCAATGATAGGGACGCCGCCCATACATCCCACGCGCTTCGCGGCGGAGGCCTCCCCTGTCTCGATGGATATCAAGGAGGCCATAGAGTTGACGCTGCGCGACAACTCGTCTCTTCTATCATTGAGGCAAGAGCTGCAAAAGGCCGCTGCCTTCAAACTGCAGGCTGACGGGACCATGACTCCGGAGCTGGGATTCAACGCGTATATCGACGCTCAGAAGGAGAGCCAGACGTCGGACGGCTCTAGTCGCTACGACAACAGGGTCGCAAGGCTGTCGATATCGCAGACGCTTTACTCCGGCGGCAGAAATCAGGCGCTGCGCAGACAATCCTCCCAGGTCAAGTCTATAGCGGATCTCGCCATCATCGACGCCGAGAACAGAGCCATAGGGGAGCTGTTCGCGCGTTTCTACAACGTCCTGCTGCAGGAGCTGCGCGTTGAAACGGAACGATCCGCCACGACTACGTCGGAGATGCATCTGCGCGAGGTCACGCGCATGAGTGAACTGGGCCTGTCGAACAGGCTGGAGGTCATACGGGCGTCTCAGCAGCTGGCGTCGAACAGGGCAAACCTGATTACCGCTGAGGGGCTCTGCGACTCCGCGTCGATATCCCTCATGAATTACATGGCAATCCCGCCGGACGAGCGTCGCTCCGTCACGGGACGCCTGCGGATTATAGAGGTTCTAGGAGACAGGGCGGCGTCTCTCGAAAGGGCGCTCTCCAACAGGGCGGATAAGAGTCTGCTGGAGAATCAGGTGGAGTACCAGGCAAACCAGATAGATATAGAATTAAGCAGCTCCAGGCCAAGAATATCCCTTGGCGCGTCCGCCGGGTATCTCGACCCGTACAGAAGCAGAAACTCGGGTGATGATACATGGAGGGCGGAGCTCTCCATAACAGTGCCGATTCTGGACCGCAGCACCACGCGCGGCAATGTAATCCGCGCTCAGGCGGTGGAGGAGCAGAACAAGATCGATTTGAAACAGAAGGAGCTGGATATAAAGTCAGGCGTAGAAACCGCATGGATAGAGCTGGAGAGCGCGAACAACCGGCTGGAGTCCACTCAGAGCGCGCTCGAACTCGCGGAGGAGACGCTGAGGCTTGCGGAGGTTGGCTTTCAGGAGGGGGTCACGCCTCAGCTCGATCTTCTGTCGGCGCAGACTTCCCTCACGGAGAGCCGCCTCGAACATCTTCGCTCACTCTATAATCACATGCTGGCCGTCATCGCTCTGAAGGTGACAGAGGGAGACATAATCAACTGGACCGAGAGGATGGAGTTTTAAATGAGTCGCAAGTCAGGAAAGAAGAAGGGTTACTTTATAGTTTTGTTGATTTTATCTGTGGGGATACTGGCGGCGCTTGGGGTTTACACGCTGGGATTGAAGGACTCCCCCGCCAGCTCACAGGAATCCGCGCCCGAGCCTCCCGCCGCGTTTGTTCAGATCGAGACCGCGACAGATAACAACGTCATACGCGACAGCATTGTCCAGAACATGTCAGTGGAGGCAATCGACAGGGTTCAGATGACCCCCCGGGTTACCGGAAGACTTGAGCGCCTCCACGTCAAACCGGGTGATATCGTCAAAAAAGGGCAGCTGATAGCCACTCTGGAGCACGAACAGCAGAACGCCCAGATAAGCTCCACCGAGGCGCAGATCGCCTCGTCGAGGGCGGATACGGAGCGCGCGCGCGCGGAGATGATGAACGCAAAGACAAACCTCGAGCGGTATGAGCGGCTGTTGAAGGAGGGCTTCAGCACACAGCAGCAGTACGACTCGATGGCCACCGCCTACGCGAGCGCCAGGGCGAGTCACAACGCGGCGTTGGCCAAGGAGCGCCAGGCAGTCTCCGAACTTGGTCTGGTGAAGTCCTCTCAGCAGGATTACATAATGCGCTCACCTCTCGACGGGACAGTGCTGTCGGACTACTCGCTGACATCAGGGGCCATGATATCCCCAAGCTCCCCCATAGTGGACATAGCCGACCTGCGCAAACTGAAGGCTACTTTGCGCATACCGGAGATTAAAATATTTGTCGTAAAGCCTGGCATGAACGTTATGCTCAAGTTCGACGCGCTGCCTGACGAGGAGTTTCAAGGACAGGTCACGCGCGTCGAGGCATACGTGGACGAGGCCACCAGGACAAGCGCGGTCGAGATCGAGCTGAACAACGAGGCGATAGGCAACCGACTGCGCCCTGGCATGTTCGGCCAGGCGTTCATAGTCGAGCGGGAGTTCCGCAACGCGGTGCAGGTACTGGGAAACGCCATATACAATGGGGAGAGCGGTCCGTATGTTTTTGTCGAGGACAACGGGATCGCTCACCTCAAAAACATAAAGACCGGACGACTGACGCAGGGCAACTATACGCATGTGACCGAGGGGATAGCGTCGGGCGACAGGGTCATCGTCTTCGGCGGCGCCAACCTTAACGACGGGGATAAGGTGATCGTTCAGTAGGAGGTTGTCACGTGAAAAAAGTGCTGCTCGTCCCAGACTCATTTAAGGGAACAATGAGTTTTATTTTATTGACTTAAGTCTTGTCGGATAGCGTCCTCTGCCAGAGCATTCAGAAAAACCCCACGAGCGAATGCTTTGAGCGCCGCTGCGCGATGGAGGTCGGCTCACGAGTGTGGAACATGCGCCTGCGCAGCGTTATAATAGCGCCATTCCGAGCCGGAACGGCTTGTGATGGATTGATTCAGGCGTTGGACATGATCGCCTTGTGGGGGATATACGTGATGGAAAATCCTTTTTTTGATCACCCTATTCTGAATTCGCCGTATGAAATTCCATCTCGGCACTGGGAGCTCGACGAGGAGACCAAACAGCCGACTCGGAATATCAGCAACAAGCGTCGCAGTGCGGATTTTTATACGCCTATCCCCAAACCTAAAAAACAGAAAGATACCCGCACAAAACAAAGGACCCTCGGGTTTTCCGATACCGAGGATCTGCTGTCCACAGGAGATCAGGAATACAGCGCAACCGCCATCATAAATCAGCTCAGGGACTGTGTCGACAAATGGCGGCAGATACCGGACCCCTCGGGTTGGGACGTTACTCCCGAGACCGCGCGCATCTTGCAGCACTGGCGGCATCATGATTTCAGCAGGATAAGGCCTTTTTTCTGTCAGGTCGAGGCGGCGGAAACCGCTATATGGCTTACTGAAGTCGCTCCTAATACCAGAGAGGGTAAATTTTTCATCGAACACATCAAAAACGCGAATAACGACGCAAATCCCGGATTAAAGCGTTTGGCGCTCAAATTGGCGACCGGCGCGGGCAAGACCACTGTAATGGCCATGGAAAATATTCCCGGCGACGTGATGCCGAAATTCCGCGACCTCTGGGAGAACATCAGGAGCGACATGCCCAAAAAAGGCAGGGGGAAATCTCATGCGCTCGATCCGCTCTCCATTCCGATACTTCTGCAAAACGCGCTCCAGGCTCTGTACGGGCATTATGAAAAAACTCACAAGTTATGGGAGGACGCGCGTATAGGCGTCCCACACTGTTTCATCATAGTGTGCAACAACACGTCGACGTCGAAGTTGGTTTACGACTACGTGTCAGGTTTCAAGAGAAAATTGGAGGACGGCAGCGAACAATTGGAGTTGGGGCGGTTGAAGCTATTTCGCAATTTTGACGAAAACGGCATGGCAAGCGAAAGACCGAGCACCTTGCTTATCGACAGCGAACAGCTCGAGTCCGGCGAAGGTCTGGATGATGCCTTCCGGAAAAACGCGTCCGACGAGATAGAGCGTTTCAGGAGGGAGAGAGTGGAGCGACAATCTGGGCTTCGATGTCCCCTATCAGTTCGGCGGAGTATCAAAAAAATACAGGCCGGATTTCATCATCTTAATCGACGACGGGCACGGGCCGGACGATTTGCTGCGGCTCGTTATAGAGATAAAGGGCTACAGGGGCGAGGACACGAAGTCAAAAAAAGATACGATGGACACGTACTGGGTTCCCGGAGTGAACGCGCTCTCGACTTTCGGACGATGGGATGCCGCGGAATTCACCGATGTGTTCGAGATCGAGAAAGAGTTTGATATGCTGATAAAATCACTGAACAAAGCAGGAGAATGAACATGGAAAAAGAATTGATAGTTTCTCTGATGCAAAATTTTGAGGGACACGTCGAACATATTCAAAATGACGATGGGGACATTGAGGTTTGGTTCGCGAGAGATCTGCAACATTTGCTCGGTTATTCCAAATGGGAGAATTTCATTAACGTGCTCGTAAAATCAAAGATCGCTTGTGAAGCGTCCGGTCATCAGGTCTCAAACCATTTTCTTGACGTCAGGAAAATGGTTGCCGCGCACGCCGACTTCGAATACCTGTACGACAAGCCGTACCCGGAGAACAAAAAAGTCCGCGTCGCAGGGCCGTTCACTGTGGAGAGCATGTCGCCCCACAGGATGGTTGTGACCGATTCGGACGGAAACGAAATCGACTCGCGGGCAAAAATCAACGATGTCCGGGCCGACGCCCAGTCGTTCGTCAACATGATACTAGAAAATTTGAAAATTTCCGGCGTCCAGCAGGCTCATAAGGACGACAAAATAGACTTCACTTATCTGGAGCCCTGGCCGGGCGCAAACATCTGTGCCGAGGGGAGGTACATGGAGGGCGATGCCACTCGCCGCGTCGGCGTTTTCATCGGCCCTGAGTTCGGAACTGCGCGCCATCAGGACCTGGTTCTCGCCGCAAGAGAGGCGGCCGACGCGGGTTTTGACGCGCTCGTGTCCTGCGCGTTCAGCTACGAGGCGCACTCGACCGACTTCGACAAGCTCGGGCGCGTCCCCGTCCTGAAAGCCCGCATGAACGCCGACCTCCACATGGCTGGCGACCTCAAAAACACCGGCAGGGGAAATCTGTTCGTCATATTTGGCGAACCGGATATCGACATAATAAACGCGCCCGACGGAACGATCCAGGTGAAAATAAACGGCGTCGACGTGTTCGACCCCAACACAGGAGAGATAAAGAGCGACGGCCCGGACGGAATCGCCTGCTGGTTCGTCGACACAGACTACAACGAGGAGCGTTTTTTCGTGAGACACGCTTACTTCCTCGGCGCGAACGACCCGTACAAATCCCTCAAAACGACGCTAAAAGCCGAGATAAACGAGGAAGCGTGGGAGACGCTGCACAGCGCAATCTCGCGTCCGTTCGAAAAGCCCGCGTCCGGTAGGATCGCCGTGAAGGTGATAAATCATCTCGGCGATGAGGTTATGAAGGTTTATCGGGTGTGAATCTCAAAAATTATATGTGCTGAAAATAAATGACTTTGGCAGGTGACTCGGATGGCTAAGATAGAAGGTTTTAGAATAAAAAATTTCAGGGCTCTTAAGGATATAACTCTTGGGCGTCTGTGGAATCAACAAAACGCGGAACCACTTACGCCAATGACTGCTGTCATTGGAAAAAATGGCGTTGGCAAAAGTACATTATTTGACGCATTCGGATTTCTTTCCGATTGCCTTAAATCTGGCGTTGAAGAAGCGTGTGACGCAAGGGGACGCGGTGGGTTTTCAAGATTATTGACGCAAGGAGAAAAAGAGCCAATCGAGTTCGAGGTATATTACAAAGAAGACCGTAACGCTCGCCCTATAACTTACGAACTGTCAATAGATGCTGATGATAATGGGCGCCCGTATGCTCTAAAAGAACGACTGAGACAACGCCGAAAGGGACAAAAACATGGCTGGCCGTATTCATTTCTTGTATTGAATCATGGAAACGGTGTTGTATGGAGAGGTATATATGACGGCAGGCAAATTGACGAGGGTAAAGGCGATTTTGACGTAAGAGGGCTGATTGAATCAGAAAAGGATGAGGAAGATAGAGAAAAAGAAGTTGTGGAGCTAGAGGATGGAAGGAAGCTTGGCATCGCTACGCTTGGATCGTTGAAACAGCATCCAAGGATTTCCGCTTTTCGCCGTTTTATTGAAGGCTGGTATCTCTCTTATTTCACGCCAGATGCCGCTCGCAGCCTTCCTCTGGCTGGACCGCAAAAGCACCTTAATATTCATGGAGACAATCTTGGAAATGTTGTGCAGTTTATGGAGCGGGAACATCCAAAACGCTTCAGCAATATTTTGGAGAGAATCGCGGATAAAATTCCAGGGGTGACGAGGATAGATACGGAAAAAACAAACGATGGCAGGTTGCTTATCAGATTCAACGATAGAGGGTTTAAAGATCCATTTTATGCAACTCAAATGTCCGATGGAACTTTAAAAATCTTTGCTTATCTTCTGTTACTGGAGGATCCCACGCCACCGCCATTCCTTTGCATCGAAGAACCTGAAAATGGCCTGTACCATAAATTGCTCGAGTCCCTGGCGCAGGAATTCCGCGAACATGCTACGGATCGCAAAGGCGGCTCACAGGTCTTTGTTACGACTCATCAACCTTATTTTGTCGATGCGCTTGAACCGAAAGAAGTCTGGGTTTTAGAAAAAAAGGACGATGGATTTTCAACCATTCGCAGGGCAAGCGATGATCAGATTGTCAATAGCATGACCACAGAGGGATTACCGCTAGGCAGCCTGTGGTACAGTGATTATCTGGAGGGAAAGTAAAGAAATGCATTTTGAAATACTTGTAGAAGATCAATCCGGCAAGAGCGCTCTCGACATTATTGTCCCAAAGATAATTGGGAATAGCCATACCTTTATAATCCACTCCTATAAGGGGATAGGGCGCATCCCGAAGAACCTTAAGAGTGGAGGCGAAGCGTCAAAACGGATTTTACTCGAGCAGCTGCCGCGTTTACTGCGCGGCTATGGAAATGCTTTCGCTAAGTATTCAACGGAATATCCCGCCGCAGTCATCCTGATATGTGATCTTGACGATAAGTGCTTAAAGACATTTCGAGAAGAGCTGGACAATATTCTAAACGAATGTGATCCACAACCAGAAACCAGATTTTGCATAGCCATAGAGGAGGGCGAAGCTTGGTATCTTGGCGATATTCCAGCTATAAAAAATGCATACCCAGAAGCTAAGGATTCTGTTCTTAACGATTATGTCAACGATTCAATTTGCGGCACGTGGGAGTTAATGGCTGACGCTATATGTACAGGAGGGGCTTCAGGACTATCGGCAAGAGGATGGCAAGCTATTGGCAGGGAAAAATCCCTATGGGCT
>JAISRE010000067.1 GCA_031273805.1 Synergistaceae bacterium | reverse complement strand
CTTTGAGCGGTTCACAAGCGTAGGATTGAGCCCGTTCCCGGATTTGTCAAACTTTAGGAGTCCCCCGGCAGAGCCGGGGGTTTACCCTTTATTAATTACAGACAACAATAAGACATGGGAGCACCTGCTTACACCACTGAACAGCAATGCACGAAAAACTAAGCTTCCGGAACCATATAGCATGAGGGTGCCGCCGCTTCTCTCTTCTGGCGAAAAATACTGGGGACAAAACCTCCCTTTTAACCATTATACATCTTGGATAAACGCTAATCCCAGCTCGCCGGATTTGTTAATCTCTTTTCCCGTAGGTTGTAGCGCATTAAGTACTGCTCAGGCCGCAACAAACATTCTCAATAATCGGAATTTATACCCAAAATCCGTGGGAGATAGCCTGAAAAACATAAAGTCAAGGGATCTTCGAATAATACTCTCTTCTGATGAAAAAAGTTACCCAGTTACCACGCATTTATTGAAAGAAAGTTACGATTGGGAGGCAATACGAAGCGCTTTTAGTGGTTCTTACATAGACACTGCAATAAGTGCCGATATTATTCAGCATATTGCCCCGTTGTTGCACGATTTTGGCGTAATGATGACCATGACTTATACTCAAAGTGGGAGCGGGACAGCGGAATTACAGTTACCCTTTGATAATTTAAATTTTTCAACGTCAACTTTCTTAACGTCGTCCTATCCAGAAAATGCCGGTATTTCGGCTATTAAAAAAGAGCAAATTATTTGTACCAACTTAGACATGGGCATGCCTGTTGTAATTGCTTTAGCGAATGTTCGTTCTGGGGATACGCATCATGCACTTGTTGTCGATGGCTATGCATTTGCACCTACGCGCGAAAATGCTTCGAACGGCATCAAGACAATTGATTCAGAAAATCCTTATTACCACGTAAACACTGGATGGGGGAGTTTGGTTGTTAATGGAAGCTGGAATGTCTCTATGTCCGAAGCTTGGACTAGAAACTTGAATGAAACTATTGATGATAATTACCCGACAAATATAACCACAGCATATATATATCTTTTTAATATATTCCCAAGTCTAACAGAGCTTAAAATTTTAGAAAATTTATCGGGCGGCAACATTGAGAAACCCGCAATAGTCAGTGGAAGAGTAGTCCATTACGATCATGGATATAAACCTTTGAAAGGCGCTACTATTAAAGCTTCTTGGAATAAAAACGGCAATAAAACATTTGAAGCTACCACGAATGAATTTGGGATATATTCGTTCATTGCAGACGAAGAATCTACGGTTACTGTGGAGATTCTAAGCCCTGACAATATTCCTGGGCAAAAGAGAAGGAAACCTTTCACCATTGGAAGAAATACTTCAGATGCTCGGGGAAGATGGACTGACTTCGCAGTAGCAGGTCAAAAGGAGTTATTTAGAAATTACGTCGGAAACGTTTGGGGTGTCAATTTTCCACATCAGCTTCCCATTAGCTTAGAAAACCAGTATGATGATGCCTATATTATGATGTTTTCGAAAAAGGAAAATCATCCCTTGGTTTTGTCAAAAGATAATTTCATTGTAACAGATAACATTGAAGATGCCATAATGGTGTACACCGGCTCCGACCTCCAATTCGACGTAAACGCCTCCAGCGGCGGGTACTTTGACGCGGTCGCCAACGCGAAGACCTTTGTCAACGGCGGCGGCACAGTCATCGCCACCGGCAAGAGCAGCGCGTTTCCCGCTCTGCTTGGCGGCGTCGGGAGCCCTTCGTTCTACTACTTCTCCGGCACGGGCTATCCCCGTCCGTATGGTTCGGCGACGAACAAAGCCGTGGATATCAAAAACGCTCAGATCAAAGAGATGCTCGGCGGAGTCTCGAGCGTCACCCTAAGCTCCCCTCTGCCGCAGTCCCAACACTCGCTGATCGAGCATCCCGGCGCGTCCAGGGTTCTCGCGACCGGGTTGTATGGACTGTTGAACTACATAACTACCCCGTGGGGAGTGGAGCCCGAGATCATCCCTATTACGGTCCCGACCGCGATCGAGTATGAAGTTGGTTCAAACGGCGGAAAAGTCACCTATTCTAATATAGAGCTTGCGCCGAACTACGCGAGCGGCGGGTTGCCGCAGACGTATGTGGACGCGCTGCTCGATCCGATTCTCTTTAAAGGGAATGACGAAGAGGATATAGCCGAGGCGCTGGGTGGGGATTATTACGGTGATCCAGAGGCAAGGCCGCTCAATTACAGGGCCATGAACCTGAACATGGTCGTCTACAATGGCGGCGTAACGCTCAACAACACGAAGACGAACGCTGACGTCAGCTTTGCCTTTACCGTTCTGGACCGCATGGCGAATTCGCCCGCTCCTCCGATTGACTCCAGCGGAGATCCCGAACTTGTGATAAGCCTGTATAAGCCCTCCGGCGAGCTGTACGCGACGCACAGCGCCATTCCGGGCGACGGCGTTATATCAATAGGCGTCCCAACCGGAGACAACGACGCGGCGGGAGACTGGAAATTCGTCGTCGACGAGGTTCACGGGTTCGAGGGAATGAGAGTCGCGGCGGTCTCGGTCAGCGACGGCATAAACAATATCTATGACGATGACGGCGGCGAAGACGGGCCTTGGGACACCATCGAAAGAGGGCGCTCCGCGACCCGGCCTCAATACCTTCGCGGCGTTGTTGACGGCGCGTTCTACCATCAGCTCGGCGACGGGCAAAGCGAAGTGAAAACAGGGACCGCTGACAGGATAGCCTTCGGCGGACTTATCCGCTCAAGCGACGTCAGGATATGGCGGATCGACGACGATCTGGTTCTGGAGGTCATGGGCGCGCCGGATAAAGTCACTGTCCCCGATTGGTTCTCCAATAAACGCGGCGCGTCCGGCCCCGCTTCTCCGTCAGAGGTCCTGTTCCACGACGGCGCGACGCTCAGCTCGGAGGAGATAGCGTCGCGGGCGGTCGTCCGTGAACCCGATGTCCGGGTTATCCTTGTCTCATCGGACAAATACATCTACGGCACGGACGGCAGCGATACGCTGACCGGCGCGGCCAACCAGAACAGCGCTCTCTTCGGAGGCCCCGGCGACGACACGCTGATTGGAAACGGCTGGAACAACGTCTATTATTACAACAAGGGCTGGGGCAGCGACGTCGTCAATGACAAAAAGAATCCGGGCGAGTACGGCATCCTGCGTTTCCACGACGACATAACCTCCCGAGACGTGGCGGTATCGCGCGTCGGAGACGACATGAAGTTCTCGATAGCCGGAGGCTCAGTCACGGTTCTCGATTGGTTCAGCGACGAGAACGCCAGGCTCGGCAACGTGCAATTCGTAAATGGCGAGGTATGGGACGAGCGGGATCTGGAAGCGCTTGCCGGAGGCGGTCAACTCGCGGCCCGCGAACAGGTTCTCTTCGCGCCGGACCTCGACAGGCTCGAACTTTCCGACAACGCCCAGGCCAACGATGTCAATAACGGCGGCGGCTCAGGCTGCAACGCCGGCGCTGCAGCGCTGCTCGTCCTGGCTTGCGCGGCTGTGTGCGGAATAAGGAAGGAGTTGGACTAATCATGAAAGCCATGAAAAGATTCACGCGCCTGGTTCTGGCGCTCGCTCTTCTCCTTTCGTCCGGCGGTTTAGCGTCCGCCGCCCTGACTCAGGAGGATTACGCCGTACTGGATCAGTATTCCGGGCTCACCAATTTCGACCTGGATCAGAATGGCGGCATATACGTCATTACAAGCAGAAAAAGCGCCGCGAAGCTCATTCGCCTGAATGACTCCGGCGTCGAAATCGCCTCTTTCGACGTGACAGCGGGCGCGGCGGAGATAACCGTATCCCCAGCCGGAGGCGCTGTATTCTATACTGTCTCCGACGCGGATAAGGACAACCGCGTTTATAAAGTGACCAGCGCGGGGGCTGACAGCTACAAAGAGGGCTTTACCTTCGGAGGCGTTCCCATAGTCATCGATAAGATCGAGGCGGTGAGCGACGATAAAGTGCTCATAGCATGGAACGCCGAATACTACGAAGACGCGGAATTTCCCAACTGGCTTCCCAAGACGGTCAAAATTGGACAGTTCAGTTTTTCGGCGGCCGGAGAGCCGGAGGAAGTTTGGACCTGGGCGCCCCAGTGGGAGGACGGCGAGACCAACTTCGACGGCAATCCTTACGTTAAAAGGCTCGGCGACAGCTGGAGGTATTATTTGTACTTCAATCCCAAGACGGACGCGATAGTAATTTACTCGACGCACTATGAGAAGTTCTTCCATACTCCTACGGGGAGAAATCACTACAGCCGGAACGTGACTCATGTCTACGAGGCTGGCGTCAGCTCATTTGCCGAGGTTCCCAAATCGGATTTCCCGGATTGGGCCAACGCGTTTCAAGAGCCTTTCTATACAAACGGCGGCGTCCTCATGTACCGCGTCAATAACAGCTTCACCGAACGCCCAAACTTCACGCAAAGGGTGTATCTCGCAAAACAGGGCGCGAGGGAGATCATATACGACGAATACGTCGAGTCCTGGCAGGACGGTCAAGGAGGTGCGGTAAATATAGCCGACGCCTCGAACCTGCCGCAGGCGCACATTGAGCTGATATCGAACTATCTCGCGGACTATCGGAATAATCTGTACGTGATTAACGGTATACGCAATATAAATACAGAGGAAACCATCTCGCTCGCGTTTGTGAAA
>JAISRE010000148.1 GCA_031273805.1 Synergistaceae bacterium | reverse complement strand
AGATACTGCTGAGGGGGTGGCAATTTGGCTAAAAAAAAGCAGAGTTCCTCATCAGCCGCTGAAGAAAAGGTTTCAGCTGAGCAAGAAAATACAATAAAAGAGGCTGGAACCAAAAAGGCGGCGCGCAAGAAGACCGCGAAACGGACGGATGAATCGGACAAACAGCCCTCCGCCAAGCCAAAAGCTGCATCGAAAAAGACGGTAAAGACGGCACGCCGCAAAAAGAGCGATGAATACGCCTCTGCCGTTGCTGCATCTTCAGGTAAGACGCTGGTAATTGTGGAGTCTCCCGCAAAGGCGCGCACTCTCGAGAAGATTCTCGGGCGTTCTTATCACGTCGAGGCCAGCATCGGTCACGTGAGAGACCTCCCAAAGGCAAGGATTGCCGTGGATGTGGAGAACAACTTCACTCCGGAGTATATAAATGTACGCGGCAAAGCCGGATTGATAAAATCGCTCAAAGCGGCCTCGAGCGTCAGCGCGCGCACACTGCTTGCCTCCGACCCTGACCGCGAGGGAGAGGCAATTGCGTGGCATCTTGCAACCATCCTGGACATAGATCCTTCTTCAGAGTGCCGCATCCGAATGCACGAAATAACGGATCAGGGCGTCAAAAACGCCGTCGCAAACCCCGACCAGATCGACATGAACCTTGTGGATGCGCAGCAGTCACGCCGCGTCCTGGATCGCCTTGTCGGCTATAACCTGAGCCCTCTGCTCTGGTACAAACTTCAGCGCGGCCTCTCTGCCGGCAGAGTTCAATCAGTGGCCCTGCGCATAATCTGCGAGCGGGAGGACGAGATCGAGGTATTCATCCCGAAGGAGTACTGGCTGCTTGACGTCAATGCATCGGTCGACGACCGCCATTACACAATGCGAGTCGATAAACGCGGTAAAAGCGCCTTCGTCCCGGAGAACGCGGAACAGTCCATAGAGGCCGAGGAGGCCATCCGAAACAATCCTATAATAGTTCAAAATTTCAAGGTGAAGGAGACCAAGCGCTCGCCGCTGCCCCCATTCAAGACGAGCATACTGCAGCAGGAGGCGTCTCGCCGGCTCGGATATTCACCGCGCAGAACCATGCAAATTGCGCAATCTCTCTACGAGGGGGTCGAAATTCCGGGGCGCGGTCCTGTGGGGCTCATTACCTACATGCGCACAGACAGCCTGAGACTGGCGCCGGAGGCCATCGAATCCTCGCGCAAATTCATAGAGCAGACTATGGGCGCGGATTATCTGCCCGACAAACCCAATATATATACGCCTAAGGGCAAAGCGCAGGACGCTCACGAGGCCATTCGCGCGACAGATCCGCAACTGACTCCTGAGTCCCTCAAACCACACCTGAGGCAGGATCAATTCAAATTATACGAGCTGATATGGAATCGCTTTATCGCCTCGCAGATGACTCCCGCGCGCGTCGCGCGCGCCACCATAGAGGCGTCCGCCGGTGAGTACGGCATGAAGCAGTCCGGCATAGTGGTCCTCTTCCCCGGATGGGGCAAGATCTGGCCGCTGGGGGTGAAGGATGTCAAAATCCCGCCTGCGGAGGTCGGTGAAAAGCTCGATTTGATCGAAATAAAACGCGAGCAGAAGTTCACACAGCCACCGGCGCGTTACACCGACGCCGGGTTGGTCAAAACTCTCGAGGAGAAGGGGATAGGACGTCCCTCGACGTATGCCTCCATCATCGAGACTCTGCTCGATCGCGGATATGTCGTGAGAGAAGAGGAGGATAAGAAGCTCCTGCCGACAAAGCTGGGGAGAGTTGTCAACATCTTCCTTGTTAAGTATTTTCCGAAGCTCATCAATACTGAGTTCACTGCCATGATGGAGAACGAGCTGGACTCGGTGGAATCCGGCAGGGAGAACTGGGTGGATGTCATCCGCAGCTTTTGGAACGGATTCAAGCCAGTCCTGGACGATGTTTCCGCAACGGCCGAGAGAATGCTGATAGCGCCCGAGAAAATTGGGGAGGACTGCCCAAACTGCGGTCATGCGCTTGTGATAAAGAGAGGGAAATTTGGGGAGTTTATAGCCTGTTCAGGTTACCCGGAGTGCAAATACACCCGCAATATAGTAAAAACTACCGGCATTAAATGCCCAAAGTGCAGCGATGGAGAGCTAATCCGCCGCAAGGCCGGCAAGGGTAAGGCCAAGGGCAGGTTCTTCTACGGTTGCAGCAGATATCCCGACTGCGACTTCGTGAGCTGGAAGAAGCCCGTTGTCCCCAAAAAGGGCGGCAGTGAGGACGAATCATCCGAGGATGCTTTTGATGAGAGCGAGAATATGGTTTGAACAGCGCGTCTCCATTCTGTAAAATACAGGGGAACAGCGAGACAGTCACCGTCATCGGCGGGGGCCTTGCAGGCGTCGAGGCCGCATGGCAGCTCGCCAATCGGGGAGTCCCAGTCAGGCTTTGTGAGATGAGGCCGGATAGAAGTTCACCGGCGCACTCAACGGACCGTCTGGCGGAGCTGGTGTGCAGCAACTCTCTTGGCGCTGACGCTCCAGCCTGCCCTGCCGGGATACTGAAACAGGAGCTCCGGATGCTGAACAGTCTGATAATTCGTTCCGCGTATACCGCCAGGGTTCCAGCCGGCAAGGCGCTGGCGGTCGACAGGGATGAATTCTCCGCACTTATAAGCCAGGACATCGAACGGCATGAAAATATAGAGTTAATTCGCGGCGAAATAACCGACATTCCAGAAGGACCTTCGATAATCGCCACAGGACCATTATCCGACGGCGATATAGCGTCTCGAATAGTTGATATAGTGGGCGAAAACTACCTCGCGTTTTTCGACGCCTCGGCCCCAATCGTAACGCTGGACTCCGTAGACATGGGGCGTGCGTATCGCGCTAATAGGTATGACTCTGAGGACGGGGATTATATTAACTGCCCTATGGACAGGGAGAGGTATACCGCGTTCCACAGCGCTCTGATCAGCGCTGAGCGCGCCACATTGAGCAAGTTCGACGTGAGGCCTTCGTATTTCGAGGGTTGCCTCCCCATAGAGGTAATGGCCGAGCGCGGAGTCGACACCATGAGGTTCGGCCCGATGCGTCCGGTTGGACTGAGCGATCCATCGACAGGAAGAGAACCGTACGCGCTAGTTCAGCTCAGACGGGACAACGCCGACGGTACGCTATATAACCTTGTGGGATTTCAGACAAACCTAAAGTGGCCGGAACAGGAACGAGTGTTCCGCATGATACCCGCGCTCGAACACGCGGAGTTCGCCCGTATGGGAGTTATGCACAGAAATTCGTTCGTCTGCGCGCCGCGGGTGCTGGATGAATATATGCGCCCATTGAAAAACGGGGAGGTATTCCGGCGCAATCTATTCCTGGCAGGTCAGATAACCGGAGTTGAGGGCTACACGGAGAGCGCCGCGAGCGGGGCCGCTGTGGCGCTCTTCATGAGCGCGGCGCTTCGAGGACGTGAGATGCCGTCGTTTCCGGAGGCCACGGCAATAGGCTCGCTGCTGCGATATCTCAAAAATGCCGAGCCGAAGTCGTTTCAGCCGATGAACGTGAACCTGGGAATTTTCCCGCCCCTTCCTCAGACACATCAAATTGGCGCTAAGAGGAAAAAACTGCCGAAAGGTGAGCGCTCACGCCTCCACTGCGAGCGCTCACGCAACGAGATGGAAATATTCCTAAAGAATGGATTTTAACCTATATCGTCATCCATGGACGCCCGCATAAGCCTGTTGCGTATCGCCTCCCCCAACCCGGAATCATCCGGAAGATCGGCTATGATGAACTCCGCGCCGCACGACTCGAGATCACGCATAGTGGAGAACAATTTCCGCCCATACTCCTCCAAAGAGTCGAAGACGACACTCCGAACCGAGCCCGGAAGCGGCTCTCTCAACCCCATATAGCACCATTTAGAACCGCGCGTCTCACTGAATACGTCAGTTTTTTCGCCATCCCAGAGGGACAGGCTTATCGACGGAGCGTAATGCCGGTGCCTTGTCCCGGGGGACCTGTACTTTATCTCGGGGTCGTCTCCGGGCGCAACGTCAACTATCCGCTCCAGCATCTCTCGTGTCACCCCGCCGGGACGAAGTATCGTCACAGCGCCCTCAGTCGCGTCCACCACTGTCGATTCGATGCCTATAGACGTCGGACCTCCGTCGATTATCATATCCACAGAATCCCCCAGGTCCTCATAAACAATCCGGGCCGTTGTCGGACTTGGGCGTCCGCTCTTGTTGGCTGACGGCGCGGCGATCGGGATTTCCGCATCGCGTATGAGCTCCAGAGCTATGGAGTTCATCGGGACCCGCAGCGCCACAGTGTCGAGATTGGCCCTCGTGACGGCCGGCACCACAGCCAGAGAGTAGAGAACTATCGTCAATGGCCCCGGCCAGAAGTGGTGCATCAACAGCTCGGCCTTGTGGTTGATCTCTGCGTAACATGCCGCCTCGCGCATACTGGATACGTGCAAAATCAGCGGATTGTCCGCCGGTCGTCCCTTGGCCTTATAAATTTTATTGACGGCTTCCTGATCGAGCGCGTTGGCGCCAAGACCATATACCGTCTCTGTCGGTATAGACACCAATCCCCCATCTCTCAACACCCTGGCCGCGCGAGCTATCGCCTCGCGCGTGGGCGGGAAAATTTTCTCAATAGAACATCGGGACATCAATAATCACTCCTAACCAGAGAGGCTAGAACACTCTCCCTGAACTCAGGATATCTGTTGTCTATTATAGCTCTTCTCGCGTCCTTCATCAGGTTCACCAGGAAGTGCAGATTATGCCAACTGCAAAGACGGGCGGAGAGTATCTCTCCCGACCTGTATAAATGCCTGATGTACGCCCTTGTGAATCCACGACAGACGTAACAGTCGCACCTCTCGTCAATTGGAGAGAAGTCACGCTCATAGATGGCGTTTTTTATGTTTATCCGCCCTGAACTCGTGAACAGGCTGCCATTTCGGCCATTGCGCGTAGGCAGAACACAGTCGAACATATCTATACCGCGAGCCACTCCCTCGACCAAATTTTCCGGCATTCCGACCCCCATCAGGTATCTCGGTTTGCAACACGGCAGCTCGCCCCGCAGCACGTCGAGCACACTGTACATTTCGTCGTGCGTCTCACCTACCGACAGCCCTCCAACTGCGTAACCTTCGAAGCCGATCTCCGCCAAACCGCGCGCGCAGAGCACTCTCTGGTCATCGAAGAGAGCGCCCTGCACAATCCCAAAGAGCGCCTGATTTTTAATGCCGCGCGAGCGGAAGAACTCCCTGCACCGTCCGGCCCACGCAAGCGTTCGCTTGACAGCGGACAGAGAGACGTCATACGTCGTCGGCAGTTTGACGCATTCGTCGAAGCACATCGCTATATCACTGCCGAGTGCCCTCTGTACGTCCATCGACAACTCGGGCGTCATGAAATGCCTGCTGCCGTCGATGTGAGAGCGAAACTCCACCCCATCGTCCGAAATCTTTCTGAGCGAGGAGAGGGAGAATACCTGAAACCCGCCGCTGTCGGTGAGCAGCGGCCCGGGCCAGTTCATAAATCTGTGAAGCCCTCCGGCCTCCTCGATTAAATCCGCTCCCGGCCTGAGGTACAAATGATAGGTATTGCCCAATATCACACGCGCCCCAAGCGCCTCCAGCTCTGGAGGCGACATTGCCTTTACCGTCGCCTGAGTGCCGACCGGCATAAATATCGGAGTTTCGAACACCCCATGCGGAGTAGTGAACTCCCCAGCGCGAGCGCCGGTTTCCGGACACTCGGCAACAATTTTGAACTCGAACATCGACAGCCCACCCGCAAAATATCAGAAAAATTTAACCACTGAGGCGCCAGTTAGAAAATCACGCTCTATCCGACTTGTGAACATCCCTGACATAGCTTAAAATCTTTGAGGCTCATGCAGAAGCGCTCAAGATCTTAAAAATGTTATGCCGCTCCTCAAATGATGGCATGATTATACAATGATATGCTCACAAACTGGTAAAATGAGCGGACACTAAAAAAGTGGAGGAAGCATTTATGAAGGGATCCGGTCCCAGCGATATTTTATTTGGGGCTCTAAAAATGCGCCAGCCTACGGCGGGAAAAGGTCCAAGGGTGAACGTGGACACGATTCTGCTTGCGCATTATTCGAGCGTAAAATCACGGTCCCGCGTAATAGAGATGGGTTGCGCTCACGGCGCAATCAGCCTGATATTGGCACGGCGGATGCCGTCGGCGCACTTTGACGCTTTCGACATCAACCCGGAGCTCATAGAGATGGCGCGCGAGAACTCTCACATAAACTTCGCCGCCGACGCCGTATCGTTCTTCGTCTCCGACCTCAGGGAACACAGGAACAATTTTTCCCCTGAGTCGTATGATATCGTCATAATGAACCCGCCTTATGACGAACCCGGCACAAGCAGGCCGAGTCCTGGAGCGGCAATGGCGTCAGCCATGCACGGAGATACCTGCACTCTTGCGGAGGTAGTCCGGTGCGCCAAGTACCTGCTCCGCAACGGCGGAAAATTTTTCCTCGTCATCAGGGCAAAACGAATGGGAGAGCTGTTCAATCTGCTCTACACACATAACGTCAAGCCCAAGAGATTCTGCATGGTCCATCCAAAACCGGACCGCGCGGCGTCCGTCGTCCTGGTGGAGTCCGTGCGCGCCTCTGGCGACGGAGTGACGGCGGACCCCCCTATGTTTATATACGGGCCAAACGGCGAGTACACCGAACCGCTGCTCGCCGCGTACAAGATTTAGGGCGCGGCGGGCGTGCCGTTGGTTGTGGTTCCAACCCCCATAGGCAACATGGAGGATATGACGCTGCGGGGGCTCGACGCGCTGCGAAACGCCGATGTAATCGCGTGCGAGGATACGAGACGGACGATCAAGCTGATGAACCGTTACGATATAAAGCGCCCTTTGATCTCCTATCACCGGCATAATGAGCGAGCCAGGACAGAGGAGCTGATGGAGAGGCTCCTGCTCGGGGAAAACATCGCGCTCGTCTCGGACGCCGGAACTCCAGGGATATCGGACCCGGGATTGGCGCTGATACAGGCCGCCATAGACAAAGGAGTATCGGTCGACGCGCTGCCCGGCGCCAACGCTCTGCTGCCGGCGATTCTTATGTCGGGGATATCGCCGCAGCCGTTCTTCTTCAACGGTTTTCTGGAGGGACGCGACTCCGAAAAGGAGTTGCGCGCTGCGGAGATCGCAGGCATCAAGGCGACGCTGATATTCTACGTGGCGCCGCATGATCTGGCGCGCGAACTCGATATCTTAAACAGACGCCTTGGCGATAGACGCGCCGCAGTCGTGCGCGAGATAAGCAAGATTCATCAGGAGACGATACATGGCACACTCGCTGAACTCGCGCGCATAGCGTCAGATCGCGAGATCAAAGGAGAGATAGTCCTCGTTGTGGAGGGGGACCGAGCGAAAGAGAACGATATTCCGGCTGACAGCAACGACGATAAGTGGCAAAAACTGGCGCTGCACATGAAAAACGCTGGAATTTTCGATAAAACGATTGTCAATGTTCTCTCTGCGAGTTATGGTATACCGCGTAATCGCGCAAAGAATTTTTTATTACAGGAGGCAACAAAAGGTGAGCGATAGCAAAAACAATTCCGGATTCTACATAACCACGCCTATCTACTACGTCAATGACGTGCCCCACATAGGACACGCCTATACGACAATAGCGTGTGATGTGCTGGCGAGATGGCATCGAATGCGGGGTGACCTTACACGCTTCCTGACCGGCACCGACGAACACGGACAGAAGATCGAGCAAGCGGCGGAGAAACAGGGAACTACGCCTATTGAACTCTGCGATGAGGTCGTCCAGAACTTCAAGAAGCTCTGGAGCGCGCTCAACATATCCAACGACGACTTCATCCGCACCACGGAGGAGCGGCATATCAAGGTCACTCAACATTTTTTCAGGACGCTGATGGCCCAAGGCGATATCTACAAGGGCAGTTACGAGGGATGGTATTGTGTCCCCTGCGAAACCTACGTGCCGGACGCTCAGATCGGCGACGACAATCTCTGTCCGGACTGCGGCAGACCTCTCTCCAGGATGTCGGAGGAGAGCTATTTCTTCCGTCTCTC
>JAISRE010000049.1 GCA_031273805.1 Synergistaceae bacterium | reverse complement strand
CGAAAGCCTCGACCCTTGGAACCTGATCCGGGTAATGCCGGCGAAGGAAAGATGGACAGTCCGTTCTTCTCTTCCAGGAGTTTACTATCCATGCCCCCAATGCAAAAAAACTGAGGGGGGTATTTTTTATGAGTACAAGAACAACAATCGGCAGTTCCAGCAAGGTAATAGTTCTGGTGGAGGGAGCGCTCTGTGTTGCTCTGTCTGTGGTTTTCTCGTATTTCAAGCTGTTCAGTATGCCGCAGGGTGGTTCCATAACACTTGAGATGGCCCCATTGTTTTACTTCGCGTACAGGTGCGGATGGAGGTGGGGCATCTTGGCCGGCGGCGTCTCCGGTCTGCTTCAGATGTTGTTTGGCGGATACATAGCGCATCCCATTCAGGCTATTCTCGATTATCCTCTGGCGTTTGCCTGCATGGGTATCGCCGGCATATTCGTCAAGAATCTGAAGCAGATAATATGCGGCACAATTGCGGCGTCAGCTTTGAGATTGCTCTGTCATGTGCTCTCTGGCGTGATATTCTTCTCGAGCTACGCGCCTGACGGGCAGAATCCGTGGGTGTACTCGTTCGTCTATAACGCCAGCTTTATGGTCCCCTCGCTCATCATCTCCGGCGTGATCGCGCTGTTTCTATGGAGAAAATTCCCAAATTCAGCGGCGTAAGGTCCTAGGGTTCTATTTGAAACGGGCGCACGCCAAAAGGTGTGCGCCCGCAGAATATTTAAAAGGCAAAGATTACAACTTCAATCCTCGCCCGACGCGGTGTTCTTTTCCTCATCGTGGCGCAGTGACAGCCATGTGCCCCAGTTGAAGCGCAATGGGCCGCTCACTATGTATATTCCGATAAGCGCAAGCAACGCTTTTTCGCGCAGTATCACGAAACATGACACCGTGACGCCCAGCAGCAGCAGCGCCTTTAATTTATTCAGGTTGCCGCGGCGAACCAGCTTGAGGTTGCCGTATGGAACGGTGGAGATCATCAAGATAGCGAGAGCGGTCATGGTTGCCATAGCAAGTGTCGGCGTCAGTGGTACGCCTCCTATGACCAGCGCCGCGAGAGCCATTCCCGCAGCCGGAATCGGCAGTCCCTGGAACGGCCCGACCACGTGAGTGACGTTGAAACGAGCAAGCCTCAGTACTCCGCAAAGTGGAAAAAATGCCGCGCTGAAAGCGCCCCTCATCCCGCCGTCTATGCCAATATAGCAGGCATATATCAGAAATGCGGGAGACGCTCCGAATGAGAGCGCGTCAGCAAGGCTGTCGAGCTCCTCTCCAAAGGAGCTGCTGCCGCCAAGCGTGCGCGCGACCCTGCCATCCATGTAGTCGAAGAATACAGCGATTATCAGCAGCAGGGCTGATGGCATAAAGTGCCTTTGATATGTCAGTATCAGGGAAAACATCCCACATAACACGCTTCCGCTTGTTATCATGTTGGGGACTATCTTGTTAAATGGAATATTTTTAACCCTTCTTCTTCTGCCTCTCACTTATCCACCACTCCTATGACCGATTCCCCGGCTTTGACTCTGTCGCCGAGTTGTACTTTTGGAACAATTGAAACAGGCATATAAACATCTACTTTCGAGCCCAGCTTAATCATACCATAACGTTCTCCGCGCGCAAGACTTTTGCCGTTCTTTACGCGGCAAGATATTCTTCTTGCTAAAATGCCGGCGATTTGAACGACTGTCATCCTTCCATGAGGGGTGAGCGCCCCGACGTAGAGCCGCTCATTTACCTCGGATGCTTTGGGCGCTATAGCGAACCATTTTTTGCCTGGCACGTATGCGATATTCTCCACGACGCCATCGTATGGGAATCTGTTCACGTGGACGTCGAGACCGCTCATAAATATGCCTATTTTTACAGTTTTACCGGCGTAACGATCATATGCGTTCTCCTCTATCTCCACCACCCGCCCGTCTGCGGGACTGACCCATATATCAGGGTCGTCCGGCACGGTGCGATCAGGGTCTCTGTAAAACCACAACGCGAGCGCGAGAGGAAGTATCAGAATCGCTGTTATTGCGGGAGATATGAAATATGCTCCCGCCGCCATGAAGATGAGGGCAAATATCGACGGCCATCCGTCTCGAGATATCCGCACAGTCCTTATCCCTCCTTGGACGCCTCCGGATCGGACTTTATGACACTGAGATCAGCAACGATATCGCCGTCGTCTAGCTTTACCATAGTATATCCGGTGGCTATTCTGCTGAGGCAGGAGACTTCGCTGGCCATCATTCGCACGACTCTTCCGCGTCCTGAGATGATCATCAGTTCGTCATCCTCCGCAACACCCCAGGCGCCGATGAGTTTCCCGGTTCTTTTATTCAGCCTAATGGCTTTGACTCCGCTTCCGCCCCTGTGATGCTGAGTGAATTCGTCGTATGGGGTCCGCTTGCCTATGCCGTGCTCGCTCACCAGGAGCGTCTGCCTGCCCTGTATAATCACGTCGCATCCCACAACATGGTCGTCGTCTCCGAGCTTTATGCCCCTCACTCCGTGGGCCATGCGTCCCTGCGGGCGGAACTCCGTCTCAGAGGCTCTGAGTGTCTGTCCCTGCGCGGTAGTGAGCAGCAGTTCATCAGAACCGTTAGTGATGCGGACTCGCGCGATCTCGTCGTCGTCGTGTACTCCCAATACGCGTCTGCCTGCCTTAGTCAACCCGTCCAGTTCCTCGATCGGCATACGCTTTGCCAGACCGTTCTTCGTCACGAAGAACACGAATTTGGCGTCTCCGTGGTTCATATCGCGAAGGGCCACGACCTTTTCCCCTGGCTCGAGCTGGACCATAGAGCTGATAAGCTTGCCCTTTCCGGTCTTTGGTTCCGGCAGGACGTAACATTTGACGCCGAATATCCGTCCTTTTGTGGTAAATAAGCAGAGCGTGTTGTGAGTGGTGGTCGCCTTTATCAGGGAGATCTCGTCTTCCGGCTTCGGCGTGGCGCCCTTTACTCCCTTTCCGCCGCGTGACTGAAGCCGATAGTCCTGAAGGGGCATGCGCCTGATATATCCGTCGCGGCTCAGCACTACCACTATCTCAGCCTCTGGGATCAGGTCCTCAGCCGCGATGTCCTCCATGGAGTCCTGAATTTCCGTGCGTCTCTTGTCGGAGTATGATTTTTTGACGAGAGCGAGTTCGTCCTTTATTACCGCGTCAAGCACAGACGTGTTAGCGAGTATCGAGCGATAGCGCTCTATATCGGCTATGAGCGCGGCCAGCTCCTCGTCCAGCTTATGTCTCTCCAATCCGGTCAGCCGCTGCAGACGCATTTCCAATATGGCTTGAGCCTGTATCTCCGAGAACTCCAGCTCAGCCACGAGGTTCGTTCTGGCCTGCGGGGTATCACTGGCTGCCCGGATTATCCTTATGACCTCATCTATAAAGTCGAGCGCGCGCACGAGCCCCTCCACTATATGCGCCCGCTCCTCCGCCTTGCGGAGCCGATACTCGGTCCGCCTGCGCACTACGGATTTTCTGTGGTCCAGGAATACCTCTATCAGGCGCTTCAAACCCATCTCCATCGGTCTGCCGTTGATCAGCGCGAGGTTGATGACGCCGAACGTGCTCTGGAGTTGGGTGCGATTATAGATCTGACGAAGAACGAGCTCAGGGTCAGCGTCTCGGTGGAGTTCCACGACTATGCGCATACCCTCTCTGTCGGACTCGTCGCGCATGTCGGTGATGCCGTCGATGAGGCCGTTGGTCGCTCCCTTGGCTATAGTCTCTATAAGATTAGTCTTGTTGACCATATATGGGATCTCTGTGATTATGACAGCCGACTTACCGCGCTTTATCTCCTGTATTTCGGCGCGTCCGCGGCAGATTATGCGGCCTCGCCCGGAGGTGTATGCCTCGACTATGCCATCCCTTCCCAAAATTATACCGCCTGTAGGAAAATCCGGGCCCGGGATGAGAGACATGAGGTCTCCGAGCTCGATATTGGGGTTCTCCAGCATGGCGGAGCAGGCGTCTATTACCTCGCCTATGTTGTGAGGAGGTATGTTGGATGCCATCCCGACCGCTATGCCGGACGATCCGTTCACCAGGAGGTTGGGTATCAGAGATGGGAGCAGCAGAGGTTCTTCGAGGGACTCGTCGAAGTTGGGGCCCCAGTCGACAGTTTCCTCATCTATGTTGGCGAGCATCTCCTCGCCTATCGAGTGGAGGCGCGCCTCCGTATAGCGCATCGCCGCAGGTTCGTCCCCGTCTATGGAGCCGAAATTTCCCTGTCCGTCCACAAGAGGGTATCGCATGCTGAAGTCCTGCGCCATGCGGGCCATAGTTCCATAGATGGCAGAGTCTCCATGCGGATGGTATTTACCCATCGTCTCTCCGATTACGCGGGCTGATTTTTTGAACGGTTGATTATGTCTGAGCCCCAGTTCGAGCATAGCGTAGAGAATGCGTCTCTGGACGGGTTTAAGTCCATCCCTGGCGTCTGGTATGGCGCGTCCGACTATGACGCTCATGGCGTAATCCAGATAACTGTGTTTGATCTCCTCCTCTATGGGAAGAGGCAAAACCCTGTTGAAGAGATTTCGTTGCCTGTTGTCGTGGTCCATTTGCATACCTCCAAAAGAACAATTCCGCGTTCATTGCATAAATCAAGCGGCGGAGGTTCCGCCGCTTGGGGAATCATATGGAGTTATTTTACCACTAATAAAGTGTTTTTTGAGAGGTCGTAAAAAAATATCGTCAGTTACCCGCAGGGAAGAACGGTGTCAGCACGCGTGACGATACTGGGGAGGATAACACTATAGATGTGGTTGTCTGACCGTAATTCCCCATCTGATTGATAATCTCCTCCAGATGGCCAACGGACGCGACTACTACTTTAAGAATGAAACCGTCAGTTCCTGTGAGATGATGCCCCTCCACAACTTCCGGTATAGTTCGCGCCATATCATCCGCCTCTTTGAGTTTGCCTACATTCGCGGTCACGCGAATGAACGCTGTGATGGGAAAGCCAAGTTTTTCCTGATCTACGATAGCCCTGTACTCCTTTATATATCCTGCCTCCTCCATGCGGTGTACCCTCTCTGCTACCGCTGGGGATGAGAGTCCCACGCGTCTTCCCAGCTCGCTGAAGGAAATCCTAGCATTTTCTTGCAATGCCTTCAAAATCTGCCTGCCAATATCGTCTAGTAGCTTATCACCCTGCATGTCATTATCCTCCCAATCGACGTATGCTAGAATTTCTCGTTTTTCTTAAATAAGAAATACGCCTTTTATTAAAATTGTGCTGTAGTCCATCTATTTTTACAACATATATTAACCATATCTCCTGTATGGCGCCTCTCCTCCCGTTTAAATTTTTGAGTACTGCGCGCATTGACGTAACTTATTTCGTTGTTGTCAATTCGTAGTTCCAGATACTTATCGCTGTCACATTGTTATTTCAAAAAAAAAATTTATAGCGATATATTAGGGCCTTAAATTATCAGACAAACCGAAAAAAATCAAGGTGTTTGGAGCCGAATTTGTGAGAAACCACGGAGAAAAAATGGCATCACAACGTATTGCATTTTAGGTTGCTTTGACCTTAGCGTAAAATGTACATGCTTCTAATGTATAATAAATTAATTCATAAACTTGTAATCCGCAGAAGTGATTAAATATTGTCAATGGCGATGAATGTTGCTATTGCAAATTGTTAAAGATATCAGTATTTTTTAAAAAGAACTTATCAAATAAATTTGATATTTAGCAATAAATAATAGCATCTTGATCGAGCTGATTACAGGAGAAAATTCTCAAGTTCTCCCCTCTGCGGAATATTTATGCGTAATATTGCGGGTTGATAAAATATAGTGTTCGGAACCGCTCTAAAACGGCATTTTGACGTTTTAGAGTGCATAAGACCGCCGGGGTCGCGTAATCGGGCGAGGCGTGTCGCATGGAGATGATGGAGGTTCGCCATGAAAAAACTTATCAATAAAATTGACGATGTTGTCGCGGAGGCGCTGAAGGGTTTATCTGCGGCTCATTCGGATACTGTCAGAGCGATCCCTGAGTCTCGTGTCGTTGTTCGCGCGTCTTCATCCTCGCCCAAGGTGGTTCTTATTTCAGGCGGAGGAAGCGGACATGAGCCTCTTCACTGCGGTTTCGTCGGCTATGGGATGTTGGACGCAGCGTGTGCCGGAGAGATTTTCACCTCTCCAACGCCGGATCAGATTTGCAGCGCGGTTCATGAGGTTAACGGGGGCAGAGGCGTGCTGTTCCTCGTTAAGAACTACTCAGGCGACATAATGAACTTCAAAATAGCGAGGGAGATCCTCGAGGGAGAAGGCGTGGATGTTGAATCCGTCGTGATATGCGATGACGTCTCCGTTACGGATTCGACGTGGACGGTTGGGCGCCGCGGTGTGGGCGGTACCGTGTTTATCGAGAAAATAGCCGGCGCGTATGCTGAGACGGGAGCGTCACTCAATGATGTGAAGTCTCTGGCTGATAGGGTCAACGCAAACGTCCGAACTATGGGAGCGGCTCTCACCAGCTGTACTGTTCCCGCAGTCGGAAGGCCGACTTTTGGCTTGGGGGATGATGAGATAGAGCTTGGGATAGGCATACATGGAGAGCCGGGAAGGGCGCGAGTTAAAATGTCAAGTTCGGCGGAGATTGTCGAGTATATCGCCGGCGCGGTAGTCGACGACCTGCCATTCCGTCCCGGGGACGAGGTTGCGGTTCTGGTGAATGGAATGGGCGGTACACCGCTTATTGAGCTCTATATAGTATACAATGATCTTAAACAATTCCTTGGCGGGCGAGGAATAAAGATTGGACGCAATTTGGTGGGGAGCTATATCACGAGTCTGGATATGCAGGGGGTATCGATAACCCTGCTAAGGCTTGACAATCAAATGAAGGAGCTGTGGGACCACCCTGTCAGGACTCCGGCTCTTTGTATGTGGAGGTAGATTTGCTAATGGCATTCACTGTGGAGATGGTTCGTTTATCTTTGGAGAAGCTCAACGTCCTGATAGAGGAAAAGAGAGAGTACCTGACCGATCTCGACTCCGCAATCGGAGATGCCGACCATGGAATAAACATGAACCGGGGTATGAAGCACATCATCGAGAAGATACGCGGAAAGGAGTATTCCGACTTCGGGGGGATATTCCGGGATGCCGCGATGACTATAATGAGCGCGGTCGGGGGGTCGGCCGGACCTCTATTCGGCACATTTTTCATGAAGATTGGCCAGAAACTGATTGGCAAGAGTGAGGTATCGATAGAGGAGCTGGCTGTTGCAATGCAGGATGGGCTGGATGGGATAATGTTCCTCGGCAGATCCGGCGTGGGAGACAAGACCATGATCGATGCCATCGCTCCGGCTGTGGAAGCTCTGAGGGAGAACTCTTCCGATGGAGACAGCGCGGCGTGGAACAAAGCTGTAATTGCGGCCGAGCTCGGTATGAAGGGAACGATTCCCATGCTGTCGAGACGGGGACGCAGCAGCTATCTGGGAGAACGCTCCATCGGTCATCAGGACCCGGGGGCGACGACATCGTACTATCTGATAAGTTGTTTCAGAGACGCGTCGGTGGAGGGGTAGAATGGTCGGGATACTGGTTGTCTCTCACAGTTTATCGGCTGCGGAGGGCATAGTCCAGATAGCCCTCGAGATGTCAGGCGGAAGCGGTATGGTGAAAATAGCTGGGATAGGCGGCAATGACACTGGAGGGCTTGGGATAACCGCTCAGAAGATTTTGGATTCCCTCAAACAGATCCTCGAGCATTCAAATGAAGTTTTGATACTGCCGGATATCGGCAGTTCGATATTGTCCGCGCGAAACGCGATAGAGCTTTTGCCTCCTGAGGATGCGTCTAAAGTCATAATAGCGGATGCACCGATACTGGAAGGCGCGCTTATGGCAGCGATTGAGGCAAGTCTCGGCTCAGACCTCTTAAAAGTAGCCGCCAGCGCGGGAGAGGCGAGGAATTTGCGAAAAACAGACCATTAAGGAACCGCTGATTTAATAACCTTTTTCATCCTCCGGCACTCTTTTTCTGTCGTCCTCCGGCTTGACCGGAGGATCCACGGAGGTGCATGAACCATGAGCCGCTTAATGATTTGATGGAGAAGCGCCGACACATGAGACGCGCGTCATCTTGCAGGTTTCGTTATACGAGCACGTCCTCCGGCTTTATCGCTCCCTTTGAGACCGCGTACAGCGCGAGCATTTTCTCCATGTTGTACTTAAGGCTAATACAAGGATTTGCGTATCCCATCATGGCCTTGTTCGCGCACCCTCCGGCGCAGTTTGCCAGAGCTTCGCAGTCATCGCACTCAGGCATACTGAACAGTTCGTGCTCCAGCCACTCCCGCTGAAGCGGAGAGTCCCAAACGCAGTCGATTTCGTCGATGCGGCACAGGCTTTGAGATGAGTTCGACACGGTATTCCAGCATTTATGGATGTCCCCGTTCGGCAGAATGACGAAGCCGTTCGGCTTGACGGCCGCGCACAGGCTGAACGCCCGGTTCGGCATGGAGGGGAAGTACATGCCGCGCTCGGTCGCGAGCCTCGCCAGTTCGGCCTCCAAAGCTGCGTATTCCTGCATCGGCATCACGTTGTCCGCTATTTTGAGACACTCGCTCGAACAGACATCCACAGGCGCGAAATACATAGACAGGTTTTTCCGCTTGTTTAGCCCCTCGGCGCACATGCGGTCGATCAACGCTTCTATGGAATCGCAGTTCCTCCGGTCTACGTTCACCCTTATGGATATGTGCAATTCCTCGTTGGAGGACGTCACATCGGCCAGGTTTCCGATTATCCTATCGAAGGTCGGCCCTCCGCCCAGCAATATTCTCCTCGTGTCGTGAACCGGTCTGTCTCCGTCAAGCGTCACCTGGACTGACGAGATCCTGCACCTCTTGAAGATGTCCGAGGTCTCCTTCGTCAGAAGGAAGCCGTTTGTCACCATCATAGCGCTGTACGAGATGTTCCGTTCGCCGCATAACGCGATGAATCTTTCGGACAGACGCTCCACGATGTCCGGCTCGAGCAGAGGCTCGCCGCCGTACCACGCGACCCCGAGCGACTTGATGTCATGCGAGGCGCGCTCCACGAAACCGACCAGGGCGTCGCGCACCGAATCGGTCATGCGCCCGGTCCTATCATTGCCTTGATAACAGTAGTCGCAGCCGAAGTTGCATTTGAGCGTCGGGGCGATGGTGAGCGTCAGTTGTTCTCTGCCGAAGCGCAGCAATTTGACCGCCTCGTCGATCTTCTCCCTCTCGTCGGTCTTTTTTTCGATGATAAACGATCCTTTTTTGAGATCTTTCAGGATCGAATCGAGATACCTGTCGTTGCCGACGGTCTCCGTCGCCGTCTCCCGATCGCCGCCGCAGCACAGGATATCGTATACTTTTCTGTCGTATTCGTCCCATACCGCGAGAGAATTTCCCAGGCTGTTATATGCAAGGGTGAAATCGTCCTTGAGCGGAACGAAAAAATTATAACGGGACGGTCTGTACGCGGACAGTCTCAAGGGCTTATCGGAAGAAACGGAAATGCGTTCACCGCGCACGCCTTTGCCGCGCACGCATCAACGGAGCACATATCGGCGGCGCACGCCGCAGCGGCACACGCCATAGCTTTACATTCTCCTCCGGCCACGGAAAGCAGTTCTTCGTCAGAGAGCTCGCCGGATTCTCCGGCCTGCCGCGCGGCTTCGCCGGAGAGGATCGGGATGATGGCGAACTTGTCGTACGCGCGCATGCCTTCATCCAAAACGAGGTCTCCCTTTTCGAACGAACGCCCCGACTCGCCGGGGTCGTTCCCCTCTCCCGACCAGAATGTAACCCTTGTCTCCTCCGGTATCCGCAGCCTGCCAAACCCCCTGAGCGACGCCGCGTTGTAAACGCCGGGTACCAGGTTGTCCTTTTTGACCTCGCCCTCATATGCGCCGACGCTGTGCGCGAGAGTGAAGACGGACGGCGTGAACGGGAGTGATTTGGACAGATCGGGGACATCCTCGCTCAATAAGAGCACTCTGCCGCTCCTGTCAGGGTTTTCGTACACGGCTAGCGTCACGTTCTCCTTGAGTTTGACGGAACCTATCGTCTTGATGTGAAACTGCTCCCTGTTGTAACGACCGAGCGGCATATCCTGCCCATCTCCCTCGTAATCAGGTTTCTCGAAAAAATTCGCGAGAATCGACATCTTGCCGCCGTCGTTCAATATGACGAACTTCACGTGTTATCCCTCCTTTCGTCAATGCGATCCGTCAATGCCGCAGATCGCATCGTTCAGGCATTGATGCCGCAAGGACTGTCTGCGGCGCAAGCCTTAGCCCCGCAGGTGTTCTTGAGGCACACTCCTCCGGCCACCGCGAGAAGATCGTCGTCGGAGAGAGAGGAGCTAAGTTTAAAATTCAGCCTTACGTCGTCATTGTCGAGCGGAAAGATCGCGACTCTCTTGTAGCCGTCTATCCTGGCGTCAACCGTGTAGTCCTCGTTCTCGAAAAGGTGCACGGAGTTGGGGTCGGACACGGACCCCAGAAAAACTAGGTATGTCCCCCTCGGGACCGATACCCTGTCGAACTTCTTGATCTCGGAGACCTCGTATTCCCCAGTTGTGAGAGTCGCCGACAACACGCCGTTCTTCCAGCCCTTCACGTGGCTCTCCACCGTTACGAAACTTGGGGTGAAGCCGAGTTTGACTTCCGCCGCGTCGGAGGTGAAAGCGGCGCTCTTTCCGGGGCCGTCCGGCGTCTCGTAAAACGTGACCGTCGCGAAGTCCGAGACCTTGACCGACTTCACTCTGGAGACGCCGACCGCGTTCTCGCCGTATTCTCCTCTGTGGAGCTTCTTAGCGTTGCCCTTGAACTCAGGTTCCGTGAAAAATTCCGCGTACACTGCCGACTGCGACTTGCCGATTAAATTGACGAACTTCATGTCCGAACACCTCCACTGTGATAATTGCCAGAATAATATACTCCAAACTCACTACACGAGCAATCGATTTTTATTTTTTTGTCACGGCTCCGCAATGAACACTTTATAAACTTTTGTTCTTACTCCCTAGTATAAGGAGCACTACTCCGGCAAATCCGAACAAGCCTAATGAAACGGAGCATCCGCCGCCCCCGCCGCCGCTTCCGTTGTCCGGCGCGGGTGACGGCGCGGTAAACGCCTTGACGCAGAAGTTGCCCTTCGGGTCCGTCTCATAGTAGATGTCTCGCCACTCGTTTCTCCACAGGTAATAACTCTCCCTTGGGTTCATGGAGGCCTTTTCCCAATATCCTGTTAAAACCCTCGGCGCAGCCATAGATTACGGATTCCAGTCGTCGTCTCCATCCATCCTTGAAGAATCCGCACACGAGTTTGTCGCTTCCCCTGAAATCTCCGCATTGAATCGCGGCGCCGGCTCGGCACGCTCCCCCTCCGCACTCGAATTTGTGAGGGCAGTCAACGCACTCTCCGTCGCGCTCCACAACATCCGCGAGTTTCGTATCTGCGACCTCCCAAAAATATCCCTCCGGATTGCTGTATATGCTTGCAAGAGGAACTTCGAGCAGATTCGGCATATTTTGTTCCACATGCGTATCCGAAAAACTCGGACACGGCAGCAAGCGCCCGTTGGGCATAAGACAGGGATGTTCGCGCATATAAGGACATGCCGACGAATCTAAGTTTTTTTCTCCGTTTCCAAGCACGCAAATAATTTTATCCCCGTCCGTCGGCGAACCGTGATAAAACTTGCTCAACTGCAACGCACACGGGTGACCGTCCTCCACAAAGCGCCGAACCAGTTTCAAATACTCCTCAAATAAACGCTCCGGCGGGATCGGCCCGCTGCCGTATTTTCGCCAGCACCCAGCGTCGTCGACGGTCGATACCCGCATTGCCTGTATACCCAGATCAATCAACAGTTCGTATGTCCGGATCAGAGTTTCTAAATTATCGTTGTGCAACATCATATTGACGGTCACATTGTGCCCGAAGCTTCGGGCCAGTTTTATCGCCTCTATGGCTTTTTTCTCGGTCCCGTCGACTCCGCGCATCCAGTCATGGCAGCCCAGGCCGTCATAGCTTATGAGGATGCCAAAGGACAAATTCCTTCTTCTCATGTTCATGAAGAAAGCTTCGTCCAGCAAGACACCGTTGGTGAGGACACTTGATACTCTTATTCCCTCGTCCTCCGCAGCGTCGACCAAACGCCAAAAATCAGGGCGAAGCAAAGGTTCCCCTCCGGTGAGCGAAACTCTGGTGACGTTGGCTGCCGCCATCTGTCGGATCAGCCCCAGGCAGTCTTCGGTCTCGAGGTCCTTGTATCTCTGCTCCGGGGCGCCCATATAACAATGTCTGCACCGCAGATTGCACTTTCCGGTGATTGACCAGCAGACTTCGGTTATGCGGACGCCCTCGCTCCTCCTGTACTTTTTTCTGTTTGGAAGAGGGCTCGGTCGATCGAGAAAACTACAGCGCCCGCTGCCGACAAGCGAGTCGAGAAAAAGCCTTTCGGAAGGGGTGAGCAATACCAGAGCGCTGTCCACCTCGCCCTCCAATAGTACCGTCAAACCTTCGCCGGGAAGAACCGTCTCCTCCCCCGTCGTGGAGTTGACCATCACGAAGGGAAGGTCTTTCCATCCCCGCAGCATATATTCTTCGCCTAACTGAACGTACAAACCGGCCTCAGAATTCCCGGCGAGACCAGCCTCGTTTTAACGCGCGCTCCGCGTCCTCGCCAAGGCGCAGATCAAAGTCACTGTGGTCAAGTTCCACTCCGAAATTACGCGCGACTTCAATCAGCGCGGTTATATTATTTTCCTTCGCATCCTGATTCGCTTCGTCCAAAGCTATCCGTAAATTCTCGTCGCTCGAGGCTTTGCGATAAAAATCTCCCAGTCTGCCCATTATTTCTCCCTTCGCGTTTCGGCGTCAAATATTGTTATGACTATTAGCTCGGCTCAAGTGCCGATGTTTCGGCGAACGCGTTGTTCTCGGCGCGTAGCGCGGAACGAATCTGCGACCGACAGGAAGTCGGGTAAGCGATTTAAGCACATGGAAGTACTCGTCAAGCGTCAGATTCGCGTAGAGAGTCGCCGAAACATCAGCGATAATATTGTTGTCCAGCCTCCTTACATGTCCCGCTGCATCGAGGCTCGCCGTACCATCCGCCCGCCACCGCTTTGAGATCGTCCTCGTCGAGATCGCCGAAGTCATTGCGATCCAGAGAAATGCCGAATTCACCAGCTACCTTGATCAACGCGGTGATATTCTCCTCTTTGGCCTTAATGTTTGCCTTTTTCAACGCCTCCTTGAGCGCGTCGTCGCTTTCCGCCTTCTTGTAAAAGTCTGCCAGCTTGCTCATTGTTTCCACACTCTCCTTATTGTGTTGTCTATCATAATACGTACATCAAGTTACTTTATAATATCATATCCGTGATTGACTTTTCAACGACCGTCCGGAGAAGCCCCGCCGAGCATGTAGCCAGGAGTGAATGGAAAACACTCTGTTCCCACGAAGTCTTCAAGCGAATCAGCCACATTGGCGAAATATTTTGTGAGAGCTTTTTTCGTCATCGCGCAGGCGTCGGGATCGACGGACATGACAGTCCCGTTTTTGCGTCCCGCCCGCACGAGACAGTTTCCTGAACAATTGCTCCGGAAAGCGCATTTCTTGCAGGGTTCCAGGTTATGATACGTCCTGTCCCGAAGCCTGAAAACAGCGTTCCAGTCGATGACGATTTTTTCTCCGTCATAGCGACCGATCAGCAGATCATCCACACCTGACGCCTCGTCCATGACCTCGATGCATGTGCTTATTCTCCCGTGCGGCGCTACGCACATCACATATCCGCAGGCCCGGCAATAATGTCCGTCGGTATAATAATCAGCGTTTTCGAGTACATCCAGAAGATCGAAGTCCAAAGACAGCGCCGCCGGCAAAAGTTCTTCGAGATTGAGGGCGTACCTCTCAAAATCCAGTGGGGAAGCGCCGGACTCCGCGCAGCGTCCGCAATACTCCATCGGCAAAAGCCTGAGTTCCGTCGTGCGCGTGACGGATCGTATGTGCCCGATTATCTCCTCCATGCGATCTATTCCATAATTGGTTATCACCGTGTTGATGCGCAGATGCACGCCCTTTTCCTCCAGTATGCGCAGCGTGCGGCAAGCAACGTCATAACTGCCCTTGCCGTTCATCGTCGGCCTCTGTCTGTCGTGAATGTCCGGAGGCCCGTCCAGTGACAGGCTTACGTCGTTAAACGTGTCAGCTGCCCACCGCGCGGTATCGGGTGAAAAATAACCGTTTGTGGATATTTTCGTCGTGAGCCGTCCTCCTTTTCCCTCCGCGATGGAGCGCGCGTAATCTATTGATTTTTTGATTACGCCCATGTTGAGCATCGGCTCGCCTCCTCCGTGAAACTGCAGCACATACGCGTCTTTCTCTCTAGCGTGGGCGAAGTAATAATCTATCGCGGTTTTTGCCAAATCCCAATCCATCAGCGTGTCCGAGCAGTTTCCGGCATTGCCGGAACAGTACATGCAGCGCAAGTTACATTTGGTGGAAGGGCACAGGGCCAATACATTGCCGAATCGCTTTTCGTTTCTTCCGAAAGGCTCAGTGCGTACCGAAGAACGTTCTCCACCGATGTACGTCAGCAGATCGACGATCCTGCGGCGCATGTCGGGATCGACTGACTCCTCGGCAATCGCCGCCGTTAAGTCTTTTCCGTCCACGATTTTTTCCGCAACTCTCCCGACGAACGCGGGCGCCCTTCCCGAGATGCGTTTGTCGGGAACGTTAAAAAGGACACACTGCCCATCATCGAGCCATAACACTTGGAGATGCATCATAATATTAATATCCTCATCCGTTCGCCGCGAACTTTTCCCTGATATACCCGGCCATCCTCAGATCCGGCGCCGTGATCGCGCACTGGATCCGCGTTGAGCGGGCGCGCACCCTGCATCACCTCGGAAATCTTTTCCAGATAGCCGTGCAGGGGAGCCCCGGGGAGCCGTCCGCTTTCCATCGGGGGGAGTCCGCGACGCGGATCATCGCTATAAGCGCGAAACCGCTGCTCGTCACTTATCGCGTCACCTCACTCGTCGTCATTGACTGCGGATTGGCAATATCGCGTTTAACGATTCTTCCTATTTTTTCTTTCCCTCAACGACTTGAATCGCCGGGCCTATCCCCCTGGCTACATCCGCAAGGTCCCCGTCGTTCAGCTTGCCGTGCGCCCCGAGATACTCCCTGGCTTCCTCTTTGGTCTCGGAGCAGCCGTCCGCCTTCGCCTGAGCCAGTACATCGTCAAGGCTGGCGAGAGCCTCGCACTTCTTGGCAAAAGCCTCGTCGCTCCTGATCTTTTCCACAAATTCGTCGATTCCCATTGTAAAAACCTCCTCACGGCGCTTTGCCATCTGTGAGCGCTAGACCCTCCGCCCTTCAGACTTCCAAGGAACCGCTGATTCCCCACTTGATAAATGACCGCACGGGAATCAGCGGTTCCTTAAGACTATTCAACAGTTATGAGCTTTTTTTGTTCTTCCTTCCGAACATGAGCAACGCTACTCCGGCAATTCCGAATAGGCCGACGGAAAAGGAGTCGCAGCCGCCGCCATCGTCCGGAGCGGGCGACGGCGCGGTGAACGCCTTCACGCAGAAATTGCCCTTCGGGTCTGTCTCATAGTAGATGTCTCGCCACTCGTTTCCCCACAGGTAATAACTCTCCATTTGGTTAATGGAGGCCTTTTCCCAAAGTCCCTCCAGCATCTGCTCGATAGGGACTGCCAGGCGCCTGTCGCCGACCGGTCGCTTGAACGTCACGGCCACGGCAAAGCGCTCGCCCTTCCTGATTGGAACCGGGTCGTCCAGTTTTACGGAGACATATCCTCCGCCGTCGGTCACACGGTAGGGCAGGGGAGCGGCGAAAACGGCCTTACCTTTGTCGGGAGAGCTCCCGTCCGGGATGTCGCGGTAGATCTGTATCTCGCAGTCCTGCTCATCCTGGCCCGTCATGAAGCCGATGTACGTGATCTTTTCGTCCCGTCTCGCGGTAAAAGCGTTTGCGGCCGTAAAGGTGTCGTACGCGGCGTCGGTGGCGCTGATAAAACCGCTCGTCCCCAGAGGATCGTGAAAGTATATTCCGTCATCGTCGTAGGCGTCGGCGGGCATCATCTCAAAAGCGGCAGGAAGAGCGTACAGATTGCCGACTTCTGCTCCGAATAGCGTCGCGTCCTCGTAAGATATCCAATAGAAACCATCCGTTCCAGCGCGCGGCCCCCAACTGTTCTGTAATTTCCACGCTCCGTCGTTTTCAGGCTGGTACGGTCCGAACGCCTCTTTCGGGTAATTGTCGTCCCACCCGACCAGCAGAACCCTATGGTTCGAGTTTCTCGCATCCGGCGTGTAGATGCTGTCTCCGGAGACCATTCCGACATAGTAGCCGAACGAGAATGAAAGAGCGCCGAACTTCATCAGCGCAGACTTGATATCCTCCGGATCATCCCAGAAATAGTAGGCGTTCTTCAGGCGAAACTGAGCGGGGCCCTTGGGCGGCGCTGGGTTGGGTACATACGCGGCCCACGCGCCGAGATCATCGGGGATGTGGTCTGGATAGGGAGCGACCGCCTCTGCCAGAGGGCCTGTGCCTCGGGACAAAAGGGCGGTCACCAGTTCGGTGATTCCGCCGTTGTCGAAAATGACATTGCGCGGTGTTTTGCCATCATTTTCAAAAGGGTTTGGATTCCCGGTGAAAGCGGGTTTGTCCGGGACCTCATCCACATAAGCGTAATAGGCCAGATGCAGCTCCGAAAGCGCCACGTGGTTTTTCGTGCCGTTGGTTTTGTCCGCAGACATAACGCCTGCCTCTATCGCCTCTATCGCGGCAAACGACCAGCATGTTCCCCAGTTGCGCTGATTCAGCACGGGAGGCGTCACGCCCTCGGCTACGAGGTCGTAGGCGGACGGCAAGTCCACGGCTGCCCTCGCTCTCCTCCTGGCGGCCCCCTCTTTTTTCAGTATGGACCAGTCGATGGGACTGGGCGCCAATCCGCTTGGGCGCTCTCCCGCCCGGACCTTCTCCCAATATTCGACATATTTGGGGTTGACAGGCAGAAGTTCCAATTTCGGTTCTGCAGCCGAATCGGCGATTGATGCCTGCGAATTCGCAAACACAGCCAGAAACGCGAGCATCACCGCAAAGAGCAGAACTCTCATTTCATTGTGACGACGATTACTATAACTCATAACAACACTCCCTTAACTGTTCGTCATAAGAAGCCTTTCGTCCAGCGGCCACTGTTTAAATCCCTCCCTGTTAGCAAGCCCGAGGAAGAGATTGTCAAATCGCACTGCAAATCCATATTCCACGAAAGAAGCGAGTATCACCTCCGTCCTGTGCGGCGGACAGAATTCCGACGACCTGTCCAGAATGGAATTCATTGCGGTTATATCGTCCAGCATACCGTATATCTTGCTCTCGTCGCTGTCGAGGTCTATCTTTGTCTCTGTCGTCCCATCCCGCGAATCGAAGAGCGACAGACAACCGTCTCCCGTATCGCGCATGAAGAACGCCGGGATTGTCCTCGAAACCCAGAGTTCGCGCCATCGCTCCAACCATTTGGAGAGAGCGTCGTAGCGCTCCGTCGCGTCCGGGACGCCGCGCCACTTCACGTCGAACGTATATGCAAGCTTGTCCAGATCGAAAAAATCCGGGAAGAGCGCCGAATAAAATGCCGCCGGCGCGATTTTCTCGAAATAGCGCTCCGAATCGTTGTGATACGCGCTGTAACGATGGCACTTAATAAACGATCTGGACATGCTCGGCGGGGAGAAATGCGCCAGATAGGGCGCCAGTGCCGCCATCTCGTCGTAGTCCTCCTGAGTTTCGCCATACATCTTCATCAGAACGTACCAGATGACGAATAACCCATACTGCCTTGCGCACTTCAGGAAAAATATATTCTGAATTGCGGAGACTCCTTTATTCATCTGCTTGAGCAGGTTGTCCGACAGGCTCTCTATCCCGGCCTGAACCAGGACGACGCCGGATTCGGCCAGGCGCTTTACCTGTTCACGGCTAAACGTGGTCTTCACCTCGTAGAATACGTTATACGGCCGATGTTCGGATTCCGCCCCGCCCGGTTGGTTGAGCGCCCGGAGCCTCGGCAGAAAGGAGTCCAGGAATTCATTGGGCATAACGTTATCGGAGGCCGCGAAATACTTTACGCCGTACCGGTTTTTGTAGTGTTTCAGCGTTTCGGCCACCTTGATCGGGTCTTTGACTCTGAAGGACTTGCTGATTCCGTTTAAGCCGCAGAATCTACACCGGCTTCGCTCGAACCACCAGCATCCTCTGGATCCCTCGAATGGCAGCAGTTTTCCGGCGAGAGGGCCCAGGTCTGTTCCGTAGTTCTGGCGCAGCGATTCGAAGTAATCGTCGAAATCGGGGTACGGCGCCCTGTTCATATCCTCGGGCGATACCTGCCTGCCCTCGGTTTTGTATACAGCCCCGTTTCGCCTGTCCCTGTACATCATTCCCTGAAGCCCGTCGATCGGTCTTCCTTCCGATATTCTGGTGAACGCTTCCAGCGCCACGTCGTCCGCCTCGGAGTTAGACACCGCGTCTATCCAGTCGAGCTTGTCAAAGAGTTCCTCGCCTATCTGCCCGTGAAAGGCGGAACCGCCGTAGATCAGCTTCACAGCCGGATGCGCTTCCTTGATCATGCGCCCGATCGCCAGCGGCGGGAGCAGTTGGAACAAGCAGCTAAAACCGACGACGCTGACGTCGGGCATCGTCTCGAACCGCTCCATGACGCCTGCCATGAAGCGCGGCACGACGCTGTATTTCATATCGAGCATCCGAGCCTTCTCATCGTCGTCCAGGTCGCCGGCCTCCAGGTTCAAAAACGCCGCGTCCTCCTCTTCGGATTTCCCCTTCCCCCATAAGGCGTCGGAGAACAGCCACTCCCTCAGGCTCTGCCGGTCCCTGCTCCCGGCGAGGTTTTCGTATTTCAAGGCGCCCATCATCTTCGCCAGGTCAAAGTTCAGATAGATAGTCCTGACCGGCAGCCCACCCTCTTTCAATATCGACGACAACAGAGGCGCGGCGAGATGCGGATAGCTGATCATCGCAAATGGAGCTGCGACGAGATAAATCACAGGAGACTTCCTCCGGTGATTTTCATCCGGTACAGACGGGTGACCGACGATCTCCGCCCGCTGAAGCGGACGAGAGGAGATTTTTGCAGGTTCGCCATCTCGGTGTTGTCGGACAGAAAGGTGTAGATTACTTTTTTATATTCATACCCTCTTCCGGTCGATATCTCCTCGATGCTCCTGAAAAGGGGCCACAATCCGGCGCCTGTCTTCCTGTACCGCTCTCTGCACGCCAATGCCGAAACGACAGCAGTAGTGCGTCCCGCGTCGAATTCCGAGAGCACGCTGCAAGCCGCAGGTTCTCCGTTTTTATAAACCATGAAGCTCGCGCGGCTTATCGTTTTGCCGTCCGTCCGATACCGCGTCAGGATTCCAGTCATATTCTCCGCGTCTTTCGTCAGCGCCTCGACGTCTCCGTCGGTTGCGTCCTTGAACGAGGTTATGTGATATCCTCTGCGAAGAAGGCGCTCTGTCAGTCTGTCGCCGAAATGCTCCCTGAATCTGCGGAGTTCCGCTTCGGTTTCGGAGTTGCAGTAATTGAGCACCGAGGTCTGGGATACAGTCTCTTCAAACCCTGTTTTTCGCAGGAATGAATCCATCGCTTCCCAGCCTGGGGAACCGATGACGCAACTCGTGTCGGCGAACTCAGCTCCGCGCGACCTGAAACGGTTCAAGGCGCTGGACACAAGCGCTTTGCACACTCCGCTAAGCCTGTACGCCCCGACCGTGTCGACACGGGAGATGGAGCCAACCCTGTCCGCAAACTCGCCGCCGGAGAGCACTCCGCACGCGTGTCCGCCACAAAAAGCGCCCAGTATAAAGCCTCGTTTTTCTTCCGCGCTGCGACGCGCGTAGTGTTCGGAAATGGCGGGAAGGGACTGTCCGAAAAATTTCTTGTACGAGGGCAAGTCAACCTCCCTGATATTTATATCCAGCAAAAAAATCCTCCTATTTTGCCGTACGTCGGCTCATAACGCCGCGTAAAGGGACGAGCCGGACTGCACGGGAGATTTTCCCCTTTTCCTTTACGACTACTCGCATTGACGGATTCGCTAAATTGTTTGTCCGGAGCGAGAAGCGCCGCCCCGGACAAACAATATTAAAACGCATAACCGACGCTTGAGCGGATGATTAACGCTCTCCGGATCTCCTCATGCAGGCAAACGCAACACCGGCCAGGACAAACGCCGAAAAGCCGGCAGCGTTGCAACCGCTGCTGCTGCTCTCGGACGGGAGTTCGGGTTCCGGCTCCGGAACGCCTGCAGCCTTAAACGGAAAAGTTTTAATGGTGTCCCAGCCCCCGCTGTCCGTCGCAACTACGGTGATTTCGACGGAATTACCGGATTGGAGCCGAAAAGCGCATGTTCCTTTCTCCACGACGTCTCCAGATTTGGTTTCGCCGACTTCCCAGTGTGACGGGAAATTATTAGGCTCGATTGAGGCAGATTTCGCGTTCTCGAATGTGAATACCAATGATATTATCCGGCCTGCGGCCACAGCGTTGTAATCTGTTACAGTCGTTCCATCGTCGTCATACTTTGCTTCCGAAAGCGTGATGGTCGCCTCTCCGGCAAGTGCAGTACCGCAAAACAACATGACAAACAGCATCGACAAAAAAATTTTCTTCATTAGAATAACAACTCCTTTTCGTTTGATTTCACACATGAGATTCAGAACTAGCGCTGGTCGCGATTTAACGTATACTTATTATACTCTTTTTCGGGGTGATTATGTCTGCTGAGTGGTTTACATTCGTTTCTATAATATTAATTTCGGCATGATCTATGGTCATGGGTGTATCCTCGGCGCGGACATTATTCTATCAACATTACGTCGCCAAATGAGAAGAATCTGTATTCCTTATCAACTGCCTCCGCGTATGCGCTCATCATCAATTCATATCCGGCAAACGCGGATACGAGCAGCAGGAGAGTGCTTCTGGGCAGATGAAAATTGGTAATGAGGGCGTCCGGGACCTTGAACCTGTATCCCGGGGAGATAAATATATCTGTAGTCCTCTCTCCGCTTCTTAAATATCCGGAGTCCTCCGCAAACGACTCGAGTGTTCGCGCTACGGTGGTCCCCACCGCTACTATTCTTCTCCCATCCGCGCGAGCAGAGTTTATACGGTCGGCAGCGCGAGGTTCTATGGCGCATTTCTCGCTGTGCATCACATGGTCCCTTATGTCCCTGGTCTTGATTGGCCTGAATGTCCCTATCCCGACGTCGAGAGTTATAAACTCGTGGTCGATTCCGTTACATTTAAGCTCATCGAGGAGGTTTTGCGTAAAATGAAGCCCCGCCGTCGGGGCCGCGACCGACCGATTTTTGAGCCTGTCGGAGTAGACAGTCTGGTAGCGTTCATCATCCTCGGCGGAGCTTTTTATATAAGGGGGCAATGGAATTTGTCCATAGTTCTCGAAGAGCTCTTGCGAAGATATGTCACGTGGTATACGAACCAGTCTTGTGGAGTCGTCAAGACGGTCCACGATATCGATGATTCTCCCGTCCGGCAGCTCGACCGAGGCGCCGGGGGGGAGCCTGCGGCCTGGGCGTACAAGCGCGTTCCAAACGTTCGGGTCGCCGGTTGGAGAAAGGAAAAAAATTTCAACGGATGCTCCGCCCGGTATTTTTTTAGCCGGCACTCGCGCTCGAAAGACCCTGGTGTCGTTCAGCACGAGCAGGTCTCCCGAGCGCAGGAGGGAGGGCAGATCCGAGAAATGCCGGTGATCGATATCGCCCTGCGCGCGCGATACCCTCATCAGTCTCGAATTGTCCCTCTTATCGGTTGGGTTTTGAGCTATCAATGCCTCCGGAATATCCCACGCGTACGATTCTATGTCGTACCCGGTCGGCGGATCGCTCGGGCTATCTGCCAATTTTTGTGCCTGGAAAGTAATGAGCCAGGATATCCTCGCATCGAGACCCATTTTCCGCCATCGCCTTCGCGCCCCACTGGGAGAGCCCGACGCCGTGTCCCCAGCCCTTGCCTGAGAATACAAAACTGCCGTTCGACGTCGTCTTGATCTGTGGATATGGCTTGTCCTCCTTGGGCTGAGGGGGCTGTGCGGGCTGAGGCGTCTGTTTGCCGGAGATGCGCTGAAATCCTATTTTTAAATATTCCTCCCTCTTATCGGGGTTCATCAGCATGTCCAACATCTCAGCGTTTGTGAAGACGTTGCCCTTTGTCATCTCTATGAGAGGATCTATATTTCCTGAGAAGCTCACGAGATTTGCCGCGACCTGTGAGGCGTTGGCAGGTTTAGTCGGAGCTGGCGAGAGGTTCGCCGCTGCGGCCGGCGACGTGCCGGATGCGCCCGAAATGTTAAAATTGGTGCTGCGTATCACGCTGCTGCCGGCAGCCATCCGAAAAGCGTGAGCCTTGATGACGGAGGAGCCCAAATCCCCGGTGACGCGAAGCGCGATCGCTCTGCCGGCGGAGTCCCTCTGCGCCACCTCGACAGAGCTCACCCTGCCGACGTTCTTGCCCATGTTCGACATTATCGAAGATATCTGCGCCGCTGAGACGGTTGCCTGCCAGGTGGAGTATGGGGAGGTGTAGTTCACTGGTTCCGCACGCGTCTTAAGATACGGTATGGTTCCGCCCCAGACGTGAGAGACGTCCGCCGTAGAGCCACCGCTGTCAGAATGGTAAAATATATCAGCGGTAGCGCCGCTCCACGTCAAGACCATGCCTTTCGTCTCCGCAACTGCCCTGTCGGTGCGCGGGTCCTCCGCGTTCACTCCGCGATATACCTGTGAGTTCTCGGTCGCGTCCAGGTCGTAGCCGCGAGCGGCAAACCTTCCCCTGTTTTTCGCGGCGTAAGTTCGCGCGAGTATTGCCTGTGCTTTCAGCGCCTCGAACGGCCACTCCGGATTCATCTCCATCTTGAGTATTCCCCTCAGATAGCTCTCCAGATCCAACTCGTTGACGACCGTAAAACCGCCTCCGCCTCGCACTAGACTCAAACTTCCGCGATATCTTACATTTTCCCAGCCAAGTCCTCCCTTTGCGCTGACTCTCACAGGCAGCGTAAGGTTCTTCTTCGCCGCAGATATCCCGTTCCCTGAAACTGCTATGACCGAGCCGTCGCCAAGGCTGACCTTGGTCCCTTTGGCATCCGTGAGAACCAATCCCTTGCCTGAGATCTTGCCGCTCTTGACGCCGTCGGCGATACCTATTTTTATGTTGAAATTTTGCACCGCTTCAGCGCGCGCCGCAAGAAGCCCCGCGATCACGACTGTTAAGAGGAGGAGTCTCACTCCGTTCTCGAGATTCCAAGTTTTCTTTGAAGCAATCAATGGTTTCATAACATACCTCCGGGTATTTATTTTGGGAACCGCTGATTAAATAACCTTCGGCTGCAATGGGCATATTCGCTCACCATCTTCACGGTTGCCACAAAAATGGTCCTCGGGCGTAGCTCCGCTACGCCTGCGGCCATTTTCGCGACAATCGTTTCGACGGAGAACGAATCCGCTCCATTTCGCTCGAAGAACATTTAATCAGCGATTCCTTTGATATTTTATAATTATCGGTACCAGAGGGCTGTGCCTCCCCTCTGGAGCTGACTTCACAAAAATGAGCCTGTAGCGTTGAATCCCGCCTATAATACCGTCACATCTCCATCATGTCGTCGTCCGGGAGCGGGAGCTGCCGTTGTATGCCCGGCTGTGTTATACCCATGTATCCGTAGGCGTTTCTCGTCGCTTTGCGGCCTCGAGGCGTGCGTTCCAGCAATCCCTTCTGTATGAGGTATGGTTCATAAATATCCTCTATTGTCTGAGAATCCTCGTTCAGCGCGGCGGCGAGAGTGGAGAGCCCGACGGGCCCGCCGTCAAATAACTCGGTAAGGGCGCTCAGAAATTTGCGATCCTGGTCGTCCAGTCCGAGAGTGTCAACTCCAAGCATATCCAGCGCCGCCTTAGCGAGCGGTTCCTCTATCACGTCCATAGACCTGACAGTCGCAACGTCTCTTACTCTTCTCAGCAGCCGCAGCGCGACGCGGGGCGTGCCGCGCGCGCGGGCCCCTATCTCTCGCGCGGCCTCCTGCGTTATATCGGTCTCCAGCACACGGGCGCCCCTTACGACTATCTCCGTCAGTTCGGACGGAGCGTAAAGGTGGAGCTGTTCCACTATGCCAAATCTGGCGCGAAGGGGCGAGGTCAGAAGGCCGAGCCGGGTCGTTGCTCCCACAAGGGTGAATCGCGGCAGTTGTAATCGGATACTCCTTGCGAGAGGTCCCTTGCCCACTATGATCGACAGGCAGAAGTCCTCCATAGCCGGGTAGAGTATCTCCTCGATGTTCGCCGACATTCTGTGGATCTCGTCTATGAACAGGACGTCGTTGGGCTGTATGTTGGATAGTATTGCCGCAAGGTCGCCGGCTCGCTCGAGTGCCGGGCCGGAGGTGATTCGCAGGTTGCCGTTCATCTCGCGCGCTATAATACCCGCGAGCGTCGTCTTGCCAAGGCCGGGAGGCCCGTAGAAGAGCGTGTGGTCGAGCGGCTCCTCCCTGCTCTGGGACGCCCTGATGAATATGGAGAGCTTGTCCTTGAGCGAGTCCTGGCCTATAAAGTCCATCAGCGCCTGAGGCCGGAGGGATAGCGCGTCCTCCTCGCCGCTGGCGCGTAAATTTTCGAATGTTTTATCCGTTTTTTCCGTCCTGCCGGGCTGTGTCAATTTATATCCTCTGTAATCTGCCGAGTGCCGACATCATAAGCTCCTCCTCGCTCAGCCCTCGATCTTCCGATTCGGACCTGCACTGAGCCACAGCCCGCGCAGCTTCACTCTGCGAGAAGCCAAGCCCCACTAAACCCGAAATTACCTCGCCGTCGATTGAACCCAAACCGAGTCCATGAATGTCCGATTTCAGCAATGCGCCGAATTTTTTCTCAACCTTTGACTTCAGCTCGAAACAGATTCGCTCGGCCCTCTTTGTTCCCACGCCTGGGACTGCGAGGCGGGCCGTGTCCTGGGATGTTATAGATCGCAGGATGGTCTCCGCGTCAAGGTGGCGCAGGATTGCTATGGAGAGTTTGCCGCCCATTGTTTTCACCTGGGTGATCTCGAGGAAGAGCGCCCTTTCCGTCTCGTCCGAGAAGCCATATAGCGTAATGCCTGAGTCCGATACCTGCATATACGCCGAACAGCGCAGGAAGTCCCCGGCGCGGGCTGATGCCAAAAGCGAGCCGGACGCGAATATCTCGAGCCCGAACCCTGAGACGTCGAGACATATTGCGTCTCCGCTTATCGATATAACAATTCCGTAAAGGCTGCGTATCATCCTGTATGTCGCCGTCTTATCTGTCGTACATGGCGAGCGACAGCCCAGTTATAGCGACCGCCAGAGCATCAGCCGCGTCATCGGGTTTTGGGTCGCGGTCAAGGTTAAGCAGGCGGCGAACCATTCCCTGCACCTGCTGCTTCTCAGCCGCCCCGTTTCCGCAGACGGCCAGCTTGACCTCGGACGGTTTCGGCTCGTATGGAATCAGACCGGCCCGGGCCGAAATGAGCAGGACCACCCCGCGCGCCTGAAAAACCATCTCCGCAGTCGTGGTGTTTCGTCCGAAAAATAACCGCTCGACGGCTATAACATCCGGGCTGTGTTCCTTTATCTTAGCGTCGAGAGATCCAAAGAGGTCGTTTAATCTCAATGCGAGAGGCCTTCCCGGCTCAGTCGATATTGCGCCGTAGTCCATAGCCCTCAAATCATCGCCCCTCTGACACACAACGCCATACCCAAGAGTCCCGATGCCGGGGTCTATTCCGAAGCAGATCATATATTACGGCTTCCGCTAGTTGAGGATCGCCAGAATTTCGTCGGGTATCTCGAAATTGGAGAATACGCTCTGGACGTCGTCATGTTCCTCGAAGCGGTCTACCATCGAGAGCAGTTTTTCCGCCTCTTCCTTTGTTTTGACCTGTATTGTCGTCTTTGGCTCCAGCGATACTTCGACGTTGCCGACTATGTAGCCGGCGTCCCTGATTGCCGACGCCACCTGCGAGAGGACGGATGGATCGGTTATTATCTCGAAGCCGTCCTCCTCCTCGCTCAGGTCATCAGCCCCGGCATCCACGGCGACCCCAAGCAGCTCGTCCGCGTCTATGCCCTTGCCGGTCACGGTTATAACGCCGCGCCGCTCGAAGTTCCACGCCACGCAGCCGAGCTCCCCGATCGCCCCGCCGGTCTTGGAGAAGAGGGAGCGCATCTCGGGCGCAGTCCTGTTTCTGTTGTCTGTGGAGGTCTCCACCATCACGGCCACACCCCCGGGGCCGTAGCCCTCGTAAGTCACGTCCTCATAGGTCACTCCCTCTAGATTGCCGGAGCCGCGCTTGATCGCGCGCTCGATGTTGTCCATCGGGACGTTGCCCTCCTTGGCGCGGTCAACGGCCACCTTGAGCTGGAAGTTAGCGTTTGGATCTCCGCCGCCCGCTTTGGCCGCCGCTATTATGTTCTTGGTCAGCCTCTGGTAGGCAACTCCCTTCTTGGCATCCTGAGCCGCCTTACGATGCTTGATATTCGCCCATTTTGAATGTCCTGACATTCGCAAACCACCTTTTGAGTAAAATATATTTAATAGGCACTTCTCAAAACTGTTTTTGAAATGCCCTGCTTGTGAGCCGAAGTTGTAATCCCATCAATGAATCAGCCTTTAGCTAAGCGCCGATATGGTTATTTTATCACACTATCAGTGCGAGGCAAATTAAGGCAGCTCACGCGGCGGCTAAAGTTCGCGATATTTTTGCCGAATCACGAGAAATCGTAAATACGCCGTCATTTGTCCGTGTGCGCTCTTGTGACTTTGGCTATGCTTTTACAATTTCGTTACATTTTTATGACAGAGCGGTGACAACGCGCGCTGTCCGATAATGTATCATTGCTCTTGGAGGTGACCGATATGTCACGACTGATAAAGTTGATACTGATTTCCGCAGCTGTCATTACATGTTCATTGTCCGTCTTGTCACGCGCGCACGGCGCTGAAGGCGATATCGGAGGAGTGATACCGGAGGCGCGCATTGCCGTAAGCGGGGCTGAACGTCCGATAGAGCTCCGCAGCCTCGGCATCGAGAGCGATATAACAGGCGGCATGGCAGTCACGACTGTGGAGATGACATTCTACAATCCCAACGGTCGTGTGTTGGAGGGCGATCTGCAGTTTCCTCTGTTGGACGGGCAGACAGTCACTGGTTTCGCGCTCTCGATGAGCGAGGGCAAAAAAATGACCATGCGCGATGCGGTCCCCGTAGATAAGGCGAAGGGGAGAGAGACGTTCGAGGCAATCGCCAGACGGAACGTCGACCCGGCGCTTCTCGAGGTTACGCAGGGCAGCAATTTCAAGCTCAGAGTCTATCCGCTCAATCCGGGCCAGAGCCGCGTCGTGCGCCTGACCTACAGCGAGAGACTGTCCGGCGAAGAGGGTGTTCCGATATACAGACTGCCGCTCTCATACGCCGGCAGCGTCGAAAAATTCAGCCTGAGCGTGCGCGCGTCCGGTGTTCAGGACGCGCCGAAGGTAATAGGCGATGTGCCCGGCGGCGTCTCGCTGAATTTTAACCGCAGCGGGGAAAATTTTTTCACCGCCGCCGCATCGGCGGAGGGAGTGAGATTCAGCGGCGGCATGTTGACGCTTTCGGTCGCACGCAACAACGACGCCGTATACTTTGGCAGATGGAACGGTAAAACCTATTTCCTAGCCGAGGTATCGCCTGGACCTGCTCCGGCGGATGGAAAAACGCGCGCATATCCCGGAAAAGTGTCGATCCTGTGGGATGCGTCGGCGTCCGGAGCAAAGCGTGAGAGAGGAAGGGAGTTCGCGTTTCTGGACGAGTTCTTCAGGAGCGCGCAGGACATCGAGGTCTCGCTTCAGGTCGTGAGGGATACAGCTGATGACGAGGTTCGTTTTACGGTCAAAAAAGGAGATTGGAGCGAGGTCAAGAGGAGACTCGAGTCGGTGGTGTACGATGGCGCTACGAACTTAGGAGCGTTTGACGCCGCCGGCGCCGATATGTATTTACTGTTTTCAGATGGTCTTGACAACTACAGCGAGACGCCGCTGAAAGTGGCGGGCGCTCCGCTCTTTGCGTTCACCTCAGCGCCCGGCGCGGATGTGTCGAAGTTGAGTGGGCTGGCTGTGTCCAGCGGCGGGGCCCTTGTTGACCTCACGGCCCTTGACGCGCCTGCGGCGCTTGATGCCGTTATGAGGATTCAGCCTCGCGTCGTCTCACTCGAGGGGCGCGGCGTATCGGATGTCATCCTGGGCTCACGCTCCGCGCCCCGCTCGGCATTGGTCGCATCAGGCGTGGTTGACGGCAATGTCAGCGGCGTTCGTATGGTCTTCGAGGATTCATACGGGCGCAGGGTCGAGCGGGATCTGAGCGCAATGTTTGCCGGCGCGGATGATGGGCGGTATTTTGATGGCGTGCCGTTATTGTGGGCGTCACTGAAGGTCGAGTCTCTGGAGGCTGAGTATGACCTGAACAGAGGGGAGATCCGCCGCATTGGCAGGGAGTTCCGCATGGCGACGCGAGAGACGTCCCTCATAGTGCTGGACAGCGCTCAAGATTATGTCCGCTATGAAATCGACCCCCCGGCGGAGCTGAAGGATGAGTACGACCGCCTGCGGGCTCAAATGAGCGGGATGCCGCAAAGGGGTGAGCAGAACAAGCTGGAGCGCGTCCTGGCGGAGTGGAGCGCTCGAGAGGAGTGGTGGAAGCGCGATTTCCCGAAGGATGGTATTCCTCCGCAGTCAAATAAGCCGATTATGAGACCGCCCAGAGGGGGCGAAGAGTCGTTAAGTCTCATGGAATCCGACATGAGTGCCCTGAGCGAGCCCATGAACTACGAAGACAGTTCCCCATCAAACGCGCCTCCGGTCCCTGCGCTATCGATACAGGGGATGTCCGCCTCTCGCGTTGATAGCGTTGCGTCTGACGGCGGAGGAGTTATCAGCGTGACCCTGCGCCCCTGGACTCCTGACGCCGCGTACATCGGGAGAATGAAGGAGGCGCGGAGCGAGGACCTGTACCGCGTCTACCTGGATGAGCGCCCCGACTACGAGAACAGCGTCGCCTTCTACCTGGACGTATCCCATCAACTGGCCCTGCGTGGGCAGGAGGCGCTGTCTCTGCGCGTGCTCTCTAACCTGGCCGAGATGAACCTGGAAAGCCGCTCCATCCTGCGGGTCCTTGGCTATCGGCTGCTGGAGGCCGGCAGGGCCAGGCAGGCGGCGATCATTTTCAGACGCGTGCTGGCTATGGGGGAGGAGGAGCCTCAGTCATACAGGGACCTCGGCCTCGCGTACGCCGCCATAGGCGAATATCAGATGGCCATCGACAGGTTGTATGACGTGGTGGAGCGTGATTTTGGCAGGACTTTCCCGGGCATCGAGGTCATTGCCCTTACGGAGCTCAACTCGATAGTGGCGGCGTCCTCGGTCGAGCTGGACACCGGCAGGATAGACCCGCGATTTCTCTCGAACCGTCCCCTGGACCTGCGCGTAGTGCTGACCTGGGACTCCGACAACACCGACGTCGACCTGCACGTCATCGACCCGAACGGGGAGGAGACGTTCTACAGCGTCCCGCTCAGCTACCAGGGCGGTCGGATAACGCCTGACAACACGGTCGGCTACGGTCCGGAGGAGTTCTCGCTGAAACTTGCGAAGCCCGGCAAGTATCGCGTGGAGGTGAACTTTTACGGCCATACCCAGCAGATGATTTCGGAGGCCACAACGATACAGCTCGATCTGTTTACCCGCTACGGGACCCCTGAGTGCGAGAAACAGTCCGTCACCATGCGTCTGAAGGACGCCAAGGATAGGATAGTTGTCGGCGAGTTTGATGTAAAATAACGCATGACGCCAGGCTCTTTACACATTTTATGGAAGTCCAGAGGGGCTTAGCCCCTCTGGCGGGGTTTGGGGCAGGGCCCCAAGATCCTGTGTCCTGTGTCGTTATTTCGAATTTGGAGGCGTCTTTAAATGAAATCTCTAATACTCGACGGTTATGTCGATGAGCCGGCTTGCTTTGGCGTGCCTCCGTATGTATCCCCATATGTGAGGTACTGCGCGGGGGTGTTTTTCTCTCACGGGCATGACGTGAGCTACGCTGCGTGTGACCAGTGGAGGGAGGCGAGGCGTGAGATCGATGAGATAATCGCATCCAGCGACATCGTCGTAGTCATAATGGGTCTGACAGTGCCCGGGAGATATCGCGGAGGCTCGCCGCTCACGCTGCGTGAACTGCGCGAGATATCGGGCATTAGGAGAAAGGGCGTGCTGATGGTGGGCGGACCTGTGCGCAATGGATATGCCCTGCGCGGCGGGGCGCGCGCCCAAAAAATCCGCATCGACGGGGTCGACTTTGCAGCCGAAGGCGATCCCGAGGCTTCTTTAGACATATATTGCAGGACTGGCGAGTGGATTAGCGACGCCGTGAGGTCATACGATTGGCTCGACGGCTCCAGAAATATAGCGTCGCTTGGGGCTGGCATTCTGCGGTCACATCCGTCATATCCGGACGTGATGATGGAGATGGAGCTGTCCCGGGGATGTGACCGAGCCGCCGGTCTGTCCGTGAGGTGCAGCTTCTGCGCGGAGGGGACCGGCGCGGGGTATGAGGAGAGGGGCGTCGAGGGGGTGGCGCGGGAGATATCAGCATTGGCCGAGGCTGGGGCGGCGGCATTCAGGCTGGGGCGGGCCGCTAATATCCTGGCGTATGGAGGCGAGCTCACTGCCTCGGGTTTTCGCCCAAACCCATCGCGCATCGAGGAGCTTTATTCCGGCATAAGGCGGATCGCCCGCAATCTGAGCGTGCTTCACACGGACAACTGCAACCCGGCGACTATCGCCCGCTTTCCCGGTGAATCCGCCGCCTGCATCGATGCTATAGCGCGTTACAACACTGAGGGTGACGGTCTCTCGCTCGGGATAGAGAACCTCGACCCGGAGGCGAGGAGAGCGAACAACCTCAAGGTCTCGATGGAGGAGGCGCTCATGGCGGTCCGGCTGATAAACGATGTTGGAGGCGCTCGGCGCGCGCCGTGCTCCCTTCCTTCGCTTCTGCCGGGGCTGAACTTCTTGTTTGGGCTCGCCGGCGAGTCCGGCCAGGGCATGGCGTGGAACACGAAATTCCTCGAGACATTGCTCGATGAGGGACTTGCCGTCCGCCGCATCAACATCAGGCGGGCAATGGTGTTCCCCGGCCTCGGGCTCGAATATGCGCTCGCCGCGAATCCGTCGCGTTTGAAGGAGCGCGATTACTCCAGATGGAAGAGATGGGTGAGGGAGGAGGTGGATCCTGTTATGCTGGAGCGTGTCGCGCCTGATGGGACGCTTCTGCGGGATGTCATAACGGAGAGACGGGTCGGAAACGTCGTCTTCGGCAGGCAGATCGGAAGTTATCCTCCTCTGGTCGGTATTGTGTCAGGTTCGCTAGGCGCGCGTGAGAAAGTGGACGTGATGGTGACCGGCAGGGGGGGCAGATCTCTCACTGCCGTAAGACGCCCGTTGGATATCAACTCCGCAGCGTTACCTGAGCTCATGGCGCTGCCGGAAATTGGCAGAGCGCGCGCCGAGCGTCTGATGTCATGCGCTCCCTATGGCTCGATCGACGATATAAAAAAAAGTCTCTCTCAGCTGGATTCTCCAGGGATAGAGGAGAGACTCGCAAAATATTTCTCGGTATAATGAGTTCAGCTCACAGACTTATCGGGATCCTCCCAAAAGCTCCACCCATTGCGACCGTTCTCCTTCGTTTTGTACATTGCTGCGTCCGCCTTGGTGAAGATCGCCGTCTCATCGAGCCCGTCTGTGGGATATAGGCTTATCCCTATGCTGGCAGAGACGTAGACCTCGTCGTCTTTTATCTGGAATGCGTTTGTAATGGAGCGGCAAATTCTGTCAGCTATATCTCCGGCCACATGAAGTCCATTATCGAGACTCAGATCCGTCAGCAGGATGGCAAATTCATCACCGCCCAGGCGGGCTACTACATCGGACTCGCGAACCTCTGAACTGATTCTGTTAGCAACCTTCATCAACAGGTCGTCTCCTGCGGCGTGGCCAAGCGAGTCATTGACGCGCTTGAACTTATCTATATCCACTACGAGCAGCGCGCACGCTGATTTTTTTCGTTTCGCCCTGGCGAACTCCTTGCATAGGTTGGCGGAGAAAAGAGTCCTGTTGGAGAGTCCGGTCAAGGGATCGTGCGTTGCCTTGTGGTAGAGAATGTCCTGGATGCCCTTGAATTCAGATACGTCGAACAGAGTGGCGACTCCGGCTATAAATTTTCCGTCGCTATCTGTGACCGGGAATGACGTTACGTTCAGCCAGTTGCTCGATTCCTGCTCCGACGCTTTTACGAGTATGTTGACGGCAACGCACTCCATATTCCTTATGGCGATGTAGATCGGGTCCATATCCTCTGTGAGGGGTATGCCCTTGTAGCTGCGCATATCTGTCATAGCTCTGACGTCAGACCATGTTGTCTGAGGTTTGAGAGGTCGGTCGAGCTTTAATAGGTCCTCGGCAGTGTGATTCATCAGTATGATTTTATCGTCAATATCCACAACTACTACCCCAAAAGGCACTTGGGAGAGCATAGTGGAGAGTATTTTAAGACTTTCGCGGGTGATGTGTTTCAAGTCATGTGAAGTTCCAAAATTAAGAAAAGAACTGAAAACATCATCCCAGCCATCCCCTTCTAAATGCTCAAATGGAATATTTGCTGGTGACAAGAAAAAAACCCCTTTTAACAAAGATATTAATATGAGAGCGTCAAGATAATATCGTATAAATATCGTTACGTCTATCATGTTCGATGGATAAATTCCTGCGGATCCTCTTGATTTCACGGAGGTCCAGCGTAATTGACAGGGCCCCCTCCTCATCGCCCAGCCGTCCAAGAATATCCCCGGACGGAGAGACGACCATGGAGTTCCCGAAGAATTTTCCGCTCGCCGATTCCCCTGTCTGGTTGCAGGCAGCGACGAAAACTTGATTCCACGCGGCGATTGCGCGAAGCGTTGACTCCCATATGCCGCCCATGTCGGACCTCCACCTGGAGACCACGAAAAAAATTTTAGCGCCCGACAGCGATATCGAGCGATGGAACTCCGGAAACAGCGCGTCGTAACTTGTCATAACGGTACTGGTTACCCCGCACGCTTCAAAGACGCGCGCTGAATTCCCGGACACAAACATCAAGCCCTCTCCGTCCTTCGAAGACAGATGAGTCTTGTCGTAAAACGCGAATCCACGTCCCAGGTCGTCCAATATCCACGCTCTGTTGGATATTCCCCGTTCATCCGCCCAGGGTATCGTTCCCGCCACCGCATATATCCCATGCTCCGCGCAGAGTTCAGAGACAGCTTCACGAGCACTCAGAGCCGAGTCACGAGATACGCGCGATCCGGGCCATAATTCTGGCAGCACGAGCACATTCGGCATCTCAGTAAGATTATGGAAGATCTCTCTCGCTCGTGTTATATTGATCTTCGCGTCAGATTCCGTCGCCGCCATCTGGAGCAGGGATACTGTTAAATCGTTCAATTCAGGTTAATTGTCAATCTACATACTGTCAGGAGAAAGCTATCAGCATTTCCCGAAGCAGTTTGCAGGCGAGGGCTGTAGACGCGCCGGAAGCGTCGTAATGAGGCGAGAGCTCACACAGGTCAAAGCCTATGACGTCCAGTCCTCTCAGACTGGTCAGAGCGTCGTGGAGCGCGCGAAACGACATGCCCCCGGCCTCAGGCGTTCCGGTTCCGGGAAATTCAGCCGGGTCGATTACGTCGAGGTCGACTGTTATATACACCGGATGGGATACTACGGCCTCAGCGCAGCTGTCTATGCTGTTCGCGTTGAACTGCTCCATCCTTACGTGATCCATTGCCCACTCGAACTCCTCCCTGCTGCCGGACCTGATGCCGAACTGATATATTCTGCCATCCCCGACGATGTCCCACACCCTGCGCATGACCGTGGCGTGCGAGAGAAATTCTCCCATGTAGTCCCGTCTCAAGTCGGCGTGGGCGTCGAAGTGAAGGATTGCCAGGTCGGGATAACGCGCCGCCGCCGCCCGGACAGCTCCGAAGGTGACGAGGTGTTCGCCGCCTATCATGACCGGCATCTTATCGTCGTCGTGCACCTTGCCGCAGAAGGACTCTATTGTATCGAGCACTCTTCCCGCGTTGCCGAAGGGCAGGTCGAGATCTCCGGCGTCGAAGATTTTATAGTCTGTGATGTCGCCTCTGAGGTATGGGCTATATGTCTCTATGCCGAAGGATTCGCTGCGTATCGCAGAGCTGGCGAATCTCGCGCCTGGCCTGTACGACGTCGTCGAGTCGAACGGGGCTCCGAAGAGCACCACATTCGCGTCCTCATATTTTGAATCACAGCTTATAAAGGTCTGTACATTGAGTTCCATGTCAGTCGTCCCGTTCGAGCGCTTTTTTTACATAATTCGGGAGCATGAACGCGCCCACGTGCAGATCCGTGTTGTAATAACGAGTCTCGATTCCCAGTCCGTTCCACGCGGGAGCGTCCAGATCCCTTATCGGGTCGTGTTTTTTGGACGCAAACCCGAAGAGCCAGTGTCCGGACGGGTATGTCGGTATATGCGCCTGATACACCCTGCAGACTGGGAAGAGCTCCCGTATCCTGCGGTGGGCCCTTTTCATCGCGGTGGAGTACGATTCATAGTAGGGGTTCTCGTGTTGATTGACGAGTATGCCGTCCGGCGACAGCGCGTTGAAGCAGTTTCCGTAAAACTCCCTCGTGAAGAGCCCCTCCCCTGGGCCAAAGGGGTCGGTGGAGTCGACTATGATGAGATCATAGGCGCTCTCGTACCTTCTGACGAACTTCAGCCCATCCTCGAAGTACAGGTTGACCCTCTTGTCGCCGAGCTTGCACGACGTTATTTGCATGTGTTCCCTGCACGCGTCGACGACCATCTCGTCGATGTCCACCATGTCGATGCGCTCTATGCCGTCGTATCTCGTGAGCTCGCGCACGGTGCCGCCGTCGCCGCCTCCAATGACGAGCACCCTCTTGATCGAAGGGTTGGTCGCCATTGGAACGTGCACGATCATGTCGTGATAGATGAATTCGTCATACTCTGTTACCATCATGAGCCCGTCGAGCGTGAGAAATTTTCCGAACTCGGCGGAGTCGAAGATGTCTATCTGCTGAAATGGGCTTTTTTTGCAGAGCAGCTGCTCTCTCACCTTTATTGAAAAACGTACGGCAGGCGTGTGTTCTTCAGTATACCAGAGCTCCATGTCGTGTTCCCCCTAATTCGAACTCACAACTTGTATGTTTTGCAGTGTCATATCCTGAGGACCCATTACTAGGCTTCCCTTACTCTTTGCGTAGAGTATGTAGCCAAGGGCGTCCTCCGTTATCAACTCTCCCGGCGCCAGTATAGGGATCCCGGGAGGATAGCACATCACGAACTCCGACGATATTTCGCCCGAGCTCTCTTTAATCGGAACTGGTCTTCGCGGGGCGTAAAACGCCTCCTGCGGGGAGAGCCTGACGACAGGGGGTATGTACTCGTGATCCCACAGGTCAAGTCCCTCCTTGGAGTGGAGCCGCTTTATCTCCGCGAGCGACGATACCAGCCGCTCTATGTTGTAATGGGTGTCGCCCACGGAAATTATTGCGAGCAAGTTGCCCATGTCCCCGAACTCTATCTGTATCCCGTAGTCGTCACGCAGTATGTCGTAGACCTCTACTCCGGCGAGTCCTATCTTCAGCGTATGAACTGACAGCTTAGTCGCGTCGAACGCCGCTATGTCGCGCCCGTTCACTATCTCACCGCTGAAGGCGTAATAGCCGCCAATCCCGTTTATCTCTGATCGAGCGTACTCGGCCAGCTCCAGGACCCTGCGGAATATCTCACTGCCCTCAGTGGCCAGGTGTTTGCGCGCTATGTCTATCGAGCTCATGAGCAGATACGACGCGCTTGTCGTCTGCGTCAGGTTTATTATCGTCCGGACGTAGTCCGGCTCTACGAGTGCGCTCTTCATGACGAGCAAGGAGCTCTGCGTGAGTGAGCCTCCTGTTTTGTGCATGCTCACAGATGACATATCCGCGCCGACTGACATCGCGCTTGGCGGCAATCCCTCGCCGAAGTAGAAGTGAGTGCCGTGCGCCTCGTCTACAAGCGCCGCCATTCCGGCCTTGTGCGCCATATCCACTATCTTTTCGAGGTCAGGGCATATGCCGTAATAGGTCGGGTTGTTGATAAAAACCGCCTTCGCGTCAGGGTTTGCCTCGATGGCGCCAGCCACGTCATCAGCGTCCATGCCCAGAGATATTCCGAGACGGGCGTGGATGCCGGGGTCGACGTATATAGGCCTGATGCCGCTGAGTATGAGCGCGTTTATGGCTGATTTGTGGACGTTGCGCGGTATTATTATGGAGTCCCCGGCGTGACATACGCTCATGATCATCGCCTGAACCGCCGAAGTAGTGCCGCCTACCATCAAAAACGCCGCGTCCGCTCCGAACGCCTCCGCAGCCAGGGATTCCGCGTCGCGTATCACTGACGTCGGGTGGGAGAGGTTGTCCAGCGGCTTCATGGAGTTTACGTCCACCGACATGCAGTCACGGCCCAGAAATGCCGTCAGCTCCGGGGTACCGCGACCCTGCTTGTGGCCGGGCACGTCAAACGGCACTATGCGGTTTGTCCTGTAGGCCGCCAGAGCGTCGTGGAGCGGGGCCGTATTCTGTGACAGGCCTATTTTTTTTCCGCTCATGTCAGTACATGTTCATGCCGTAGTATATCTCCAGCATCTCCTTGTTTATCTGGTCCTTCAAGGACAGCCGGACCTCAGGCGACAGTTCTCTCGGATCCACGTTGAAGAGGTAGTCTCCAAGCGATATCTCCTTCAGGATCATCTTCGTGTGGAATATGTTCGACTGATAGACGTTTATGTCTATGGCGTCGTAACGCGTCAGAGTGTCGCTGTCTATGTACTTCTGTATGGAGTTTATCTCATGGTCCTTGTAGTACTTCTTGCCGTCCACATCGCGAGTAAAGCCGCGTATGCGATAGTCCATGGTTATTATGTCGGAGTCGAACGAATCTATCAGGTGATTGAGCGCGTTCAGAGGGGAGATCTTGCCGCATGTGGATACGTCTATGTCAACTCTGAATGAGCTTATGTTGTTGTTTGGGTGAAATTCGGGATATGTGTGGACCGTGACGTGACTTTTGTCAAGATGAGCCAGGACCGTCTCGCGGGGTATATAGTCGTCGGAACACCCCAGAAGCTGCCGCGCCCTGTCTCCCTGATTACACGATACATCTATCTGATCGGGTGGAACCAGGTCCTCGGAAATGAGGATGGTAACACTCGCCCCCTGCGGGTCGTAGTCCTGCTTGGATATGTTGAGAACGCACGCCCCGATTATGTCGGTGACCCCGCGCAGGATTTTGGTCAATCTGTCTGAGTTGTATTGCTCGTCGATATACGCTATATAGTCCTTTTTTTCCCGATCCGTCTTCGCATAACATATGTCGTAAATGTTGAAGCTCAACGTTTTAGTAAGATTGTTGAACCCGTAAAGCTGGATCTTCTCTTTCAACCCTATCTCACGTCCCTTCCTAGTCTGGCCCGTCCCTTGAGACTGACTGAATAACTATACAGATCGCCGGGGATATTGTCAAAGCCTTAAAGTATTATTGTACTCGGGCGTGAACTACGTCGGCGGCATCGAATACTACAATCTCTCCGCCGATGTCTAGGAGCAGCTCTCCATCGTCAGTTATGCCTGCGGCCTCGCCGAAAGTCTCCCCGTCGTCGGATATTACCCTGACTCTCTTTCCGATCGTGGAGCACCTGGTCCTGTATTCATCCACAAGCTGTCTCCTTCCGTCGTCAGTCGTTATCATAGCCGATAATATGTCGAGTTCGGCTAAGACATCCGCCAGAATGGAGGGCAGGTTTAATTTTTTGCCGAACGATACCAGTGTGGACGTGGCGCGCGGTCTGTCTGGAGAATCCGGCGTCGGCAGATTCTCCTCCGTCCTGTTGACGTTGAGCCCTATGCCCAGCACGGCGTAGTCCAGATGTTCGACTGTTCCGGAGCCCTCGCAGATTATTCCGCATATCTTATTGGAGTCCACGAGGACGTCATTGGGCCACTTTATGTTAACGCGGTCCCGCGAGCCGGTGAAATTTTTTTCGAGCGCGGCTGCAACAGCCAGCGCTGCGGCCAAATTCAACAGGTGCGCGTGCCTGGTTGCAACGTCGAGCCTGAAGATCGTTGAAAACGTCAGGTCGACACGTGGAATGGAGTGCCACGCGCGGTCTCGCCTTCCTCTGCCGTCGCTCTGATAGTCCGTCACAAATACTGCCCCGTGCGGAGCGCCGAGGCGAGCGGCCTCCTTTGCTGACGCCTGGGTCGATGGCATCTGAGGCGCGGAGTGTATGGAGGTCCCTAATCCAATCCCGCGCAGAAATTTTTTCGAGCTCTCCCAATCTATGTGGGAAATTGTGTCTGACATGGTGATACTCCTCCCGGGCACTGGTTTTGCCGTGCGCGCTTATCGGTGGATTATAACAAAATAACAGTGATTTCACGTATGTACTCGGTTTATGAAATACCACGTACCCTTGTAATGTGTTCGCTTCACTTAGTTCATCACTCCATTGACTGTCAGCGCAAAACGCGTTTCCTATATCTTGCCTGTAAATTTATTTGACTATCTGCTCTAAGACCCATGCTATGTCGCCTCCATACTCAATGAACACTCTGGTTAGATTCTTTTTAATTTCGGGATCCATGTGCTCTTCCCTCCACGCTATGTACGCTTTCCACGCTATGCCCTCGACTCCGGCGTCCTCCGTTATGTCCTTTTCTTTCTTCCACACGCGGAAGTCGTGCCATCGTGTTTTCCAATTGGTGACGCGGACGGCGAGCCACATCTGATTTTCAACCCATTTCATAAACCCATCCGTGTCCACTGTCCAGTCGTCATCAGGCAATCCCCAATAAGGATACATCTTAGCCATTATCGTCCCGCCCTTCCCAAGCTCATATTAGTCAAACGCGCCCTCGGGGGCTTCAATGCAGGGTATATTCTGTTCATTCCCGACCGCCTCCCTTCTTTCATTTATCGCATTGATGCTTCCCGCAAACCATTGCGTGTTTTTGCCCCAAAATTTACTCTGCGGCTTTTCCAGTCGATAAAAAGCGATGCGTCCGATGGGAAGTTTTAAGTGTTATTACGGCTTAAGTGCGCCAGTGTCAGGCGCACGCCAAAATCTTTTATCGCGAATTTTTTGCGGGCTGCATTATTTCAATTATCTTAACCTTGCGTGGAGTTTTCCCGGAAACATACTCTATTGTCTCGCCTGCTTTACGCCCCAATATTGCCCGCCCAATCGGGCTGTCTTTAGAAAGCGTCTGATCTTTCTTGGATTGCGTTATGGTTTCGACGAGAGTTCGTTCGATATTCCGCCCGTCCGATTCAAGTATTAGAAACTGGACTGTGTCGCCGATTTTGACGGCCTTAGCTTGGTCGTTGTCATGTCCTCTAAAAGAGAGGAGTTTTCTATTTTCTGCCGAATGTTTTTTTGGAGCAGCCCGACCATAGTCATAACAAGCATGTTTTGGCCAGCCATTTCCGAGTTCGTCGCAGTATAATGTCCCCCCATTGTGCTTAACGAGGTAAATCCGCTCCCCGCACTTCGGGCACGTGATTCGAATACAACTCCTCTGATCATCTTCGCCATCGTCCGAGTAAACGGTTTTTTTGTCTGGTTTTATCGGTTCGCTGAATGATTTTTCGAATTTTTCCTCATCCTCTGCCTCAAACATTGCGCAAAACTCTGCTATAGCCATTCCCGCACTCTCCCTTCTGGTTTCCCTGTCTGCTTGCCGTGTCCGACATATGGTCCATTCGGAACGATCCATTGGAACTTGCCCGCTGCGCGCAACCCCGGAATAGATTCCGGAGGCTTAACATGAATAGGCTCCCGACGGGCTTTTTAGTTCTCGCTCGCCGGGAGCCTGTTTAGTTCAATTTTTTATATGACTATAAAGTTGCGTCATGTAACCGGCCTAGTACCTTGTGCCATGCGGCTTACTTCGCGAACGAACTGAAAATACGGGCATCCATACCCTTATTTTCCTCGCCCGACATCACCTCGAGCGTCGTTCGCTACGTTCGCTCGCATAACACAAGCCACTGCTTGAGTAAACTTGATAGTCATGATTTTTTATTCTGTTTTATATCTCTCTACCATATAGTATATGTAACATTTCCGGTATTTTCGGATAAGCATAAATCTCCGTTAAAAAATCGGTATTTATGCGTAATTTCACAAAAAGCAGGTGGGGTATTCCACCGGCCTGCTTTGCTTCTTTCACCCATAGATTTTTGTTCTGGTTGAGCGTTGATCGAATACATTGGCAAAGAACCGATATAAAATCCTGCGGCCCTTGCATCGTGCTCAATATCTTCTTGGTGGGTTCCGTAGCGCCCTTCACGGGCGCGTGAGTTGGAACATCGTGATATAATCTCATTAAGTTTTGCGGCGCCTGTTGCGCCCTTCACGGGCGCATGAGTTGAGGTTGGTTATGAGGTCATTTTTTTATCGTCGGAGGTGTCCAATTTGTGAATGATATGAGGAAATCTCTGGCAGCTGTATTTATGTGTATGCTGACTGTATTTTTTATGCCGGCTTTTGTTTTACGTGCGTTGTGTGCGAATACAGCCACGCTTGAGGCCGACTCGATGAAATACTCTCCGTCAGAGGGAGTGATAACTGCATCCGGTAATGTTCGCTTTAAGGGACCTGACGGTGAAATTTTCGGAGACTGGGGACTCGGAGCGGTCAGCGATGGCAATTTTGAAATGCGCGGAAATGTCAAAGGCTTTTTCCATAATTTGGACGGCAGGTCTTTGGATATAACATGTGACTCCATCAAGCTTCAAGAGACCGCAAACGGGACTGATAAGTCAAAAAATAAAACTATAACTGCTTCAGGAGGAGTCAAGTTGTCGAACGCGGGTGAGCGTTTGGCTGCGGAGACAGTAATTTGGAGCATGGGGAGCGAGAACTACTCAGCATCTGGAAACGTTGTGGGCGAGTTCGAGACTTATTCGCTCGATGCAGACAAAATATCAAGGAATCAAGAAACGTTCTTCGCCGAAAATATAAGAAATTATACCGACATAAAAAGGCGGATAACACTATCCGCCGCTAAAGCTGAGGGGGTAATCAATGTCGGCGAAGTTGTGGAACTGGTAGCGGATGGACAGGTAGCCATAACTATGCCGGACAGCGGGGGAGCCGTTACGAAGGTGACTGGGGACAAGGGAATATTTTCAGTGGCTCGGGGAACATTGGTGGTATCGGGGAATACAACGATAACTCAGGCCGGACGTAATTTGAGCTCCGAGAACATCGTATACGACCTCGACTCTGGAAGGGTCGACGCCATAGGAAACACGGTCCTCATCTTTGAGATGCAGAAGAATTAAAACATCTATGTGGTGGGAATGGGGTACGCTGTGGCAGGGTCATTAATAGCGGAGAATCTTTTTAAGGGTTTTAAGAACAGATTAGTTGTAAATGACGTGAATCTCACGGTGAACACCGGTGAGATAGTGGGTCTTCTGGGACCCAACGGCGCTGGAAAGAGCACCACGTTTTATATGATGGTGGGACGCATTATGCCGGACTCCGGCAGGGTTTTGATCGAGGGCGCCGACGTGACGGCAATGCCCATGTATTTGCGCGCGCGCAGAGGAATCGGTTATCTTCCGCAGGAGGCATCGATCTTTCGCAGGCTGTCAGTCCATGATAACCTCAGGTTGGTGCTTCATGCAAACGGTCTTGATAAGCATGAAACGGAGATCGAGTGCGAAAGATTGATAGATGAACTGGGATTGGTGCATATAACGACAGCGCCGGGATACGCCCTCTCGGGAGGAGAGAGAAGGCGGGTCGAGATTGCGAGATGTCTGGCAATGAAGCCCTCCTTTATTTTGTTGGACGAACCGTTCAGCGGAATCGACCCAGTAGCGGTTTATGACATTCAGGAGATAGTCGCCGAACTTTGCGGCAAGGGATATGGAATACTGCTGACTGATCACAACGTTAGGGAAACCCTGGCCATAACAAACAGAACGTACCTCATGCACCGGGGGAGCGTTGTGCTGGAGGGACCTCTTGAAAAAATAGCCAACGATCCCATTGCAAAAAAATACTATTTAGGGGAGCGCTTCGAGTGGTAAGTTTTGAAAAAAACACGCCCCCTCCGGTCGATCAATCGAATCAAATGCCTGGCATGGTAAATCGCGCTCTCCGAATGATGCTTGGGACACTTGCCAGCAGAGTGCTTGGTCTGTTGCGTGAAGTTTTGACTGCGGTCTTTTTTGGCGCGACTCGCACTCTCGACACATTCTATGTGGCCTATACACTGGCGAACCTATCGCGTCAATTGCTTGCCGAGGGAGCTTTGTCAGCTTCGTTTGTACCGGTATTCTCCCGAGTGCTCAAAAAAAATGGCGAACAGGCGTCCAAGCAACTCGCTCAGAGCGTGCTTTCAATTCTGTTGGCGGCGTGCGCGCTGGTTGTTCTGATTGGAGTGTTATTCTCACCCGTACTGGTCAAGATAATAGCCCCAGGTTTTGATTATGAACAGAGACTCGCCGCAGTCACTTTTACGAGGTCGCTGTTTCCTTTTTTAATCATAGTATCAGTGGGTGCGTTGGCAATGGGGGTGTTGAACAGCATCGGAAGTTTTTTCGTTCCGGCGATTGCCCCGGCTGTGAGCAATTTGGCGTTCATAGCTATTTTACTGACATTTAGACAGCGGATATCCATCTGGACTCTGGTCACGGCAGTCTTGGCAGGAGGCGTCTGCAGCATGATACTGCAATGCGCATGGGCAGGACGAATGGGATATCCGATCCTTCCTCTGCGCCCTGATTTGCGCAATCCCGACCTGAGGGAGACTTTGAAGCTCTTTCTTCCATATGCGGCGGGGCTGTCTCTGAACCAGATAAATCCTGTAATAAGCAGAATGCTGGGGTCTTTTTTGGGTGATGGCGTGATTTCTGTGCTCAACTACGCGGACAGAATAATCCAGCTTCCGCTGGGGCTCTTTGTGATTGCCATATCCCAGGCGGTTCTACCCATGCTTTCAAGGCTGGACAGCACGGATAAAAATGGGTTCAACATCTTTCTGCGAGATGCTCTGCGCTTTAATCTCTTCGTGGTGCTTCCTGCCGCACTTGCGCTTATCTTGACCGCTCGGCCTATAGTACATATACTCCTGGTGCGCGGGGCATTCAATGAGTGGGCGTGGGAGGCGACATCCGGCGCTCTCGCATGTTACGCCGCAGGTCTGCCAGGCATAGCATGCAATACCGTTTTGATGAGAGCTCTCTATGCGCGCAGTCTCCCCAAGGAGGCTGTGGGCGTCACAATATTCACCGTGTGCGCCAATCTTATTCTGGGCGCCGTCTTGATGCAGTGGTTCTCACATAAAGGGCTCGCTCTTGGCACGTCATGTGCGTTTACCGGGGCGGCTTTCCTGGCTGCGTGGTTGCTGGCGAGGGATCTTGGCGTACGAATAAGGTTATTCGAGTCTGTTTGGCTACTCCGCCTGATGATATCGTGTTCGGTGATGGCCGTAGCTTTGATTGTTATCATGAGATATCATCCGTATCCGGTAAACTCCGGATTCGCATGGCGTTTGTTCTGGATGACGCTTGTAGTCGTGTTCGGAGGATTGCTTTACGCTTCTGTCTCTACTGTGCTGAGATGTCCTGAATGGACGTGGATACGGCATTCTTTTGACAAGGGAAAGAAATAGGAGGTACTTATTATGTGGTTGACATCTTACAAGTTTGTTATTCGTTTGACATTTCTGATAATTGCCTCTTTGGTCATGGTGTGGATGGATGCGGGGCAATCGTTGGGTTCTGATGGGAGCGCACTCGTGGAGCTGGTAAGACATCGCACGTTCTCATTGTGGATCGATGGGGACGCAATTGATGAAATAGTCCTGAATTCGCGAGGCAAGCTCACTTTTCTCTATATTGACAACAAACTTGGGCGTGAGATAGGGCGATTGAGAAAGCCCGATTCGAGCAGCGGACCGTCTACAGATGTCCCGGAGGTTCTGTTTCTGTATTCGACTAAGTATAATAAAAAAGGGCGTGTTCTCCTCACGGCCCAGCTTCAGGTCTACAAGTCATTATCCTTTGATCCCGAGAAAATGTCGGTCGCAGGGTATAGCCTCAAGAAGTCCGATATACTCACAGGTATCGGCAGCAACCCTTCTGCGGAGATACGTCCTGGAGTCAAGGAGTTCGGCCAGGGTTACAGCGGATATATGGGCTTTTACGTGCCTGCGGAGTATGTTAAACCCGGTGAGGAGATCACAGTTAGCTACGATGGTTTTGCCACTAAGTGGCGCGTTCCACTGAGCAACCAATAAAAAATAAAAAGTGAGGTAGTATAGGCATGCACATATATAAGTGCGCGGAGTGCGGTGAAAAATTCGAGACGGATAACTTTGCGAACCGGTGTCCCAGATGCAGGTGCAAGGTATTGATACATCTGGAGGGGCGTCGGCGCAAATCCAAGAGTTGTGCCGGAGGCTGCAGTAGTGGCTGTTCGTGCGGCGGAGGCGGCTGTCACTAAATATATCGTGAAAACTGATTTCATAACGCTCGGCATTGAGACGAGCTGTGATGATACAGCCCTGGCCTTGATGAGAGGGGAGAGGGAAATAATTGGAGATGTGGTCTCCAGTCAGATCACGGATCACGCTCCATTTGGCGGAGTCGTTCCCGAACTGGCGTCCAGAAAGCATCAGGAGGTTCTGATACCGCTGCTCAGCGCTCTGATGTCCAGTTCGGGCGTCCGGCCTGGAGATATAGATCTGATAGCTGTAACCTCAGGGCCGGGCCTTATGGGTTCTCTGTTGGTGGGGGTCATGGCAGCTAAGGCTCTTTCGCAGGGATGGAATGTTCCTTTGATAGGTGTAAATCATCTGGAAGGTCATCTGTTCGCCGGTATAGTCGCCAATCCCAGCTTAAGGCCTCCTTTTTTGTGTCTCATAGTCTCAGGAGGTCACACTGAAATCGTGCTGGCTAAAGATTTTGGGGACTATCTGCTGCTTGGAGAGACGCGCGACGACGCCGCTGGAGAAGCCTACGACAAAGCTGCCAAGCTCCTCGGTATGCCATATCCTGGAGGACCGGTAATAGAGAGAGCGGCACTTGGAGGAGACCCAAACGCCTATCGCTTTCCTGTGGCTTTGAAGAGTTCACAAATCGTGGAGTTCAGTTTCAGTGGGGTGAAGACGTCACTGCGTACTACGATACAAAAGCTCAAGAATTTGTGTGCTGACGACTCTGAGCTGCCTATCGCCGACATATGCGCCTCATATCAAAGGGCCATAACGGAGACACTGCTGGTGAAGACGGAGCTTGCGGCAAAGATCACTGGTGTCAGGAGAATAACGATATCAGGCGGCGTTGCGGCCAATACTGCGCTGCGGGATGAACTTGCGGCGGCGGGGGAAAAAAAGGGCTGGGAAGTTTTTCTGCCGCCTCGCAGTTATTGTACGGATAACGCGGTAATGATTGCGAGCGCAGGATACAGCTCATATATGCGCGGCAGCAGATCCGATCTGTCCCTGACTCCGAACCCCTCCTGGTCGATATGGAAAGGGCGCCCTGCCCGAACAACATAATAGTTGAAGATGACCACTGTGAGGTTATTAAATCAGCGGTTCCCTAAGGAACCACTGATTTAATGTTCTTTGCGGCGAAATGGAGTGGATTCGTTCTCCATCGAAACGGTTGTCGCGAAAATGGCCACAGGCATAGCAGAGCTATGTTGAGGACCATTTTTGCGGCAACCGTGAAGAGGGTGAGCGAATACGCCCATTGCAGCCCAAAGGTTATTAAATCAGCGGTTCCCTAGAGCAAGGTCAAAATGGGTCCTCCGGTCGAGCCGGTGGACGACAGAGAGTGCGCACTCAAAACCCAGTCCCCCGGCTCATGGTCTGGGCTTGACCCTGTCATCCTCTGGCTTGACCAGAGGATCCAGCCCTTTAGAGTCAGCGTTTTACTTCGGCATCTCTCCAGATACGCCCTCGACATACCAGTTGAGTGACAACATTTCATCATCAGTCATCTTGGCGCCGTCAGCGACCACTATATTACCCTTCTGATCTTTAATGGGACCGTAAAAAACGTCCCATTCTCCCGAGACTATTCTTTGGCGCTCGCTCTCCACAAGCTGTTTGACGTCCTCCGGAACATCTTTGCCATAAGGCGCCAGGCCGACAAGCCCCTCCTTCAATCCCCACCAGATCTCCTCGGACTTCCATGTGCCGGCCTGTGCTTGTTTCAGCACGTAACTGTAAACCATGCCCCAGTTCCAGATCGGGGCAGTCAGGTGTTTTGTCGGGGCGTATCCGCTCATGTCGCTGCTGTAGCCGACAACGTAAATGCCGAGCTCCTCAGCAGACTGGGGCGCCGCTCCTGTATCGGCGTGCATGCCTATAACATCGGCCTTCATATCGTAAAGCGCCTTGACAGCCTCCTTCTCCTTGGCGGGATCCTGCCACGAGAAGAGCCATACCACCTTGACCTCTGCCTTGGGATTCACCTTGCGAACTCCAAGCGTGAAAGCGTTAAGTCCTCTGATGACCTCTGGTATGGGGTACGCAGCGACATATCCTATTACGTCGCTCTTCGTCATCTTTCCGGCTACCAGTCCGGAGAGGTATCTGGGCTGGTAAACGCGACCGAAGTACACGCCCACGTTGTCCGCGCGCTTATAGCCGGAGCAGTGCATGAAGATCACGTCCGGGTGACGTTTGGCCACATTTTGGACCGGGTCCATATAGCCAAATGACGTTGCGAAAATTATCCTGGACCCGTTGCGGATGAGCGTTTCCATCACACGCTCCGCGTCAGGTCCCTCCGGAACCAACTCCACAACGCTGCTCTTCAGACCGGGGAATTCTTTCTCCATCTCCTTGCGAGCAATGTCGTGCATGTAACTCCAGCCGCCATCAGCGGCCGGACCGACATAGACAAATCCGGGGTTCATTTCAGATGGAGCCATCGCTTGGATTGAGGCAATTCCTTCTTTTGAAACTAAAACACAAAACACCATAGCGAGAACGGAAGAGATGAATTTTTTAAAAAACAACACAATCACTCCTTAATTTGGATTTGGGTTTTATCTTAACTGGGATTGATTAACTTATTCTATACGAGAATGGGAAAAGCGCAACAGAATATCTTAAATCAGTGCTGTATCACTGTCTAATAAAATTGTATAATTCCACGACATAGCGCCATCATAATTTATCCATTGGCTTTGAGGGGGACAATCATGGGAGACGCTGAGGAGCGTTATCACAAGACATTTTCAATTTCGTGGGACCATCTTCAAAAAGATTGCAGGGCGTTGGCGTGGAAATTGCTTGACGTCAGACATGACTGGTCGAGGATAATAGCCATTGCGCGGGGAGGGTTGGCGCCAGCGGCTATTATAGCCAGAGAGCTTAATATAAGGGTTGTCGATACGGTGTGTATATCGAGCTACACCCTGCGCAGCCAGAGCGATACAGTGGACATCCTGAAACGTCCTGATCTGGCGGATATGGATCCGAAGTGGCTCATCATCGATGATCTTGTCGACACTGGAAGAACCGCAATCGAGGTCCGGCATATGTTTCCTGACATACACTTTGCCACTGTGTACGCAAAGCCGGAGGGACGCCCGATTGTCGATACATTTATAACGGAATTCAGTCAGGACACATGGATACTGTTCCCGTGGGATTCTTACGCAACGACATCTTTTGTGGCGCCTATCGTTGATCGAATAGAGGGTGAATAGTAAAAGCCGAATCCGCCGTGATTCTCGGATTCGGCCCTATTTATCATATTTTGGATATGCAGTATCAGTTGCTGCTTTTTTTCTTTGAGTGCCAGTTGACGGTCTTCACCACTCCGGGACGAGATGGCAGATAATTCAGCGGGTCGACCTTTTTGCCGGCGATTCTCACTTCGAAATGAACGTGATCTGTGCTAGCTCTGCCCGTTCTGCCGACGGTGCCTATGAATGTTCCCTTTTTAATCTTCTGACCCATCTTGACTATCTGAGTGTCGCAGTGAGCATAGACGGTATGTACTCCCTTGCCATGATCTATAATGATTATCTTGCCGTACCCGCTGTATTTTTTGCCGCCGTTGGCGACTACCGAGACGACTCCATCTGCTGCCGCCAGGATTGGCGTCCCCTTCTTGGTCACGATATCTATGGCGCCGTGCAGCTTCTTTCCCCTGGTGGCCCTGAATGCCGAATATATGACGCCGTCAGTGGGCCATTGCAGATTTTTCGAGTCGAGCACACTGTTGATTGGCGGAGCTATCACTGTTTTGGCTTTCTCCGTTTTTGTTGTGCCCGGTTTGGGAGTAAGCGGCGTTTTGTTTTTTTCATTTTCGGGAAAATCCGGAATTATCGCAGAAACTTTCAAAACGAGATCCAGCGCTTCTTTTGAAGAGCTCCGCGAGGTATCTTCAGATGGAGAAAGCATGGCGTTGACCTCGTTTACCTGCTTCATCAGGCCGACTATCCCCTTTACTGACGAGATGGCGGCCTCAGCTGTACCAATTATGTCCTGTCGTTTCTCGGCAAATAAATAATTTCCTGGGACTATGCCGGCAATATCAAGAGCTCCCTGTGGAGAATTGACATCGGCAATAGAGGTTTCAGCAAATGTAATTAGCAGAAGGAGTAAGATGATAGAAAATAGGATCCGCTGAAAGAGTCTTTTCTTATTGCAGATGTGAGTCCGAATTTTTCCGAAGTGGAGAAGAGAGTCGCAGAAGCGCTGTCCGTCCCTCATGGAATACCCCCTGTACAAGTTATTTCGCATTGCTCCATGCGGTTATGTTGGGTATCCTAACATGAAATCTGGGTTATGGCAAATTATAAATTTCATTTCTCAGGAATCGCTGATTTTTGCTGACTCCATAGGTTTCCAGATCTGAGGCAGTATGATGTCCATACAACTTTATGCGGGAATAGCGGCAGCTCTTAAGGAATCGCTCTTACTTTACAAAATTCCTCAAATATTTGAAAAAATTTAAGTTTTAGGATTTAGGAACACTTCCTCAGTATTTACGATTAGTCAAAGCAGGTAGAAACAACCAATATGAAAATATTATTATATTTTTACGTATAAATATCCCAATTTATTGGGTATCGTGTTATTATTGTAGCACGGGGTGACATTTAATTAGGTGAGGTGATGTGTAAAATGAAGTCGATTCATTTGTTGATTGTCGAATCTGATCTTCTGGTCCTATTCTCCATCGGCCAGGTTATAAGGTACTTCGACAATTACTTGGTAGTGGACAAAGTGGAACATGTGGAGGATGCCATTGAGCGCATGAAGGTAGTACCCGTAGACCTTCTAATCATTGGCGGGCAGGATAATATTGAGAAATGGCAGAGTTTTACAAGCTTTATGCACAAAGCTAAGTTGCTGTTGCTCGTTCAGAATCCTACAAAAGAACTAATCCAGGATGCTATTTCGTATGGCGTATGGGATGTAATCCTGAGACCTGCAGCTCCTGAGCGTCTTCGCTTTTCACTGGAGATGTTCCGTTATCGCCATATATATGGTGAAGCTCTTGAATACCCGCTGCAGCAGGAACGTCTTGACGCGATATTCTTCCCCCGCGAGCGTCACCAGCATATAGTGTCCGGAACGATCAAAAACAGCGAAATGTTGGAGAAGGTCATGCAGTTTATCGAGGATAAGGAAGAGCCGCAATCTGCCGGCGAAATTGCGGAAGTCTTGAGCGTATCGAGAATCACTGTCAGAAAATACTGCGAGGCCTTGGTTAACACCGGCAAGCTGCACGTCAAAAATAAGTATCAGGCAAAAGGGCGGCCCATAAAGCAGTATTTTCTGGCCTGATGTAAAATCAGCCATAATACGAAATATGCAAGAGGCGCCGCGCGAGTTTTTTGCGCGGCGCCTCTTGCTGGCGCTTCCTTGAGGAATCGCTGACTAAATGTTCTTCGGGCGAAGGCGCCCATTGCAGCCGAAGGTTATTTAATCAGCGGTTCCCTTGTAGATGATATACAAGCGGTAAACCTGAAATCGTCACTCTTGATGTGGTTGATCAGCCAGTCTATAATGCTGCCCAGAATCTCCTTCACAATCGACTCACTGACGCCGTCCTGCATCAGCTTTCTCGTCATATCACGGATATCGACTTTAAACATCTCGTGATAACGTCTGTGATATTCATAATCCGGGTAGCCGTATTCGATCATTATGCGTTCCTCTTCGGAGAAATGTTTCACGATGTAGCAGTTCAGAAAATCCAGAGTGTTGGTGAGCTCAACATCCCTGTTCCCGCAGCAGCAAGCATCATAGATGTTGTTTACAGCCGCGATCAACTGTTGATGTTGACTGTCAATCACTTCGTGCCCAGTCTCCAGACTTGGATCCCACTCATATGCCATTTCATCATCACCCCACGACAAAATTTAACATATTATTTGAGATATGTCATCCTTCATGTATTGAGTATAAAACGGGTTTTTGTTGGCGGCAATCAATGAAATTACTATTCTTAACTGTAATTCTTAAATCAAAACTAGTTTTTTACAAAATGAGCACAGGGCATATTTACCAGCCCTGTGCTCATATTTTGGCAATTTTGTGCAATGTTGATTTATTGAACCACCGAAAAAACTTAGTGTTTCGCCGAGTTTATCCCGTTGCAAGCAGTATGGATTCGAGAGAAATATTGCAGGAGCATATAATGGGATAGTCGTGCGTTCCGACGCGGTCGCGCCAGGATAATGCACCGATGCCTCCTCCACCGATTTCGTCCGAGAGACCGAGCTGCAGCACCCCCGACTCCCGTAGATGAGAGCTCTCGAATGTGCCGCCGCAGGAACATGGAGCTCCAGGCGTCACGCAAGCTATATCCGCAATGGCCGGGTTGAAGTCCCGTGGATGGCAGCAGCCCTTTCTGTGATAGCCGGGACGGTTTGCGCCAACCACCATGTTTTTAGAGTCCTTTACGCTTACATCGGCGACTATATGGACGCTCTGCGGCATGCCTATCGGGCCGCAGTAGCCGGCCACCTCTCCGATCAGGCTCTGGACCTCGTTTGCCATGGCGGTGTGAAGCCCGTCGAACTCCAAATTGGTCTTTACCCAGCTCGACAGCTTGTTCATGCTGATGTTGCGATCCCCGCGGACGAATGCCGCAACCGCGCGAAGTTCGCCTGACGAGTCGGATGCCGCGTAGAGCATGGCCTTTATTGTGTGTAACTCGTCTATGCCCAATTGGTCACAGAGCTCTGCGATGGTATTTGCCCCCGGGGTCTCGACATCCTCCAGCGCCTCTTCCACTTCATCCGAAGGATCACTGATCGGCTTGAAATCGTTTGGCGAATCCGGAAGGCTAATTGCTCCGCAAGCGTTGCAGAATACCCCCTGCCTCGCTCCTATGGCTCCCGCATCGCTGCATGACGCCAGGCTGAATGACAGAGCGCCGGATGCAACTGCCTCCTGAACGAAGGAAAAAGTTACTCCTCTTGGATTTACGTCATGACTTCTCAAAATATTTATAGCCGCATCCATCATCAGAAGCGCGCGGCTCCGCGCAACGTCAACGTCTTTATTCCACGACAGAATGCGCAGCGTCCGTCCGCGTTCCTCACAGAACGCTGTGGCGTCATCTCCGTAATCACGCGCGAAGCGCTCCGCCACTGAGAGTATCGCTGAGTCACTGCCGCAGTCGACAGGTTGTATGCCGCATGTTTCAAACAGCGCTGACTTCAGTTCTGAGGCCAGCGTTCGCATTTTGGTCTCTCCGTCAGGCAGAAGCAGTACCTCGCCGCTTTTGGCGTTGTAGACGGCGCTTCCCGCCTTGACCATATTTATGACTCCGGGGTCTTTTATCTTGGCCGGAGAGTTTTCTGTTTTTGGCACAAGCAAGATGTGATTTCCCATGGAGGTCACGTCCCCTATCTGTCGATTATTTCAGTTCTGTGTCTCGATGCTGTTTTGATTATCTCCTGCGGGTCGAGCGTCAGGTATTCCCCATCTTTATAAAGAAGTCTGCCTGATACAACAGTGGCCGTGACATCGCGGGACGATCCGGCGTACACGACGAATTCAGGCACGTTCGTTCTGTCACAGCCGACGTACTGCGGGCGGTCGAGGTTGACTATAGCTATGTCGGCGGTGTAACGCTCGCGAATAAGCCCTGTATTTTTGAAGCCCAGTCCGCGCGCTCCGTTTACTGTCGCCATTTTGAGGACGTCCCGCGCGGACGCTATAGTCGGGTCGGTTCTATATCCCTTGTGCATGAGCGCGCACGTGCGCATTTCATCCCATATATCGAGCCTGTTGTTGCTGGCGGCGCCGTCCGTGCCAAGCGCCACATTGACGTCGGCGTCAATCATCTCCTTGACGGGCGCGTACCCGCTGCCGAGCTTGAGGTTACTCTTGGGACAGTGAACCAGAGTCACATTATCCCTCTTCACCCTATGCAACTCTTCCTCCGGGAACCAAACTGAGTGAGCAAGCAGAAGTTCATGTACGTCGAGCAGCCCGGCGTCCTCCAGATAGTCCACAGGGGCTATCTTATATTCGTTTTTGAACATCTCCAGCTCTCCCTTGGTCTCCAGCCAGTGAAAGTGTACGCCTATATTGTGCTCGTGGGCGGCCTTGGAGATGCGCTTCAATGCGTCGCGCGGCACAGTGTAAGGGGCGTGGGGTCCTAGTTGTACGGTGATTCTCCCCTCGCGTCCGTTGAACTCCTTGGCGAGCGCGATGTTTTCGTCGAGCTTAGACTGGTCGTCACCCGGGAGCCCTCTGCATAACGCCGCCCTCATGCCGGAGGTTATGACCGCGTCAGCTACCTCCTTCATGAAGAAATACATGTCGGCGAAGCAGGTGACGCCTCCCGCGATCATCTCCAACATGGCCAGCTCCGCACCGGACCGGATATGGGCTGCGGTTAGGCGGTCCTCCACGGGGAATATCCTGGTTTTCAGCCACTCCATGAGAGGGAGCTCCTCACCGAGTCCGCGGAGGAGCGTCATGGAGACATGAGTGTGGGCGTTGACGAGGCCCGGCATAGCCAGCGCGCGCCCATGCCCGTCGAATAATGTATCTCCACTAGCCTCGTTTGGAGGGGTTATGGAGCTTATGCTCCCGGCGTCGTCTATGGCTATGTCCCCATATTCAGCGTCGACTCTCTCGGAGTCCCAGATGAGAACGTTGCGGATGACGGACACGTCACTCCCTCCAGTCGTTGAGGTACTTTTCCTGTTCCGGTGTGAGGCGCTCGAGTTTAATGCCGAGCGACTCGACCTTGTAACGCGCTACGGCGTCGTCGATGGAATCAGGGACCCTCTGCAGCCCCGGCTCGAGCTTCGCGCCCTCCGCAATGTAAAGAGCGGACAAAAGCTGAGTCGCAAAGCTGGTGTCCATTATCTCTATCGGATGTCCGTCTGCCGCAGCGAGGTTGACGAGCCTTCCCTCACCGAGGAGATGAAGTTTTCTGCCGTCTGCTTTTTCGTATGTACGAACATTGTCCCTGGCGTCGTAAACTTTCATCGCCACCTCCTCGAGGTGCGGTATATACACCTCCACGTCGAAGTGTCCGGCGTTTGACAAGAGCACTCCGTCCCTCATCCGCTCGAAGTGCTCTTTGCGGAGCACTTTTGTGTTGCCCGTCACGGTTATGAAGATCTCCCCGGCCTCTGAAGCGTCGAGCAGGTCCATCACGCGATATCCGTCCATATGAGCCTCCAGAGCCCTATGAGGGTTGATCTCCGCCACGATAACGTGGGCGCCGAGGCCTGCGGCCCTGGAAGCGACTCCCTTGCCGCACCAGCCGTAGCCAACCACCACGACATTCTTGCCGGCGACGACGCAGTTAGTGGTGCGCACGATGCCGTCCCACACGGACTGTCCTGTGCCGTATCGGTTGTCAAAGAGATATTTGCTCAACGCGTCGTTCACCGCCAGCATGGGAAACTTCAGCAGTCCCTCTGAATCCATTGCCCTGAGGCGCTTTATTCCTGTGGTCGTCTCCTCACAGCCTCCCAGTATCTTCGACGCGAGCTCAGGATAATGTTCGTGGATCATCGCCACCGTATCACACCCGTCGTCTATTATAATGTCGGGGTTCCACGCGAGCGTCTTGCGCAGATTCTCCTCGTATTCGGATGCGCTCATGCCGTGTCTGCTGAAGACATGTATTCCATCATCGGCAAGAGCCGCGCATATCGAGTCCTGCGTCGACAGCGGATTGCTGCCTGCGGCAGCTACTACAGCCCCGAGTTCGCGCAGAACTTTAAGCAGGCACGCTGTTTTCGCCTCGAGGTGAAGACAGCATGCTATTGTATGTCCGTCCAGCGGACGTTTTCCGCCCGCGCCTGCCCGCTCACAGATGAGCCGAACGACAGGCATGTACTGCCACGCCCAGTTTATTCTCCTGTGTCCATCCGCCGCCAGGTTCATATCCGCCACCGCAAAATTTTCCCTCTCGCCCAATGCAAAAACCTCCCATGATCTGTTTATTCGACTAAAAAATTATCGTTGGTGCTTTATCTATATTATCATGCTTATACCATCTGATATAATGCTCAAGCATGATTTTTATTCCGGGAGGAAGTTTTCATAATGGCAAGAGCAGGTACTATGCAGTGGAGAAGCGCGCATGAACTTAGAGAGTTATTTTTAACATATTTTGAGGGACTTGGCGCCAGGAGATATCGGAGCTTCCCCCTGGTGCCTGATGACCCGACGCTGCTTTTCACAGTGGCCGGCATGGTGCCATTCAAACCGTACTTTCTCGGTCTGCGCGCGCCTGAGGTGGCTCGCGCGGTCACGGCCCAGAAGTGTATAAGAACCAACGACATAGAGAACGTGGGGCGCACCGCCAGGCACCATACTTTTTTCGAGATGCTTGGCAATTTCAGCTTCGGCGACTACTTTAAAAAGGAAGTGATCCCGTGGGCATGGAAGTTCCTGACGGAGCATATCGGGTTCGATGAGGACCGTCTTTACGCCACGATATATCTTGACGATGACGAGGCTCACGATTTTTGGAGAGATCTTGTCGGCTTGCCGGAGGACAGGATAAAGCGCCTTGGCGATGATGATAATTTCTGGGCGGCCGGACCGACCGGACCGTGCGGTCCATGTTCTGAGATCATTTATGACCAGGGACCTGAGTTTTCATGCGGACGCCCCGACTGCGGCGTTGGATGCGACTGCGACAGATATCTGGAGATATGGAATCTCGTTTTCATGCAGTACTCCCGTGACGAGAGCGGGACGCTGACCCCGCTGCCTAAAAAAAACATTGACACGGGTTTGGGAATCGAGCGACTTGCCTCCGTTGTGCAGAGGGTAAAGGGAGACTTCGAGACCGATCTCTTTTGGCCTATAATAACTAAGGCCTGCGATATATCCGGCGTTAAATACGGGGATGCGGAGAATAGCGACCTTGCCGTCCGTGTCATATCCGATCACCTGAGGGCGTCGGCCTTCATGATAGCCGATGGGGTTCTGCCGTCGAACGACGGCCCCGGCTACGTCCTGCGACGTTTGATTCGCCGCAGCGTGAGATATGGCAGGCTGATAGGCATAGATAGGCCGTTCCTGGCGAGTCTTCTGCCGGTGGTAAACGAGATAATGAGCGACCCATATGTCGAGCTGAAGGAGCACGGCTCCGCCATAAACCAGATAATATCGCTCGAGGAGGAGCGCTTCGGGCACACACTGTCTCAGGGCATAGAGCTCCTCGAGAACGAACTGAACAAACTGAAGTCCAGGTCATCTGCCATACTGTCGGGCGAGGTGGCGTTTTTGCTCTACGATACCTACGGTTTCCCGCTCGAGCTGACGGAGGAGATATCCTCCGAGGCAGGCGTTGAGGTCGTAAAAGAGGAGTTTGTCCGTGAGATGGAGCGCCAGAGGGAACGCGCCCGCTCATCGAGCAAACACTCCTCCGCTGTTATGGCGAAAAACATTTACACTGAGTTAGCGGATCGCCTTGGAGCGACCCTGTTTGACGGGTATGAGGCCACCTCTTCGGATAATTCGGTCATTGCGGCGATAATACGCGGCGGACAAGTCGTCGACTCGATATCGAGCGGAGATGAGGCTCAGATCGTTTTATCCCGTACTCCATTCTACGCAGAGCGAGGCGGACAGGTGGGGGATACGGGAGTTATCTCCGTCGGAGACGCGGTGTTCGATGTTCGGGATACAATTTACCTGAGCGGTGAACTGATAGCGCACATCGGTGAACTGGCCGGGGGCGATATAGCAGTTGGGATGAATGTCTCCGCTGTTGTCGACGCCGAAAGACGGGACGCGATACGACGTCATCACACCGCGACTCACATGCTGCACGAGGCGCTGTGCCGTGTGCTGGGCTCTCACGTCCGTCAGGCCGGCTCCATGGTAGGGCCGAATTTCCTGAGGTTCGACTTCAATCACTTCGCGCCGCTGCAGGCCGAGCAGATACTCGAGGCGGAGACGATGATCTACTCGCAGGTGCTGGCAAATTTGCCGGTCAACACCCGCGTCATGAGCTATGCCGAGTCGCGGAAATCCGGCGTAAAGGCGTTGTTTGAGGAGAAATACGGAGAGGTTGTGCGGGTTTTGGAAATACCTGGATTTTCGACAGAACTCTGCGGCGGCACTCACGTGCGAGCAACCGGCGATATCGGCGTCGTTAAGATAATAAAGGATGAAAGCATAGGGTCAGGCGTCAGGAGGATCAATGCCATAGCCGGCATGGCCTCACTCGATCTGTTCCAGAGCACGACTTCAGCGCTCCGCTCAGTGTCGGAAATACTCGGGGTCGAAGCGGATCAATTTGCGGCAAAGATAGAGGAGCTGCTGGAGGATAAGAGGGCTCTTGAGCGCAGAAATCAGGAGTTGAGTCTCAGGAGTGTGCTCGACGGCATCGACAGCAGGGTTCGCAATGCCGTCAGGGTTGACGGTATAGCGTTGATATCTGATAGCTTTGGCGCGGCGTCGAGGGACCTGCTTCGCAAAATTGGCGACAGGATAAAGCAGATCGAGCCCCTGTCCGTTATGCTGCTCGCGGGCGTTGACGACGACGGTGTCACGTTGATAGGCATGGCCTCAGACGAGGCAGTGAAGCGAGGTGTGCACGCGGGCAATCTCATCAAGGAGACATCGGGCCTCATGGGCGGAAGCGGCGGCGGTAAACCGGCGATGGGCCAGGGGGGAAGCAAGAACTCATCGGCGCTGAAGGATATCCTGGCTAAGGCGGAGGGTATAGTGCGAAATCAGCTCGAAGTCGCCGTAAAAAAATAGCGAGCGTTTGCGCGTGACCGGGTCGGACATACATAAAAGAATTATCGCGCTCGATGTGGGAAGCGTGCGCATAGGGGTGGCGGCTAGCGATCCGCTTGGCACGTTTGCCCAGGCGGTGGCGGTTCTTCGTGCTGATGGCGCTTGGATGGAGGAGCTGTCTGGATTGCTGGAGGAGTACGGCGCTGAAAAAATTCTGATAGGAATGCCCGTGCGCACCGATGGAACTGAAGGTCCAGAGGCCGATAAGATGAAAAAAATTATAGCGTCACTGAGAGAGCGATTTTCTGGATTTGAGATAATTCCATGGGACGAGCGCTTCACCACCACGATAGCCACTCAGGCGCTGCTCGAGGCGGATGTGTCTCGCGCGGGACGAAAGCGGTATGTCGACAAGATAGCGGCCGCGCTGCTGCTGCAAAGTTACCTCGACTCAGGCAAGACGAAGCCGACCGGTGTGCCCGAGGACGCGTGCGTGCGCTTTACGCCTCCGTCGATAGGTAAGAGGGAGCGCCGCAAATCCCGCCGAGGCTATGACTAATAACCCCTCTCGCAAACTCCGCAAGAACAGCTTATTATCATAATATCCAAAATTTGCCGCCCGTAATATGGTATGATATGTTTGCACCGGAATAAAGGAGAATGGTGTTTGCGGGAGGCGAACTATAAACATATGAAACGTATTGGCTTAATTGGCGGAATGAGTTGGGAATCTTCCATTGAATATTACAAAATACTTAACGAAGAAGTTAAACATGCTCTCGGCGGTTTTAATTCTGTTGAATGCATATTGTGGAGCGTCAATTTTGAAGAAATTGAATTATATCAAAGGACAAATGAATGGGGAAAATGTGGCAAAATATTAGGTGATGCTGCAAAAAACCTTGAAAAAGCCGGAGCCGAATTAATAATTTTATGCACAAATACAATGCATAAAGTTTCTGATATATTATTGAAAAATATTAATATACCATTCCTGCACATAGCTGATATGACAGCCGATGAAATATTGAATGAAAAATTAAACATTGTAGGATTGTTGGGAACAAAATATACAATGTCTGAAGATTTTTATAAATCAAAATTAGTCGAAAGGGGCATTGATGTAATTGTCCCTAATGAAAAAGATCAGGACATAGTAAACTGTAATTCCCGGAATTATTTTTACCACCATAAAGAATAACAGCTAAGAGAGAACCAGCGAGAATTCATGCAATGCATAAACCAAGTAAAATCAATAAATTTACTTGACGCAAAT
>JAISRE010000165.1 GCA_031273805.1 Synergistaceae bacterium | reverse complement strand
AAGAGAGGCGACGGTTCGCTTGTCACGGCAGGTACGATAATAGTTCGCCAGAGGGGGACGAAGTATCATCCGGGCCGCAATGTCGGGCGCGGCAAGGACGATACTCTGTTTGCGCTATCTGACGGCAAGGTCGCCTTTCTCACCAAAGCTAGGCGCAAGTTCGTAACGGTACTTGCGCTCGAAGCTGCACAGTAAGAAAATTCGTTGAGGTTCTTCAAAAAAATATAAAGGGAACCACTGATTTAATAACCTTTGGTTGCAATGGGTAGTCAAATAACACTAAATCAGTGATTCCCAAGGGGCCCGGATATTCCTGGCTCCTTTGTTGTGTTTGAGTCAAAACGCAAGAATTTGGGCTTTTAAGGAGATGTGGAATGAAATTTGTCGATGAGCTTACGATTTCCGCCTCGGGCGGAAGAGGCGGAAATGGTTGTATGAGCTTTCGCAGGGAAAAATTCCTCCCAAACGGGGGCCCGGACGGAGGAAACGGCGGGCGTGGCGGAGACGTAATTTTGCGCGCGACAACAAACCTGCAGACACTCGCTGATTTTGAGCACAGGCGGAGGTTTGTCGCTGGAAATGGAGATCACGGACAGGGCAATGACAAGAATGGGAAGTCCGGACGAACGCTGATTCTTCCTGTTCCCTGCGGAACTATCGTGTATGACGCGGAAACAGGGGAGGGCCTGGCCGATCTTGTCGAGGACGGCGACATATTTATCGCCGCAATGGGGGGCAGGGGAGGGCGAGGCAACCGTGTTTTCGCGAGTTCGCTGCGCCGAGCCCCGCGATTTTCTGAGAAGGGCGAGCTGGGAGACGAACGCGCCTTGAAACTGGAGCTTCGCCTGATAGCCGACATAGGGCTGGTGGGGCTGCCGAATGCGGGAAAGTCGAGCATCCTGGCGGCTGTCTCTAACGCGGCCCCAAAGATAGCGGATTATCCCTTCACAACACTCTCGCCAAACCTTGGGGTGCTCTTTACAGACATGGACTCAGTGATACTTGCCGATATTCCGGGGCTCATAGAGGGCGCCAGCGAGGATAAGGGGCTTGGCCTCTCATTTCTGAGGCATATCGAGCGGACAAGGCTGCTGCTGCACGTGCTCGATCTGTCGTCAGGCGAAGGAAACCCGGATGTCATCATGAATGAGTTTCGCGTAGTGAGGTCGGAGATGGAGCAGTACGACCCGGAGCTTGCGGGGCGGCCGTGCGTGGCCGTCGGCAACAAGGCCGATCTCTGTGATAGTTTAGCCGAGTTGGAGGCGGATTTGAGAGCGCGCTTTGAAGCTGAGGGAATGGAATTTCTCATCGTAAGCGCTCTCGCCGGGGACAATATCCCAGCGCTGGTGGACAGGGTCGTCTCCTTCTCGCGAGAACACCCGAGGCCTCACAGTGAGATCAGGTTGTACGCAAACTGCGAGATCGTGAGCGAGGCTGAAACGCCGAGGCGGCGCTCACGGCGTCAAATCCAGATTATTTCCCTGCCTGACGGAAGTTTCAGAGTTCTGCATCCACAGATGGAGAGCGCAGCGGAGCGCTACGACTTCTCTCAGCCTGAGAATGTCTCCAGATTCACGAGACTGCTGCGAAAATACAGGGTGGAGGAGCTGCTTCAGGCGGCTGGCGCGGTTGCCGGGTCTCCTGTGTCGATCGGGCGGGTTGATTTCGATTTCTACCCCGATGAGTATGACAGACGCGCAGACTGATTTGACCTGCCACAGAAAAAAAATAGGCGTAATGGGGGGCACGTTCGACCCCATACACTACGGACATCTCTTCGCCGCTGAGAAGGCAAAGGAGGCGCTTGCGCTCGATCGTGTGATTTTTATCCCGGCCGGCAACCCTCCTCACAAGCACTATGAGGATATGGCGTCCGCCGAGGACCGATACGCGATGACTCTGCTGGCGGTAAACAACAACATGGCGTTCGAAGTATCGAGGATGGAGACTGACAGAAAGGGCAGGAGTTACACTGCAGACACACTCGAAGCTCTTGGAAAAATCCACACAAACTCCGACTTCTTTCTCATAGTCGGAATGGATTCCGCGCTCGATATTCCAAACTGGTACAACCCGCACAAAATATTATCGCTCTGTACTGTAGTCGCAATTACGCGGCCAGGCTTTCTTCGTGATAAAATACTTGTATTGGCTCCAGAGATGAGGAGCTCTTTGATTGTGTTGGACACTGATATGGTGGATATTTCCGCGACTTCAATAAGATGCCGAGTCAGGGACGGGCTGAGTGTCGGTCATCTCACTCCAAAAGCGGTCTGTGAATATATGCTGAAAAAAAACCTTTACTCCAATATGGGGGAGTCATAAATGTTTAAATGGAAAACAACTTTTATAATGCTTCTTCTGGCCTCCTTCTCTTTTGGAGTCGGGGTCTGCTACAGATTCAACAAAATAGTGGTAAAAGAATATGAGGAGGCACCATACGTCTGGGATACGCCTTTCATAGCATCGAGCGACGTGCTGTCGGATGAAATACCGGAAAAGCTGGACATAGCCGGCAGGATAAACATACTTATGGTGGGTGAGGACAATGTCGAGGGCTCAAAACGCTCGGACACGATCGTGTTTTCCGCGATAGACATCGATAATCGCAATATCAGGGTCCTCTCACTTCCAAGGGATACGAGGGTGTCCATACCGGGTCACGGCAATCAAAAGCTCAACCACGCGTACGCATACGGACAGGTAGATCTCGTCAGAGCGACGGTCGAACGCTTTCTCGGAACCCCGATTCAATATTACGTCAAGATAGATTACGATAACTTTCCGAAACTCGTCGACATACTGGGCGGCGTGGACATAAACGTCGGCAAGGCCATGAAATATACCGATAGAAGGGCAACCCCGCCGCTCTACATCGACATACCGGCGGGTAAGCAGAGGATGAACGGAGAGACCGCTCTAAAATACGTCCGCTTCAGGCACGACGCTCTTGGTGACATAGGGCGGGTTCAAAGGCAGCAGCAGTTTCTGAAGGCTCTGCTGCACCGCATGTACGATCCTGATAACCTGCTGCGCTTCGCGTCGATAACGGATGAGATAAAGAACACCATCAAAACGGACATGAACCCCAGTCTGATAATGCAGCTATGTTACTTCGTCAGAAAATTGGATAAGGAGACTGACAAGGTATTCTTCATGATGCTGCCCGGCACTCCGTCCATCATCGACAACCTGAGCTACTGGGTCTCAGACCGCTCCGACGTCGAACCATTTTTAAAAGCTGACACAAATCAGCTGAAGGAGATGACCACACAGGCGAGAAATCAACTGATGGCCGTGACGGACGCGAGCGATTACTCGTCCGACGCTTCCAACGGAGCGAGGTCTCAGAATACCGCGTTGGACAATATGCCCTCGCCGCAGGATATAGCTCAGATTGTGACAAAAATCCCTGAGGCCATAGCGGTGCTCAACGGAACGGGTAAGAGCGGTATAGGGCAGTCGGTCGCGTCGCACCTTCAGAAGATGGGTGTGGAGGTAGTGCACGTCGGCAACGCAAAACACTTCGATTACAGGAGCAGCAATATCATCTATCCTGAGCGCTCGTCCGAACAGGATCGCACGACAGCACAGCTGCTTTCGCAGTTGTGCGGGATAAGTTCCTCGTTGACGAGGATGAACAGGCAGGCGACGTATCCGTCTCTGATCGTGGGGCACGATTACGAAACACTGCTTAAGCGCCTTGAAAACAGCTATGCTAGAATACAGTAACTGAAACTGAGGCTGAAAATAAAAAAATCCACCTGGGGAGGTCGAGAGTAGTAGATGACGGCAGATGAAAAAAAATGCGCTCATGAGGAATATTTACCGATAATAGAGGCATTGCAGGCCAAGCATGCGCTGGATATCGATTTTATAGATTTAAAAGACATCTCGGGGTTTGCGGACGCATTCATTATAGCGACGGCGCGGTCTGACATAAACGCGCGAACTCTGCGGGACGCTGCAGATGATGCCTTGAACTCACTGGGACGACTCTGCAAAATAGAGGGAGAGACAAGTTCGAGATGGTGTCTCATAGACGCGGGCGATGTGGTGGTTCACATATTCAACCGTGCCGGAAGAGAATTTTACAAGCTGGAACGACTCTGGGGCGACGCGCCATCCATCAGATTTGAGAGCGAAGAATAACTCACATAAAATCGACCGCCGATAAACACCGGCGGTCGAGTTTATGTGAGTTAGCAGCCTTAGAAAAAATGTCTTATAATAATACTTATGTTATGTAGAGCTATTTTTCAAATCTGTTATCCGCCAGGAGCCCTATTATTTTTTTGTTTAGATTATGAGACGGATTTCCAGAGGATCTTGTTGTTGTCGCATACGATGTCGATATGTCCCTCGTCGTTGAGATACGAGAGGAACGAACGGATAGTGCAGCCCACCAGAATGTATTGGTTGATGTCCATTGTGAGCCCGTAGTGATCGAAAAGATCTTTCAGAATGTCCTCGAAGGGCGTTCCCTGCCGACAGATTGTCGTAATCTTGCTTGCTATCTCTAATATTTTCCGGCGATTGGCCTCCACGAGCGGCTTTGGGTCCTGTGTGACCGCTGAGTGAGATGGTATGAAAAGATCGCCTGTAAGTTCCTCCACGATTGAAAGGGTTTCCAGATATTTTCTGACGTCGTATAAAAAGGGAATACAGTATTTTTCAAGTACCGTCTCGCTTGCCAATGCGTCAGCCAGGAACCAGACGTTGTCCGACGTTTTGAGCCCAAGCATGGCGAACGAGTGCCCGTCGAGACGAATAGTTTCAAGCCCGTCAGGCAGAAAATCGCCGTCAAGTTTGCGCACATCGCTGGGCATTGAGTACAGAAGTTTGTTCTTCATCATTGCTCTGGATGGAAATCCACCATATATGAAGGATGTGTTCAAAATCGAATTCTGTATGATGGCGGCATCCTCCCCTGCCGCGTATATTTTGCATCCGGTACGGCTTTGAAGAAAGTTGTTGCCTCCAACGTGATCCGCGTGCGAGTGCGTGTTGATTATCATGTCCAGCTTCCATTGCCGATCCTCCAGGATGCGAAGAGCCTTTCTGCCAACGTCCTTGTCGATACCACTGTCTATCAGACAGACGTCCGACTCCCCCATCCTATATATTCCTATCTTGGACGGGCTGTCGATGTAATATGTCCTCTCACCTGCCTGGATCAGCTCATACACAACATACCGCCTCCCTCTCTCTATTTGTGTTCCTCATCAGATCATGATAATACCACAAAGAACACATTCGAATGTTTCGGCAGCATGCCGGGAATTTTTCGCTCGAACGATTTGGATATGAGAAATGCAGTCCAAGAACAAAAAAACCGCCAATATGGCGGCTTTTGAACTTTTTTGATGGTTTTCTCATTTACCTATCGTGGTAAATCAGTGTCGATGGTGATGACTTTTCGCGTTTGCCGTTGCGGGGGATGCCCCCGCAACGGCAGTATGTCATTTTGGCGATTTAATCAGTCTTACGCTTAAGCGCCATGGCAAACGACAGGGCGAGTAGAGAGCCTATGCCGAAGCCCGTTTCGCATCCGCCCCAACCGGATTCGTCAGGTTCGTCAGGTTCGTCAGGTTCGTTAGGCTCGTTAGGCTTGCCAGGTTCGTCGGTCTTCTCCTCGGGATCATAGGTCACGGCGTAGACCGACAGGTGGCTCGTCTTGAATATGGCCAGTTCTCTGGAGGCGTTGTACTCTCTGCCCTCAGTCATCGGTTCCGTGCCGCCGTCCTCCCCTATGTATCTGACCAACACGTCGGCGCCGGTCTCGCCGGATTTGAGCGTGTACGGCAGACCGAGCGTAACGCCGCCCGAGGTGGTCTCGAAATCGTCCAGCTTCCAGTAATCGGCATACAGCGAAACGTCATAGACCTCGCGTATTTTCTCGTCGCCCAGGGCTGTTTTCTGGGCTGCGGTCAGCGTCTCGTCCAGCGCTTCTTTGTCCTTATGTTCTATGACGACGAGGACCGTCTCCGCTGCGTCTGCCTCCTCGATGAGATCCCTGATGGCGGCAGTGTCGAGCGTGACTTCACCTATAGACGACGAGATCTTGACATTTTCGACAGCGCTGTCCGCGACTGTCTCCAGGTCGGATAACGGTATCTCCGCCACGACTTTCCTGACGCCGTCGCTCTTGGCCGCTTCCGCCTTGATCTCGATGGTCGGTTCCGCGTCCGCCTCCACGGCCACGTCAATCGCCTGATCTATGGCGTCGCTCAGGGCGCCCGGCGTTACCACGACTGTCTCAACGCCTGTTGTGGCGTAAAAAACATCTTTCCCGGGGTTGATCTGCACTATCACAGCCGGGGTCTCCGGGTCGGAGTTGTCAACTGCGTTGGCGACCGGGCTTGGGTCGGGCGTGCCGGGCTCAGGCTCAGGTTCAGGCTCAGGTTCAGGCTCAGGCTCCGGCTCAGGCTGTGGCTCAGGCTCAGGCTCAGGCTCAGGCTGCGGCTCAGGCTCAGGCTCCGGCTCCGGCTCAGGCTCCGGCTCAGGCTGCGGCTCAGGCTCAGGCTCCGGCTCAGGCTCCGGCTGCGGCTCAGGCTCAGGCTCCGGCTCCGGCTCCGGCTCCGGCTCCGG
>JAISRE010000160.1 GCA_031273805.1 Synergistaceae bacterium | reverse complement strand
GGACGTTTGCGCTATTATTCATCCAATACATTATCACATTTTGGTTCGGTTCCAGATTGGTGGAGGTGTTTCCTTGGTCTATGGGGATGCTGAACATCGCCAGGCCATCCTGTTCGGTGTGCTGAAGATTGGCGTCTACGTCGAAATTCGTGTCGCCGCTCAGTTTGTCGTAAACCGCGAACACGCTGTAGCCGCTTTCATTTTTCACTACTATGATATCCGTTATCTTGATGTTTTTTATCTCTACATATTTACCGCCGCTGGCCCAGAGGTTGGCGGCGCCGCTCGTGATGCTCACGGCGTAGAGGTGCGTGGTTCCGGAGATGTTGCGCGAGCCGCATAAGGTGGGGTCGTTTGCGCCGATGACGTCGTCCTGGATAAACGTGCTCACTAACAGCGTATCTCCGGCCAGCACCGGGGCCGTCGTTACGTATTCCGGTCTTTTCCCGCTGTAGCTATCCGACGGCGGTCTCCACAGCTCGATATACCAGCCGCTCTTCGCATCCGCAACCGTCAGAGTGAGATTCGTGTCGTCGATGATATCCGAGGAGACGACCAGTTTTTTCCAGGACTCCGTTCGATATTGGACTGCCTCCATGTTGTTAGCCTCTGGCATAAACGAGTATATGAACTGCTTGCTGTTGACCAGCATCGACTCGCCGTCGCCGCCTGGATTTCTCACCGGCACGTCCGCCGTGCCGCCGGCGATCCAGAGGTTTGTGCCGGAGAACGCCGCAGCAAATTGGTACGGGGTGGCGTAGCTGTTGGTGGATGATGCGGCCGCGCTGGACGACTCTTGAAGCGTCGCGACTGTATCTATCTCCCAGTCGTTTTTAGGATCAGGCTGCGATATCGGATTCGACGGCAATGTCAGTCCGACCCTGAATATATTTCCCCTGTTGTCGGCCGCGAACAGCCGGCCTGTGACATAACTTCTATATGGGCTCGCGACGTCGGTGCGGATCAACGTCGGAGGGGAGGTCATCATGCCCATATACGGGGCCGCCCCCGTAATTCCTCCGCCCGCCTTAGTGTTAGACGCGCCTACGGTCGCGCTGTCGAAATGCGTTATCAGGCTGCCGTCCTTAGGGTCTATCAGCAATAAGACTGCGCCCTCTTTGCCGTTATCGTCACTGGCGAAGGTCGTGCTCTGTATGCCGCCCGCGAGCGCGATGAAATTCCTCGTCTCCTCATGATCATGGGTTTTCCACGCGACGCCCACCCCCGGCTTCGGGCTGTTGAGCCCCAGTTTATTGTACGGGGCGAGATTTGAGTCGCTGTTGTAATTCGCAACCAGAGCCTCGGAGGCATTAGCATGGCCCGCGTTCATCGAGATCAGGCCATTTGGCATTTTCTCCTTGTACCAGACGAGCTTCGGATTGTCGTGTTCGTCGACGTTGTACAGGAAAATCCCGTTTCCGGCCCTGCCCATCGCGCCTATCAGATACTTGTGCCAACCGCTTATGTCCATCTCTCTCTTCTGGAGCGTTCCGTCGAGCAGATAGACCGGGTTCGACCTCATCTTGAGCGAGACGTTCTTCTCTCCGTCGACGTTGATCCAATGAAGATTGTCGCCTAACACCTGCGTCTTCAGCGTCGCCAGCCTGTGGGGCATCATGACCGGCGGCGGCAGTATGCCCTTAACTTCGCTGCCTGTCTCAGGATGGATGACGTGCATCACCCCGTCGTTCGTCTGGGTGTACATCATCGGCTGATTAGGCGTTACTTGATTGAAACCTGCGGCCCACACGTCGTACCCGGGCAGGGGGTTGTAATCGGCTGATGCGGGGTCGTTCACCATGACAAGGCTTGACTGGCCGAAATCCGACATCATCGCCGCGCGCGGGAATTGTTGGCCGCCGTCAGTGCCGTCGTAAAAATGGTCGTAACCCTGGAACCAACTGTAAAACGCCTCCGAAGGGGGTACGGAGCCATACGTCTCGCCGGGCAGAGTTGAGGCGGGTATATCGTTGATGCCGGTGAGGCTGGCAAAGGTTTCTAAGTTCACCTCGTTAAACGGGATGAACTTTCCGCCGTCACTGTTACTCCAGTAATACATTTTCCTCTGGCCCCGCTGCTGCTGCAGCTTGTCGTTAAACTCCCATTTCCTAACCACGCTAATAATGTCGCCGTCAGGGCTGGTGACGACTTGGAAGCGCGAGAGCCTTCCGATCCACTGGTCGTTGTATACGGCGCCGTATGAGGAGGAGTAGAGATTCACCGACTCGTCGTCCTGGAAGCTGGGCGCCACTATCGTCGGGTTCGTCCCGAGCTCGGTCTGCTGCGACACTATGTAGGCGATAAGTTCCTCGATGCTCTTTATCAGCTCCTCGGTATCCTGTGCATAATACGCTTTCGCGTCGGGGTTGTCTGGCTGTCCGGCCTTGGCCATCAATTCCAAGTTCTCCCGCTGTTTCACGACCGCATTATACTCTGCGGTGCCTGGCGTAAAGTCTTTGGGATCGCCGACAATGCCGACCACTATCGTCCTGATGGGGTTTTGCAGTCTCCCCTCGGATAGAGTTCTAGCGCCGTTCCTGATGTCGGCGACCGTGACGTCATTGCTGGCCGTATAGTCGTGCAGGTTCTTGATGGCGTCCCTTATGAGGTAGGGCTTCTTAGCATCGCTGTTATCAATCGCCTCGATCTCCTGGCCGTGGGTAAAGAGCACGAGCCAATTGTCGGTGCAGACGTCCCTTATCGCGAAGTTGAGGTCGTCTATTTCCGCTTTAGGTATACTTACAACCCCGCTCGTCGGCGGGGAGAAGAAGTCCACCACGGAACCTGCCGCCTCACCGGAACCGTTCATGAAGTACGTCATGTATTCGCCGCCAAACGCGTTTCCAGTTCGGCTTCTATTGTACCCGTACCATATGTTCTTGTTATTTATCTGCCATTCACGATTCATATTGCGGATTGGGGTCGGGTCCGGGAATATCGCGTTGGCAAGCTGATATTGGCCTATAGGAACGATCTCCGGGTTCGCATGATTGGTAAAAGAAGTATTATCCTTGCTCATATTGGCTACATCGTTTATTCCGTCTATCCAGACGCCGAACCTATCCTTGTGTCTGACGGATATGGCGCCTTTCGTCCACTGGTAGCTCCCCTCCTCCATCGGGATTAGCAGGTGTCCTCTGAAATGCTGTTTCTGTTCTTTGGTGTACTCTGTACCTGTCGGCGTCGGTGTCAGCGGATTATAGTTAGGCCTAATTATCCACCCAGTGTGCGTCTGCACTCCATAGGCATATGTCGAATATAACTTGTGCTCTCCGGTAACACCATGCCCCAACGCCCCATATTCATACACTTTATTCTCAAGTGGACTCGTATAGCCAGGTTTCTTCGTCTTTATGGCTACGTGATCGCCCTGCGCATTGGTCAAAGGCCAGTTCCTTATGGCGCCATCCCCCCCAGTGGCAGTATGATATACAGTCTCCTGAAAGTTCTTGGCCAACCCGAACCTTATATCCTCGAAGACCCCGGTATCCGATTCCACAAAGAGCCGCCAGAGCGCGTTCTTGAGCTGATACATCCTGCTGTCGTTCGGCACGAGATCCATGGAGGTGGGATCGGTATCCTCAGTCCATCCAGTCTTCCAGTATTTGGGGTTCCTGAAGACGAGGGCGTAGGGATAGGCGCCTGTGTCTCCGGTCTTTGGGTATGGGTCGTAGATCGCAGGGGTTGAATTATTACCGGCGCCGTCCAGCCTAGTTGTCTGAGCGGCGAACGCCTTTCTTATCGCGTCCCCGCTAAATGCGTGAGGGAAATAATACCTGTCCTTAAGATCCGCTAGAGTGTCTCCCTTCTTAAAATTATTGCTATCGTCGCTATCCCTTCCATATTGATTGCCATTTTCGTTATTTTTCCAGAGACCGCCGGGATTCCAATTGAAATTCTGTTTGTGATCCACGACAGGGAGGGCGCCGTACCCAAACGTCGCTTTCCTCACCATGTTTATTACATCATCCTGAGTTAAACCGTACCCGCCCCCTCCGACCGGCAGCGCGGTCTTATCCCAATCAGCATACTCGTGATCGGAATTGTCATTATAATAAGCGTACGGAACTACCGCTGGCAGGACGCCCGTTGGCTCCAGCGTCATATTGATGGAGTTATCTATATAAAATAGCACGTTCGGTTTGCGCGGCTTCTTGACCGCCAAGTCCACCTCCGACCACCCAAAGTCCCCCTTAGGAACGGCGCGGGCGCCAATATCCGCCGCGTCAGAACGGGCAACGCCCGCCAACGGCAGCGAGGTCTGGGATACGAACAGCGCGAGCGCAAATGCTGCGGTGATTCTCTTTATCCTATTTCTCTCGTTCGCAAACATAGTTTTCTTGTCTCCTTTTTAAAAATTTTTATAAAATTCACCTGTACCCTTTAAAGCACCCGATATCCATCAAAATAAGATCTATTAGACAGACAAGAAAAGAGATGATTTAGCTAAAAGAAAGGAGTGTTTAACAGTGTACAGCGCATACTTTTAAATAAAAAAAAGCCGTCTAAATAAGTTTGCTCATTTAGACGGCTCCCCGATTGGTATTCTTATAATATAATAAACCTATAAAATTCAATTCCTCTAAAAAGAAGGTAAAACGCCATGTCCAACAATATTTTTGGCTATATCAGGGTCTCTACGCGCGAACAAAATACGGAACGCCAGCACGTCGATTTCAAACCCTATAAAATTCCTCGAAAAAATCTCTACGTTGACCGGCAGTCCGGGAAAGACTTCAACCGCCCTGCGTATCAAGCGTTGCTGCGGCGGCTGGACTACGGCGACTTGCTTGTCGTGAAGGCCATCGACCGCCTGGGGCGAAACTATCAGGACATTATCGAGCAGTGGCGGCTAATCACACGCGAGAAGGGCGCGGACATCAAGGTCATTGACATGCCGCTGCTCGATACCACCTATAACAAAGACCTCCTCGGCACGTTCATAAGCGATCTTGTGCTGCAAGTTCTATCGTTCACGGCGCAAACCGAGCGGGAATTTCTGCGGCAGCGGCAAACCGAAGGCATCGCCGCCGCCAAAGCCCGAGGCGTCGTTTTCGGCAAAGCTCCGATCCCCCTGCCCAAAGATTTTCCCGCCCTGTTCCGAAGTTGGCGTGACGGCGAACGCTCCGCAGCCGCCACCGCCGCGCTATGCGGCTTCAGCCGCGCTACACTTTACAACAAAACCCACCGGCTGCGCTCCGGTCCTCCGGCGGATAATCGCTCCAGCAGATAAACCAAACCGCTTGTGACTGTGGCTATTATACACCCTCAATTTCATTCATTACTCTTCACGATTACGCAATGTGTCATAAAGCGCTATTATTTTTCTCACCGTGAAAAAAATCCGGGTTCTCGACAGTTAACTAAAAAGAAATCACCTTTTAAGCCGCTCGCAGAGCGGCTTTTTCCGGCGACCTAAGTTAGTGTGAGGGTGAGTAACCTAAAACCACAGGTTCAGGATCGCGGGTTTTACCCAACCGAAACGGTTGTCACAGAGCAGCTGTCTTCTTGGCTCTCGCTCCGCCAAAGCGCCCTGTTCCCGCGAAAATTACTTTGATATCATCTTGCAATGACACAGTGACTTTAAACCACAGACAAAATCTTTGAGTAAGCGCCTCCTCGATCTGGCGCGAGG
>JAISRE010000071.1 GCA_031273805.1 Synergistaceae bacterium | reverse complement strand
TTTAATTTGCGATTATTTGGACTTCTTGCCAATTCCATATTTGCGTAATGCAGTGAAGTTAATAACTGGAAACCTTCTTTCCTCTCCAACACCTGCGCAGTATTTCAACAAATCAACCTGATAACCTGCCGTATCGCTTCGAAAATATACTTCCTTCACATAGCCCTTTATGCTTCGGACATGCAGTTTTTCGTTTACAATCTTGACCAACCCTGTCGTCCTCCGGCTTGACCCAACCCTGTCGTCCTCCGGCTTGACCGGAGGACCCACGGATGTGCGTGAACCTTATGCCGGCGTCACGCCGCTTTAATCACCCGCGTCTGAATAAATCACCCTGCGGAGCAGGGGATATATCGCCGTTCATCAGGACAACGCGTCCTTTTATAATAACGAGCTTCAGACCGTCCGGCGGTAGAAATGGATCCTGGAATGTGGCTCTGTCAATAAATCCCTCCGGGTCGAATACTATAACGTCGGCCACAGATCCTTCGAAGAGCCTCCCTGATTTGATTCTCATCCTCTCGGCAGGCATTACTGTCATCTTGCGCAGTGCGTCCTGCCAGCTATAGCCGCGTTCGCGCAGTATGCGAAGAGCCCTCGGAAATGTCCCGGCTATCCTGGGGTGGGCGCCGCTTCCAGTGAAGAGGGCGTCTGACGCTATAATGCACGCCGGGTTGGCTATGCAATTTTCCACCTCTTCCCTATCCATCACATAAGCTACTATCAGCGACATCGGTTCTTCCCGGCGCATCTCGGCAAGTGTCTCGAAAGTCAGCCTACGGCCCCTGTACTTGCCTGATACCGCCTCGAGATATTCAGGTCCCTTGCCCTTCCAGCGCTTCACAAATCCGTCGTCGTACACGGCAGAACCAGCCTTGGCGCAGAAAGCGTCGTAAGGATAACAGTCAAACGACACGTCCACCCCGTCGGCCATAGCCCGCTCTATCGTCTCCTCGCACTCCCGCGTGTGTCCCATTGTCATGCTGCCGAGATGTGATATCTGGAGCCGCACATTGTTCTCGCGCGACAGGTCGATCATCTCTTTCACCGCGCCGACACAGCGGTCGTCGTCGTAGCGTATGTGAACGGTGACAATCCCGTCCTCGAACTCGGATACCACGGAGGCGAGCGCCGAAATTTCATCGTACGACGCTCCCGGCGCATACTCGAGACCTAGAGACAGTCCCATAGCTCCATCCCTGAGCGCATCGCGCAGAAGCTCGCGCATGAGCGCGATTTCCTCCTTTGTCGAGGGAGTGTATCTGTCTGTGCGGCCCACCTCCTCACGGAGCGCGGCGCAGTTGCCGACCAGATACGACAGGTGAAGCCAGGGTTTGGGGCGGGCAAGCGCCGACTTATAAAAAGCCGGACCGCTGCCGCAGTTGCCCGCGACAGCGGTGGTGACTCCCTGCCTTATCAGGCAGTGCTGTACAGTATCAGTGTCCGCAAAAAACTCGTCATGCATATGAATATCGACGAAACCCGGCGTAACAAACATACCCTTCGCGTCAAATACATAATCCGCCTCAGCTTCGGAGTCAGGGGCAAGCAGCGCGCTGACCGTCCCGTTTTTTATCGCGAGAGTCGCCGGGACAGGTTCGCTGCCATCCGTCATGCCAAAAAAAGTACCGCCGCGAATGAGTATGTCGAAGCAGGACATCAGAACGGCCCCAGTTTGATCTCCGCCGCTGTGAAGCACATTATGGCTCCGATGATCGTCCAGATTACCATGAGCGGCCAAATAAACTTGACCCACTTTTCGTACGGAACCTTTGCCATGGCTAGCACTCCCATCAGCGACGCCGAGGTGGGAATTATGGAGTTTGAGAATCCATCGCCGTAGTGAAACGCCATTACCGCCGTCTGACGAGTCAGGCCAACCATGTCCGCGAGCGGCGTCATTATCGGCATGGTGGTGGCAGCCTGTCCTGAACCGGACGGGATAAAAAAGTTTATTATCGATTGAACGAAGAACATGCCTACGGCGGCCAGCCCTCCCGGAAGAGAGCCTACCACAGACGCCAGATAGTGTATGATGGTATCGATGATATGGCCGTTCTGAAGCGTGACCAGAATACCTCTGGAGATTCCGACAACGAGCGCTCCAAATGTAATATCAGCGCATCCCCGGACGAACGCGCGCGCAATGTTGCTCGGGGATACCCTGCCAGCCAATCCGCCGATGATTCCCATCATGAGGAATATCGTTGAGAGTTCCAGAATATAGTAGCCCAGTTTCATGACTCCGTAGAGCATGAAGCCTAAAAATGCCACGATGACCAGCAGAACGAGAATGTGCGTTCCGGTAAACTTGATGTTATCCAGGGACTTTACGGCATGATCCCCCTGCTGTTCGACCCCGTACATGTAGCTTTTTTTGGGGTCGAGTTTTATCATATTGGCATAACGCAGAGTGTAAGCTATCGCCGAAACCAGGAGCGCAACATACCCTATCAATCTGAATCCCATGCCCGAAAACAGCTGCAGCTCGGCTATGCTCTGAGCAACCCCTACGGTGAACGGATTCATCAGACCGCTGCTGAATCCTACTGCGGCGCCGGTGGACAGCATCGACACCGCGACGATATCGTCCAGCCCCACAGCCCGGGCCAGGGCGACTCCAATCGGAACGAAGACTATTACCTCCTCCGACATGCCCATAGTGGCGCCCATTATGGAGAAGATGATCATGGTGCCCGCAATCATAAGCTTTTCCCTGCCGCGCATCGCCACAATCGCTTTGCTCAGACCTGAGTCGATCGCTCCTGTCTCCTGCAGTACGGTGAAAACACCTCCGCATATAAAAATGAAAAATACTATTTCGGCAGCTGCGATCATGCCGTCGGGCACAGATTTAAAAAGATCGAAAATACCTACAGGCGTGCGTTCCACGCTGTGAAATGACTCCGGGTCGACGAGTGTCCTCCCTGTGCGCTCGTCCTTCGCCCTGTTGTACTCCCCGGGCGGAACCACGTAACTGCCTATAGCAGCCAAAATTATAATCGAACAGAGTATTACATAAGTATGAGGGATCTTGAAACCTTTCTTTATTGTGCCTTCTGTCGTCATATCAGAACACCTCCAGTTTTTTTGAATTTACTCACTTTTTCCTTGCCATATTCAGATCATCCATCATTTTTCTCCGGGCTTCCGAGTCGGTCAGCACTAACAGCCCCATCCTGGCGATAATTCTGGCGCCGCCCTCTATCCCCTTTCCGATCAGCCGTCTGTCGCCGGTTATCTCCGCAAACTCTCTGGTATGCATAGCCACGTACTTTTCGCAAAACGGCATGTGAATATGCAATGTGGGACATCTCCAGCTGACATCGCCAACATCCGTCGACCCTCCGGAATGCGGGTCCTGTGAGTAGGCCATCCCCATCTCGTCAAGCACTTTCATGATCTGATTCTCGGCCTCCGGATTCGGCAGTATCTCGCGAAAACTCGTCTCATGATGCTTCCAGGATACCTCTGTGCCTGTACAAAGCGCCGCGCCGCGCGCGCAATCATATGCTTTCTCGAGAACTGTATCCAAATAATTGCGGCTCGGCGACCTGAAATAAAAACACGCCTGCGTAAAATCAGGAACTATGTTAGGAGCATCCCCTCCTTTCGTTATCACTCCGTGTATCCTTGTCTCGGGCCTGACGTGCTGACGCAGCATATCCAGCGCGTGAAAGAGCAATTGAAGCGCATTCAGCGCGTTGAGCCCGTCCCACGGCGCGGCGGCAGCATGTGAAGAGAGTCCTTTGAAGCTGAACTCAACCGGCACAAGAGCGAGCGATCTGTAAATCGGATGCATTGTTCCCGCCGAGGCATGAGCCATCATAGCGAAGTCGACGTCATCGAAGACTCCCCTATCCGCCATCTCCACCTTTGCCCCATTGGTCTCCTCCGCAGGGGTACCGACAACCCTGATCTCCCCCCGCAATTTGTCTCCAATAGCATCCGCAAGCGCTATGCCGGCGAGCAGCGACATCACCCCATTCAGGTTATGTCCGCAGGCGTGCCCTATCTCCGGCAGGGCGTCATACTCCGCCATGAAATCAACAACCGGGCCGACTCCATTTTTCTTGACGGCATTAAAGGCAGTGGGCAACCCCGCATAGGGATATTCGACGCCCCACCCTCTGGATTTCAAAGCGTCCACCAGCAGAGCGCTTGTCTTGAACTCTACGCCGCCAAGCTCTGGATTGCCGTGAATCGCAAGAGCCAGCTCTACAAAACTTTCCAACTCCTCGGATATTTTTTTATCAATAAGCTCTTTATATTTATTCAAAAATATCGCCGCCCTAAATTTTAATTTATATATAATACACTAATAAGAAATGAAATTACAAGAGGTATTTTATGTATTACTCCATCAATAACCATCAATCCGCATTAATGCGTACTTCCGTGCGCAAATATACATGCGCGCGTTATCGCGCCCTTCACGGAAAACGAATAAATCTATGGCATTACTCGGGAGAAAAATCAGCTATTCCTTAATTTTGCGGTAACTGGTGTAAAATATCTCAGTTGAGTCGATTAATCGTCGGCATATGGGGGTATGTTAAAAATGACAGTCGCTTTTGTCACCGATGGAACGAACGAATTCTCGAGGAAGCTCTGCCGCATTCTGGTGAGAAGAGGTTTTTCGATCAGCTTTACGTATCGCGGGCTTAAAAACGAGGCACACGCAGCACTGAGCGAGATCGAGTCGCTTGGAGCAAGAGCAATATGCCTGCCGGTTGAAGATTTCAGCGCTTCGGAGCTGTCCGCTGCCGTCATAGAAACCGCAGAGAGGCTTGGGGGGATAGATGCGCTCTTTTATGTATACGTTCATCACGCCGCAGATAAAGACGAAAATGAGGAACTGCTGCTGGATGTGGATGACAAGGATTGGGATGATGCGATGAACAGAGGCGCCAGAGGATTTTTCCTTTCATCGAAATACTCGCTCCCATATCTCGTGAGCAGCGGATGCGGACGCGTTGCAGCTCTGGATATTTTTCCACACCATATCGCTTCGCTGAACCTTGCTGAACATGTCTCGTCACACTCACTCCGAACAGCGCTTGAATATATATCGCCGGAGTTGTCCAATTACGGCGTATCGGCCATATACAGACAAATTTCCGGTGAAGTGGATTGGGCGGGCATAATAATGGAGAACACAAATATCCGCGATTTCCAAGACTAAAAATTATTAAACTTCAAAATTCCTCATCCACAAATTTTGAAAAACAGATAATTACTTGCATGTGTAGGACGCTTTAAGTTATAATGAATATGTATTGTTGCGTGAAATAAATGTTATAGAACGGAGTGACCTCAATAATGGGCGAGGATTGGAGACACTTAAAACTCGGCGATCTGCTTGTCGACGCGCACGCTGTTTCTAAAAGCACTTTAGAAGCGGCGCTCGAAGAGCAGAAAATTTCGAGAATGCGGCTTGGAGAGATTTTGCTGAAGAACGGCTGGCTGACCGAGCGTCAGTTGGCCGACGCATTGAGCAAACAACTTAAGTTGCCGCTTATATCCCTTTCCAAGTACAAACCATCCAAGGAAGCGGTAAGGATAATTCCTGAGACTGTAGCTCAAAGACTCGAGGTTGTCCCGTTGGCTATACTGGATTCCGGCAAAATAGCTATAGCCATGTCCGACCCGCTCAATGTCATAGCGGTGGACGAGCTTAGGATGATCACGAACGCGGAGTTTGAGATAAACGTTGCGACTACCTCAGACGTCCGCAGAGCATTGATGAATTTTTACAAGGTTCAAAGCAGCCTTGAAGATGCTATAGGCGAAGTGGCGTTACAGGAGGACGACTTTGCGAAAGCGATAGTGACGGCTGGAACTGCACAGGATGTAATGGGTGTTTCCGCTGACGACGCTCCTGTCGTTCGTCTTGTCAGCAACATCCTGGAACAGGCCGTAAAGGATCAGGTCTCTGACGTGCACATAGAGGTATATGAACGAACCGCTAAAGTTCGTTATCGCATAGACGGCTCCCTCTTCGAGTACATAGAATATCCTGCCACGCTTCACCCTGCCGTCATATCCAGGCTTAAAATAATCGCTGGCATGGACATTTCAGAGCGCAGAAAACCTCAGGACGGCCGTATCGTAGTAAAGGTATTGGACAGAAGAATCGACCTTCGCGTAAACTCGCTTCCAGCCATATACGGCGAAAAGGTTGTCATGCGACTCCTCGATCAGAGCGCGTCAAAGGTGGGCCTCTCGAACTTGGGACTCTTCGAGGATGATATAGATAAGATGACGCGTAATATCAATGCGCCTCATGGGATTTTCCTCGTCACAGGACCGACCGGTTCGGGAAAATCCACCACGCTTTACTCGCTTCTGGAGATACTAAATACGCCTGATGTAAATATTATTACAGTCGAGGACCCTGTAGAATATACGGTGGCTGGAATAAATCAGGTGCAAGTCAACGAAAAAGCCGGATTGACCTTTACAGAAGCGCTGCGCTCGATATTGAGGCAGGACCCGGATAAGATAATGGTCGGAGAGGTTCGAGACTTTCCCACAGCCGAACTCGCGATACGAGCCGCTCTCACAGGGCACCTCGTGTTGTCCACTCTCCACACCAACGACGCTCCAAGCTCTATTGTACGTCTGGTAGACATGGGCATAGCCCCCTACCTGATCTCTACATCACTGGTTGCGGTCGTGGCACAGAGGCTTCTGCGCAGGCTTTGCCCAAGATGCAAAACAGAATACGTGATGCCGGCCGCGATAGCAAGCGCGCATGGGCTTCCAGAAGGGATTAGCGTTTATGCTCCCACTGGATGTGACGAATGCCGCAATACAGGATATAAAGGCAGGGTTGCAATTGTGGAGATAATGGAGGTAACAGAACATCTAAAAGCACTTATAAACGAAAGCGCTTCTGTCCCGACGATACGAGAAGCCGCAACGGCCAGCGGAATGCATCTGCTGGTTCAGAGCGCGATGAGAAATGTTTTGTCGGGAGTCACATCAATAGAGGAAATGCTCGCTCTTAGTGTGCATAATGAATGAGAGGTGTTAGCGTAATATGCCTGCCTATCCAATTCATGTGCTTCTAGCAGAGGTTCTCAAGAAAAATGGCAGCGATCTTCATTTGAGCGTGGGTATCCCTGCCGCTATTCGAATGGACGGTCAGCTCAATTTTATAGGTGATCCAATAACCTCCAGCGAGCATTTGGAAATGCTGTCACAGATACTGTCCCCTGCGCAGCTGGAGACGCTTCATAAGGACAAGGAGCTTGATTTCAGCTTTTCATTCCACGCTAGCGAGGATATGACATCTCGTTTTAGAGGCAACTGCTCTCATGAAAGGGGTAATCTCTGTACGGCGCTTCGCGTTATAACATCAAATATACGTACAACAAAACAGCTGATGTTATCTCCGGCCATAGAGGACATTGCCAACCGCATAAGAGGCCTCTTCCTGGTAACCGGACCTACGGGCTCCGGCAAATCGACGACACTTGCCGCTATAGTGCAGCAGATAAACATGACGAGGTTCTGTCATATCATCACAATAGAGGACCCTATAGAGTATCTCTATCTTTCCGAACGTTCGATAATACACCAGCGCGAGATTGGCAGCGATACAAAGAGTTTCTCCGAGGCTCTGAAACGGGCGTTGAGACAGGACCCCGACGTAATACTCATTGGAGAGATGAG
>JAISRE010000095.1 GCA_031273805.1 Synergistaceae bacterium | reverse complement strand
CCCATTATGGAGAAGGACCCGAATATGGCTATGTCCCCGCAACAGAACACCACCACGTCCATAACGCCGAAAAAAAGCGAAAAACCGATTGCCACCAAGGTGTATGTGCACCCCAGCAGGACCGCGCTTACCAACAATCCCCAAAACATTTCCAAGGACATAACCACCCCTTTCCGAATCTGAACGGGCGTACCGCCCAACGCTCATGGGCGGTACGCTTGCCGTGCGTTATTTTTTTCCGCCGAAGCTGCGACCGCCGCGCGAATATTCCGACCTTTCCAGTGGAACCCATACGCCGTCTTGCACCACATTCAGGTACGCCGCTACGTTTTCGGTCTGCCCGATGCTGTTGAACGTGGTCGTGCCCATGATACCGGTCGTATTGCTATTCAGTATCGCCTTGGTCATGGCCGCTGGCGTCGGGTTGTCCTTGCAGGCCCTAAGAGAGTTAATAAGTATAAGCGCCGCCTCGTAGGCGTAGGGTGTATAGGCGCCTATCGGCTCAGAGTAGCCCTGTGCATTGTACAGCTTTATGAAACTACGGCCTGCATCCGTGTCCTCGAGGATGATTCCGGGGCTCACCACCAGAGCTCCTTCTGCGGCTTTTGCGCCTATTTTCAGGAAATCCTCCGTCTTCATGCCGGAGATTCCGCAGAACAGCACGTCGGTCACTCCTGCTTCGAACAGTTGACGCTTGAGCTGAGACCCTATGGCGACGGTACTGCCGCAGTAAACCGCCTTTGCGCCGCTCGCTTTGATCTTCTGTACGACCGAATTCAAATCGATCGTATCCTCCGGCACCTGCTCCTCACCGATAGGGGTAATGCCTCTGGCGGAGAGTTCCGCTTTGAACGCGTTGAAGTTCCCGCTGCCGTAGGAACCAACGTCAGAGACGACGAACCAATCTTTGTATCCCATTTCATCCAGCACCTTCACGGCAAGAGGGATATTTTCCTGCTTGTCGGTGGGCGCCGAACGGGTGATGTAGGGGACGTTATCCTTGTTTGTGAGAGTCTCGCGTATCGCGCCCCAGATCAGGAGCGGTATCTCCGCGTCCTTGAAGACAGGTATGGCGGCGGCGGCCGGCCCTGAATTCCAGAAACCGGACGCGACTACGACGGCACTGTCGGAGACTATTTCCTGTGCCCCTGCAACCGCCACATTTTCGGTGCTCTGATCGTCGACCTCGATGATTTCGATCTTAAACGGAAATTCACCGGATTTGTTGGCCTCGTTGATGGCGAGCGTGAAAGCATTACGTGCGGCGGCTCCTTCCGCCGCGTTTGAACCTGTTATAGGCCCGATAAAGCCTATTTTAACGACGGCGGCCGCATATGCGGTTCCGACCCCAAGGAACACAACTGCTGACAACGCTAAAAACAATATTACACCTGACAGTTTGGACTTCCTACACATAGTTTGTGCCTCCTTTTATTTACGCATGGACTGAATGCCCTGCGCAGAATAGCCTAAACAGTGGTACGAGAATCAGACTCGTTTGATTTACGAGTGTCCAGCGTTTGTTACGCTACATCACCGGGTTTTTCATATATTCGCTCGAAAGGAATTCCTCGGCGGAGCCTGAAAAAACTATCGCCCCCTTCTGTATCACGTAGCCTGTCGAAGCCACCGACAGTGCTTTGACCGCGTTCTGTTCCACTAGCAGTATGCTCATTTCCATCGCGCATAGCCGACGGATTATCTCGAAAACCTCCACGACCATGATCGGAGCAAGCCCAAGGGACGGCTCGTCTAATATGAGCAGATTGGGTTTGTTTATAACAGCCCTTGCTATTGCGAGCATCGTGCGTTCTCCGCCTGACAGAGTCCCGGCTTTTTGCGCAAGACGTTCGCGCAGCACCGGGAACGAACGGTATATTTCATTCAAACGCTCATCTAATATAGCTTTGTCATTTATATAGTAAGCTCCCATTTTCAAATTAGCCTCGACAGTCATCTTGTGAAATGTCCCCGCCGCCGCTGCGGACACAGCAATACCGGCCTCGATTCGTTTGTGCGTGGGCCACGAGTCGATATATTCACCGTTCAGCTTCATTTTGCCCCTGTCGGCCCTGACCATGTTAAGAATGGCTTTTGTCAGTGTGGTCTTGCCGGAGCCGTTAGCGCCCAGGACGCAGCAGACATGTCCTCTCGGGACATTTATGGTCACGTCTCTGAGCATTGGTATTCGTCCGTAACTCGTGTCGAGTCCGTCGATCTCCAATATATTGGAGACATGCGCACTCATACCGCAGCTCCTCCCAAATAAGCTCCGATGACGCCGTGATCGCTTATGATGTCCTTATACACGCCTTCTGCGATCTTCTGTCCCGCGTTGAACACCACGATACGCTCAGGGACTCTCTCCATGACTTTCATATCGTGCTCTATGATGATGATGCATATGTCATTTATTTTTTCCTTGATTTTGTGTATGTCCATCATCATCTGCATGGTTTCCTCGTCATTCAGGCCTGCTGTGGGCTCGTCCAGCAGGAGGACGGCTGGATGGCTGACCAGGGCTCGGCAGATTTCTATCCTGCGCCGGTCTATATGAGGGATATTTTTGGTCAGTTCATATCTGTGTCTGAAGAGATCAGGGTTGAAGTAGCTCAGTATGTCCATGCATTTCTGGAGGGAAGAGTAAATCTCATCGTTTGCCTTTTTCGGTCGCAGTATGACATCGAAGAAACTGCTTTTGTGGGCGGAGTAAAGGCCCATCAAGATATTGTCCGCGACGCTCAAGTCCCAACAGAGCCTGCTGGATTGGTAAGTGCGGACGATGCCCTTTTTGAATATCTCAAATGGGCGAAGGTCGGTAATATTGTCGCCCTGGAGTTGCACAGTGCCGTTCGTCGCCCGGTAGATTCCGCTTATAATATTGAGAAAAGTCGTTTTTCCGGAACCGTTGGGACCGATAAGCCCAACGATTTCCTTCGTGTCTATATTGAAATCGACATCCTTCACGGCCCAAAGCCCGCCGAAATTTATCGAAAGATTTTTTGTCTCAAGAAGAGCCATTCCCACACCTCCCACGACGCCATTGCAACAACTGATTCACATTTGCTTCAACCGCCGGACTTTCACCTGTCTTATTGAAATACCACATCCACTAAGGAAGCGCTGATTTAATCGTTAGAGGCCTAAAGGGTAAAGATTAAGACCCCGATTGTTACTGCATTTTCTCAATGGCTAAAACATGTTTTCTGGATTTAATCAGCGTTTCCCTAAGAACGCCGTTTTCATGTCCAGTGTCCTGCGGGAGCATCCTCAACAGATCACGTTATATGTCGAAAAATTCGAAAAATATATAACTCATTACCATTCTATATAAATTGTGACTTATTGTCAATATTTTTCGCGACCGTTGTCGCGACCGTTCAGACCACGTTCAGACCACAGGCAGAGCCCGGGATTGTTATTCTGTGGTTTAATGGCCGCCACACCGCGTTTCCGCAGGCCGCATGAGATGAACACAGTTATTTCTCGTCAGATAAGCGAAAGCTTATCATGTTCCATGACATATTCCGTGAGTACGTCGGAGACCTGGATTATTTCCAATTCCAGCGTGTTTTTGATCCGCACCAGCTTGAGCCGTTCTCTGTCCACTCCTCTCGCGACCTTGACTGCTATTCGGATCGCCTCGTCCTCTGAGTCCGCCATTATGGGAATCTTCGCGTCTTCGGGACACTTTATCGCTATTGCGTTTGCGTATAGTTGGCCGAGATCGAGTTTTTCGAAAACCTTGCGGGTTATGACGTCGAAAGCGCCTACCCCTATCCCGTTGCCGTGAGATTCGTCCGTGACATCCAGCAGGGCCATACGTCTAATTTTGGGTACCGGCAGAACAAATTCGTCGAGAAGGACGCTTTTCCCCAGTATGTTTGGATCATAACCGGCGCCGGAGATGTTTTTGCCTATTTCATCCACTATTAGAACGTCTATTTCGGGTATCATGAGGCAGGGCATATTGTCCCTGGCGATTTTCACCAGCTCTTTTTCCCGTTCTATGAGCGTCTCGTACGGAAGCGCCTCTATCATGGCGGTCTCGTCGTAAGCGTTTTCCACGACTGCAATGCCGAAACCGACGTTTATCGCGCCCATTATCATTTTCGCCGCATCGATGAGCGTCTCTCCGAAAGTTTTGGGCGCCTCCTCATGCATCGCTGAGCACCCGATATGGTTCCCCAAGCCGATGACGAGCATCTTACAGAGCCCGCTTTGGATGTCCGCCGCAAAGTCTGTGTGCAGCTTGACGCGATTTACGGGAATCACCATATCCGCATGCATGGCTGCGTTGTCGAACCAGACGTCGATGCCCCGTGACGTATGGCCTATATAGGTCACGTCGGCAGATGTGACGATATCTACGCCCATCTTTTCCTCGGTTATACCGTAAGTCTTCAGTACCTCGCGCTGTCCCTCCGGTTCACCTCCGCCATGACTGCCCATGGCGGAGACTATGAACGGGCAAGCGCCAGCGTCTTTTACCTCTTTCAAAACGGCTTTAACTATGACGTCAAGGTTTCTGATCCCCCTGCTTCCGACGCCGACCGCCACACTCGCCCCGGATTTTATCTTCTCCTTTATGACGGGCCGGGCAAATTCCTCCCTGATGCGTCCCCTGATATCGTCCAGTTTTGGGCGGGGAAACTCCTGCCTCACTCTGTGCATACGGGGCAGAGGATAAGATATGTCATCTTCGAGCAATATCGGCATCGGGAACCTCTTCAGTCCAAAATCGTTATGACGGAACTGTCAGCGTCTACTCTGACCCGGTCGCCGTCTTTCACGACCTCATAGAACTCGGGATCTACCCTGTCGACTGTGGGTATCTCCATGATGATCGCCCCGGCTACCAGCACGGTCTCCGGATGTTGTATGACCATTGCGGCTGGTTGGTTGCCATTCATCATCAGTTGGTACAGCCCGTCGCTCTGGACCACCGAGCTGCCCTTCCCCCCGGGGAAAATGAGGATTTTCTTGGCTACGCTCCGTCCCTCTATGTCATGGGCCTTTTCTATGATTTCGCCGGTCTCGGGGCGAACAAGGTAGAACATTATCTCGTCTTTGGAGATGATAACCTCTCCCTCTCCGATCCCTTCAGCTATTTTGTGGCAGGAAAAAGTCCTGGCGCCCATTATTCGACCTCTCCTTTCAGCGCGGCGTCTATGCAGGTATCCATATCCCTGATGACGAACTCGAGACCTCTTTTGCGTGGATAATAGGCGCATTTCGGAGACTCGGTGACGCCCACTTTTCCCCTGTAAAGATGCCAGCAAGGCTGGTCGGAACAGGTGTCCGCTATTACCTCGCCTCCTGCGGCCCTGATGGCGTCGAGCAGTCCCATTTTTTCAGCGTTGGTCTTCGTTAAGGATGAAGTCATTATCCACAGAGGAACCTCCAGTTTCTTGCCCTCAAGCCTGCTTGCGATATGCATAAGCTCCATCGTACTTGTGTGCGGACAGCCGAAAAGCGCGAAATCTATTTTACGGTTGCCGGGATCGGATATTTCCGTCTCCAGTACTCGCTCGAAATCCTCGTCCGTTATAACCACGGTCCGCAGCGGTTTCTTTCCCCCGAACGCCGCTTCCAGCGTGGGCGCCTCCGGAGTCACTCCGACTATGTGATACATCCCATACGCGCCGGAGGTGTTGAGTTCCGCTCCGAGGTTCCTGTGTGATTCGGGTGAGACGTAATTCCCCAATCCCACGAAAACAGGAATGCCGGGTCCTATCTTCTTCCCCATGTAGCCGAGCAGGCTGAACGCGAAGTCGCCCTCCATTTTCGCCCTGACCTCGACCAGGATATCCCCTTTGCGGTTTTCGTCGAGCAGAAGCCCATATTCCGGTACGACACCAGTTATGGCGGCGCACAGTGCCGACTGGGCCGATTCACGGTTCGTGCGCGCTCCCCATACAGAGTTTACGAACGGGGTGGCGCTGGACTCGGAAAATGCGATTATCTCGTTCGGAAACGGTATGTTCGTATCCATGTAGGGTGTGCAGTTGTACGTGAGCCTGCAGCCGAGCGCCTTGTAGGCCTCATGAGTCCGGCGCATATGCTCCGCCTCCTCGTCCGTTACCATGTTTTTGTCCTTGAAATAGGCGAGACAGAAACCGGGGTTGACGGTTGGAGATATTTTGGCTCGCGCCCCCAGCTTGACCATTTTTTCGGCGAACCACAGATCGGCCTCCTGATTGCTCAGAGCCACGTGGGCGTTCGTGACGGGTACCATCCTGGGCGCGTCGAAACATTCTCCTATTCCCACCTGAACCTTCAGCGCTAATCTTGCTCCTTCGCCGAATTTTCCGTCCAGCATATCCCTAAGATCTTTAGTGAGTTCCAAGTGATGTCCCCCTTTGACAGACAACTTTCGCACAAACGGCATGAGCCCTCATTTTTGTCTTCCCAATATTCTGGCGTCCACCGCCATCACTCCGCGTTCGTATAAAAACACCGGATTCAAATCAGCCTCCAATATGTCCGGGTATTTCGAGGACAGACGCGAGAATGCCGCTATCGTGCGGGCTAAGGCGAGCTCGTCGATCGGCGCTTCGCCTCTTGCTCCACGCAGGAGAGGGTACATCCTGATCTCCCTTATCATATCGCGCGCCTGCTGTTCGCTGACGGGGGCTACCCTGAACGTTATATCACGCAACACTTCGGTATATATTCCGCCCATTCCGAAGACGACCACAGGACCAAAGGTCGGGTCATCCGTGAGACCGATGATCACCTCTTTCCCGGTCTTGAGCATCGGATACACGACGACTCCCCTGAAATCTTCACCTTCACATATGTCCCTCATTCTGCGGAAGGCCGCGCGAACCTTGGGCTCGTCACTGAGGCCCAGAGCGACCCCTCCCTTATCGGACTTGTGAATTATATCCGGCGAGACGACCTTGACGACCACCGGGAAACCAATTTTTTCAGCGAACATGACCGCTTCATCCTCGCTTTTCGCGAAGCCGAAATCTGGAACGGGTATGCCGTTTTCCCTCAACAGGGCCATGGCGTCCGGTTCCAACAGGGCGCCCTCGTCTGAGGAGAAAGCATATCCCAACGGTTCTACTGTCTCTATGCAGGGTTCGGAGGCGCGCAACCTGGTCTCCTCGTAAGCGGCCATCGCTGCAATTACGGACACAGCCCTCTCTCCCGACTGGAAACAGGGTATCCCCTCGTTGCGCAGGCAGGCCAAGCTCTCGTCTATATCCGATCCGACCTGCATGACCGCCGCTATAGGTTTGCCTGTCTCGCGGGCCGCTGATACTATGCCTCGAGCGATTGGCATCGCCTTTAGATACGGCGTCCCTATGTAGAGCATCACCGATGAATCGTTCTCGGAGAGAGCCGTTGCCGCCGCTTTGCCATAGTGTTCGTCCGTGCCCTCGACGGTCAGGTCTATCGGGTTGCGGAGCCCGGCGAAGGAAGGAAGGAACTCTCTCAGTTTGTCCTTTACCTCGTCTGACGTTTCCTCTATCAAAAGCCCGCTCATCTCGGCTTTGTCCACCGTCATGACTCCTGGACCGCCGGAGTTGGTCACTATGGAGAGTCTCCTGCCGGATACCGGAGGAAGGGTGGCGAAACCCTTGCATACCTCGAACAGGTCTTCCAGAGTGTCGACCCTGTAAGCTCCGCACTGGCGCAGAGCGGCGTCGCACACGGCGTCCGCTCCAGCCATGGAGCCCGTGTGTGAGAGTGCGGCACGCTGTCCGGTGTTGGTGCGCCCGGATTTGACGATCACGACCGGCTTGACCGCACAGACGGCTCTCACGGTTCGCATGAATTCGCGACCGTAAGGCACTGTTTCAAGATACAGCGCTATTACCCTGGTCTTGTCGTCCTCTCTCAGGTATCGCAACAGTTCGAGCACAGTAAGGTCGCCGCCGTTGCCGTAACTGACGAACTTTGCTATTCCCACCCCATCGTTGGCGGAAAGAGCCATAAAAGCTCCCCCCACCGCGCCGCTCTGGGAAATTATAGAAATGTTTCCGACCGGGGGCGCAGTCTCCAGAGTTGCTGTGAGTTTGGCGTGAGTGCATACCATTCCGGCGCAGTTGGGGCCTATGAAGCGGATGCCGTGACGTTTGGCCGTTGCGATGATTTCTCGCTCTCCGTCCGCGTCGCCGGCCTCCGAGAATCCCGAGCTTATTATCACGGCGGCCTTTACGCCGGCACGCCCGCAATCCTCCAGTATGTCGTTCACGGTCTTAGCGGGAGCGGCTACCACAGCCATGTCCACGGCGCCTGGGATCGACAGGAGAGACGGATAACCTTCAGCGCTTCGGACCGATTCTCCTTTCGGGTTTACGGCGAACACTTTTTCCATACCGCCGTCCAGAAGGCGTCCAATCAGCACGTTCGCCAGTTTTCCCTCTCCGGCCGAACCGAAGACGGCCACGGATTTGGGGTAAAACATCGATTGCAAATCATCCATGGATCGTTTACCTGCCCTTCAACAGAGTTGGCCGAAGATTGGGGCGTGCGAACAGATGACCCAGCCTTCGACCGAGGGTAATCTATAAAGTTCTCAGCGGCGCCGAATATCCGGCGCGGAATGTGGCGGCATTGATCTCCTTCGCCTTCGGCCAGCGATCCGCTATGATATTTTCTATGTCGTCCTTGTTGAAGAACTCTTTTATGCGCGTATGGGCGCAGACAGCGCCAAGCGTGTAAAGATTGCCCCTCATGCCGGACGGGATGTCGGAGGGATCGAGATAGTGCAGTACGCCTTCGGCGGCGCGTATCTCATCGGCTACCTGCTTTTCATCGGGGTACGGTGTTTGGCCGAGCATGACGGCAGTGGGTTGCCAGCGAAGACCCAACACGACGTAATCTGCGCCGCGTTTGCCGTAGCGCACCGCTTTGAGCGTCTCGGAAAGTTCCATAGAGACTATCAGGTCTGCTCCTCCCTCTGAGATGCTGGGCGAGTAGGTTCCCTGCTCGCGGCCCAGCCTCAGCTGCGCCTTCACGAAACCTCCGCGTTGTGCCATGCCCTTCGTCGGAAAGAAATTGATTCCTATTCCTTTCTCCGCAGCGGCCAGGGTGATGATGTCGGAGATGGTCAGCACGCCCTGTCCTCCTACGCCTACCGTATATATATCGAAGTACCCGCTCATGACGCCGCCTCCTAACCGGCCGCGCGGAGTGCCTTGGTGGGGCATACTCCGACGCAAAGGCCGCAATTGTTGCATTGCATCCGGTCTATCGCTATTACTTTGCCTTTGAGTTCGATCGCCGGACAGCCGGTCACGTTTATGCACTTCTTGCAT
>JAISRE010000123.1 GCA_031273805.1 Synergistaceae bacterium | reverse complement strand
CAGCCCGATAGCTTCCGAACATGTGGAAGCTGACCACTGCATAGCCGCGGGGAATGAAGTAAGTGTACCAGTCCGTGTACCAAGTAGAAATCGGGGTTCCGTCTCTGGATTGTCCCAGGCTGAGTCTTTCCTGCGGGAGCCAATCAGGCTTGAAGTCAGCGTCGAGAAGCTCCTTATATGTATGACCCGTATATCGAACATCCTCATACTCTTTATACAACGTGGACGGATTATCCTCTCCAAGGTAGTCTTCATCGACATCCACATAATACGGCGTTGACTCGGGGGGCAATGGACCATCGTAATAAGGGCTCACCTCCGCTATTACCGGAACCTTTAACGCGTTATCGCCGCTGGTCTCGAGCGGTCTTTTAATGCGGAGTGCAAGTAAATCTCTTTTTCCGTCCCTGTCGGTATCAGTTGGAGACTCTATCCATACCTGTTCGATAATGACCTGATCGGCGTCAAAAATAGGCTGGGTTACGCCATTCTCAACCAGAGCCGGATAAAGCTGCAGATTATCCTGCAGGTATTGGTTTCCCACGCCGGCGAACGACGGCGTGGCACAGACTATCAAGTTCATAGCGATTATCAGGACTGCAAGGCATATAGAGACAGCTATTCTTTTTCTCTCAATTCTCACTTTTTGTTCCTCCCTCCATGCCATAAACTAAATTGCTGATAACAGTATAATAATATCATAATTTATTAGCGCGACGAGCTTCTGCCAGCGGCTAGCCTCACACCCCCGGCAGAAGCTCGTCGTATTGATTTAGGGAACCACTGATTTAATAACCTTCGGCTACAATGGGCGCTTACGGCGAAATTCACGCCGGGAACAACGCGCTCTGATTTTCACGGTTGTCACAAAAATGGTCCTAGGGCGTAGCGTTGCTACGCCTGCGGCCATTTTCATAACAACCGTTTCGACGGTGAACGAATTCGCTCCATTTCGCTCGAAGAACATTAAATCAGTGATTCCTTAGATTTAGTTAGTCTTTCTGCGGATTAAGGAAACGCTGGTTTAATGTTACGACTATTTAATCAGACTGTATTTTTCCGGGACTTTTATATCCGGGGTACCCATATACCCCTTGCCGAAGATGTAGGTATCCTGATAAACCATCAGGACATTGCGCATTGTGGATCCGGTGCTGACGTCCTTATACACGTTTCCGTTCCACTTGGCGCCTGGGGTAAATTTATCGTACGCGGCCCAGAGATCGCTCATATTGCCGAGCTTGGCCTTGCCCTCCACGATATTCTTGCCATACTCCGCAAGCGCGCATGTGGTGCTCCAACCGTAGGAATAAGCCCATGTGCCAAGGCGTCCGCTGCCTCCAGCCTTGACAACGGTCTCTTCAACCTTCTTCATGATGGCCGGCCAGTCGCCTGACTCATTCGAGAGATCTATGCCAAATGCCCCGGGATAACCCATGAGAGGGGAGGGGAGATCAGGCTCGACGCAGATGCCGCCATATACTGCGAGCTGCTTCAGAAGGGGTTCCGTCTGCCCGTCGTTAGTGCAGTGAAACGCGGTATCCTTGCCATACTTCTGGATCCAGTTGGGAACCTGTTCGAGTATGAACTGCTGTGCCCCTGGGAGACCCACGTCGCTGGTTGGATCCGGAGCTGTCTCAAACACGAATGTCATGCCGAGGTCCTTGCATGTCTGCTCCATGATGGCTCGTCTGCGCGCCAGAGTCTCATAGCCCATGTGGCGCGGGAAGGAGACGTGAACGAAGGTCTTGGCTCCAAGTTCCTTCGCGGTGTGGACTATCAAATATCCGCGCGTGATATCGTCCGCCAATACGGCGAAGTCCGCTATGGACGAAATTACGCCGGGGTCCTCCTGAGGCTGGCCCGCAAAGCAGAGTATATCGCTGCGCTTCTCCTTGATGCGGCGAAACGCCTCCGCTGTGCCGGGAACCGCGTCGTCCACCACTATGACCTTGACCTTTGGGTCGTCGGCGAGCCCAGCGATCTGAGTAATGGTAGTTTCCATCTCGGACATGAAACTGTCGGGCATGGTTACGTGCCGGATCATTCCGCCCTTCGAGACGTCGCCATATAGTTTAATGAGATGTTCGGCGCCTCTGTATGTATCCTCTGCCTGTGATACCGTCAACGTTGCGACGCCGATATGAAAATCCGGCTCGGCTGCGTTCGCAACGCCTCCTAATGATGAAAGAACAAACGCCGCAATGAAGGCGTACAGAAAAAAGCGCTTAAACGCGTGGAAATTACACATAAATCATTCCTCCTCAAAGTGGTGTACCAGATTGTACTTCCGCCTGCTGCCACTCCTTCAAACTGCCAAATCTAATCACTCATGGCCTCCCCCCTCTTCCCGTGCTGAAAATCCGCATTTTTACCGCGTGTCGGCATGTGCACAACGCATTTAACCGGCAATGCAGGCAATCAGCAGCAAGATATAAAGACATTTGTTATTTCTATAAATTCACCGAGGTTTGTTAAGGAACCGCTGATCAAATAACCTTCGGCTGTAATAGGCGTATTCACTCACCATCTTCACGATTGCCACAAAAACGGTCCTAAGGCGTAGCTCTGAATCGCCTGCGGCCATTTTTGCGACAACTGTTAGGGCGGAGAGCGAATCCACTCCATTTCGCTCGAAGAACATTTAATCAACTATTCCCTAAAAAAATAATTATTCAGAGTGTCAGTTGATATACAAAATTGTCTCTCGAAATACGTTCCGTAATTTTAAGGATTGAAATTTTCAAAAGACTATAAAATTATCCACATGTAACCGACTCTTGTCAAGTGATTCAATTGCAAGTGATATATCTGTAATATCAAAATTGATATTTCTGAAGTTGTTATAATTTCAATTTATATCCATCACGGCTGATTCTCAGGGGTATTTTGTTCGTACATGGCCTTTGCTTTTTCAATCGCGCGCCTGGCAGTCGATCGTGAAAGGGATTTCCCGCGGAGCAATCCCTTGCCATCCATCTCGTCCAGTCTCTGGCGCGCTCCGGCGTCTCCGTTTAAAAACGCGACGTAATACCACATATAGGCCTCCTCAGGATCACGCGCCGGAACTCCGCGTCCATCGCGATACATATCACCGAGTTTCAGCTGTGCCCATGTTAAATTCTGCTCCGCTGCCTTTCGGAACCATTCGACGGCTTTCGCGTCGTCGGATTGGGGGGCGTCGGAGGCCGCAAACAACTCGCCGAGCTTCCCCTGAGCATATGGCATGCCTCTGCCGGCAGGATCGGAAAAGAGATCTATGGCTTTACCGTAGTCCCGCGAGACGCCAAGTCCCATCTGGTACATTTCTCCGAGAAATATTTCGGCCCTTGCGTTCTTCTGCCCTGCATACTGTTCGGCTAGCGAAATAACAGAGCTAAAGGCCTCGCTGGAGTTTCCAATCAGATCATCACGCTTTTTTCGGATGAGGCTCTTTTCTGGAACTCCCTCCGGCACTGCGCCGTTCTCCAGTATGTGAAGCAATATGTGATATGGCAGTGGATCGGAGGAGTTAACGGCGCTGTTTATCTCGCCGGCCAGCAACGTCACGGCTTCGCTTTCGTCCCCCTTAAAATACGCAATGAGTCCCTGTATCGACACAGCTGAGGAGGAAATACCGGCGGAACTCTCCCGCTGACTGCGGGCTTTCACGTCTATTTTCCGCCGCATGGAGTCGGCAAACACGCCGATGTCGAGCGAGCCGTCACGCATCATTTTAAGCACCTCGCCGCTTATATCCTGTTCAACGCCGAAATCGACGTTTATCTGCACACAGTCGATTCCGCGCTCTGTTTCTCCCGCGTCAAAATACATAACACCGGCGAAGAGATTATTCACCCAATCCTCACGAGGCGTGTTCTCCCTCATAACGCGGAGCTGACTTAAGAGTTCGGAGGAGGTCTTATTTCGCTCCGATATCTCCATGATCCTGTATTTGGCCACCTCCGCCCTGTATGGGTCCTGCCTCAATACAGGACGCCATACCCGCTCGAACTCCGCAAAGCAGAGGTCCGATAACTCCGATTCTCCGCCGCGAAGCGCTGAAACGCCATAGTAGTACCAAAATGGTGGATAAACTTTAAAATCAGGCTCAAGCGCTCGAAACATGCGGAGGGACTTCGCAGGGTCCGTCTCCTTGACCGCCTTATCGAAGTCATCCATATTCTTTTGAGTCAGACGATAATTATCCGGCAGCTTATAGCGGCGAAGCAGGCTCCATGAGGAATCCAGCAGCCGGCGCTGAAGGTCGGCGCACTCCTTTATGCTCTGGCTGTCCAGCGCCCGGAGTTCACTCTGAAATTCATACTTTATGTCGCTGTCGGCGCCTTGATAACCGAAGTACGCTGATGCCTCGGATGCCAGAAGCCCGGCGATTCTGCCCCACGTCCCCATACCGCCGCCTCTGAGAGCGGACAACGACTTGGAGAACCTGTTTTTTTTCCGCATCTCATACCTCGCGGCAAAGATTTCCGCCTCCTCCTCGCGAAGCGCTCTCCCGCCGATTACGCTCATCAGATCCTTAAATAACTCCCTCATCTCGGGGTCGTCTTCTATGTTGCCCAGATTCAGATTGTTAATGATATTCCTGTACTCCTGATCCAGCACTATGCGGTCCAGAGTGGCCGTTATCCTGTGCAGCGACACTATCGCCATATTGAGCGCAAGCATCGTGTATTGAGGATCGTATATGACATCCGACGCATACAGCGCACCGACTGAAATTTTAGTTGCTGTGGATAAAACCAGAATTGCGGACACAACAAAAATCTTTACCCTAAAGAACACAGATACTCCCCCCGATAAATTTCTGATTTGATTATAGATCATATTATGTATGGCAAGATTTTTCACCGTAAATCCTGTAAAAAAATCAAGCATGACTCCCGAAATCCGCGTTTTAGATGGCGGGGGAGTTTATCTCTGCTACTGGTCGAATATATTTTGATAGGATGAGTTGTTACTTTACACCGGATACTATAAACTTATTCGTGCATTGCATATAAGACAACAGTCTATTCGAGATGACAGTCAATGGAGGAATATCTGTGGCAAAGAATATAACATCGAAGGAGTCAAATTTTTCACAGTGGTATCTGGACGTCATAAAGGCCGCGCAGCTTGCGGATTACGCTCCTGTGCGCGGTTGCATGGTAGTTCGGCCGAATGGATACGGCATATGGGAGAACATACAGGCCGTTTTCGACAGGGCGTTCAAGGAGACAGGACATGTAAACGCCTATTTTCCGCTGCTTATTCCAAACTCCTTTATGGAGAGGGAGGCAGAGCACGTCGAGGGGTTTGCTCCGGAGTGCGCTGTGGTCACACACGCTGGCGGAGAGAAGCTGGAGGAGCCTTACGTAATACGTCCGACTTCTGAGACTGTCATTGGACATATGTACAGCCAGTGGGTACAGTCGTGGCGCGATCTCCCTATTTTAATCAACCAATGGTGCAGCGTAGTCCGCTGGGAGAAACGCCCAAGGCTCTTCCTTCGCACCTCGGAGTTTCTCTGGCAGGAGGGACACACCGCCCACTCGACTCGCGAAGAGGCGTTCGCCGAGACGTTCCAGATGCTGGACGTCTACCAGAGAATAATGCAGGAGGAACTCGCTCTGCCAGTCCTCTACGGCGAAAAATCCGAGAACGAACGTTTTCCCGGAGCTGACAACACTTACTCTTGTGAGGCAATGATGGGGGATAAAAAAGCGCTTCAAGCAGGTACCAGCCACTTCTTGGGACAAAACTTCGCCCGCGCCTTCAACATATCGTTCCAGAATAAAAACGGAGAGATGGACTTCGCGTGGACCACAAGCTGGGGGGTCTCAACCCGATTGATTGGGGCGCTGATAATGACTCACGCGGACAACGACGGTCTTGTCCTCCCCCCAAGAATCGCGCCGGTCAAGGTGGTAATCATTCCAATCTCGAAGGACGAGCGCAAGATCAAAGACGAACTGGAGCCCCTGGCGGAGAATATCATGCGGCAGCTGAATTCGGCGCTGAACGGACTCTATGCTCAGGTGGACAAACAGTACCATATGCGCCCTGCTGACAGATTCTTCTATCACCTCCAACGCGGGGTACCTGTGCGTATCGAACTGGGGGAGGGGGAGTATGACGCGCGCAAATTCACTGTCGTCCGCAGAGACACGTCCGAAAAAGAGCGGATATCCGTGGAAGCCATAGCGGACCGCGTAAAAACGCTCCTGAAGGATATCCAGGACAACCTCTACTACAAGGCGAGGACGTTCCGCGATGACAACACACATGACGTGCTGTCGTTGGGGGAGCTGAAGGAGTTTTTCGCCAAGGATTCATCAAAGGGTGGGTTCGCCAGAGCGTACTTCTCGGGCTCCTCTGACGATGAAAGGGATATAAAAGACATAACGGGAGGCGCCACTATACGGTGCATGCCGGTGGATGACGATACAAGAGGCCCCTGCATTTATACCGGCCATCCCGACGCCAGACGAGTGATATTTGCAAAAGCATACTAAATTTTATGGCTATCAGTTTGTCACATTTTGGGGAGCTAACTTGATAGTCATATTTAAGATTTGTTTTTTTGCCTTATATTAAGAAGGATGGCCGGAATAGGACTTTCCTTCTCCGGTTATCCGTCTTATTAAATCCTGCTTTTTTTCAGCGTGTGAGGCTGAGCATTGGCTAAGGAGAGAATTTGGTTCGCCAGTGACGATATTCCCTCACGGAGCTTGAAGACGCAGTCCGTAATCTCTCCCTGCTCCCTCACGATGTCCTCGGCCATTGCCTTGCACGATGGTCTGCCGCACGCGCCGCAGTCTATGTGAGGCATTTCAGCAAAGATTGCCTTCATCTGCTTCATTCTGCTCATCGCCTCGGTGAGGTCCGAGGAGAGCGGAAGTCTCTGCTTGGATGGTATGGGCTCTCTGGTCTTCCAAAGTTTCGTTCTGTCGTACATGGACGCGAGCTCGTCAGTTCGTTCCGGCGTCAAGCTCCACTCCGTCTCCACGTGTCTGTTTCTCAAATGGGAGAGGAATCGCGACTCCGGAGCCGCAACCCCCCCAAAACACCCGAGATCACAAGTTCTGCACTCCACAAAGTCGACCCCGCGAAACCTGCCAAGCTCAAGCTGCTGCAGGAGGTCAATCGTGTTCCTCAGACCTGAGACCGCAAGCACTGTGAGCTCGCGTGACGCGAACTTCGAGATGTGTTTGGTCTCTCCTCCGCGTATTGCCCACGTGGCGAATCGCCAGTTGGAGGGAAGCGACTTGTCGAACTGAGACACCTTGACTCCGGAGGCCATAAGTGTGTGAACTACCTTTCTGATTGCGACTATATGTTGGATAGGGGAGGGCTCACGGCCGATTGGGTCCCGAATAAGAGTGATCTTGGCGGGACATGGCGCAAAGAGCGTGAGCGGCGCGTATGACTTCGTCCTGCTTCTCCAAAGTTCGGCGGCTATCTCCAGAGGGTTCTCGACCGGTATGATTCTGCTCAACAGCTCCGGGAATTGAAGCTGTATAAGGCGTATGACCGAAGGGCAATAGGTGGATATGAGGGGCAGATGGTCTGAGCTGCTCTCCTCGATTATGCGGGCGCTTGCGTAGGCGGCAAGGTCAAAGGCATCCTCCGACTCGTCGACCAGCAGATCGATTCCCCTGTCACTCAAAGCAGTCCTGGCGGCGTCAGGATACCAGAACGACCCGAACTGAGCGAAAAATGTGGGGTCAGGTATGGCCTCTACCAACCCGTGTGTGTAAATAAGCTCCCAGTCATCGTCATCCAGCCCCAGTGCCTTGCGCGCGCAAGCCCTCAGACACTCGCCGCAATCGATGCACAGATCCTTTATTATAGTTATCGAACCGTTTATGACTCTTATTGCCTCCGTAGGACACGATTTAATGCAGTTTACGCAGCCGTGACATGCGGAGTACGATATTTTGATGCTGTGAGCCATGGCCTCAACTCCTCAAAAAGGCTGTTACTGCCCGGACTGAAAATAAATTACCGTCCTTACGGTGGTTCCGACTCCTACCTCTGTGTCTATTTCAAAAACATCGGCGTTACGCTTTATATTTGGCAGCCCCATACCGGCGCCAAAGCCCATCTCCCGAGCGTGGTCACTCGCAGTTGTATAACCCTCCTTAATTGCGAGCCCTACGTCCGGTATTCCAGGACCTTGATCGACTGTCATTATTTCGACGCTGTCCTGATCTATATTTGCTATTATCTTTCCGCCTCCCCCGTGGATTACGAGGTTCATCTCAGCTTCATACGTAATAATTGCAGCTCTGCGACACACAGAAGATGAAAGCCCCAGCATCTTCAAGGTCTCCTTAACGTTATTCGAAGCTGCCCCTGCTAACTGATAGTCATCAGCCGCCACGTCATGCTCGAGATGAATCGGCTCACCCACGGTCTAATCCCCGAATGCTGAGTCAAAACAGGGTCTTATGCCGGCAGCGTAAAGCAGCCCGCATACCTGAAACATACTCATCGGCGTGATGACAAGAGGTATCCCCGAGTCGGAGGCAAGCGCGATTGTATCATCCGGCGGCGTTTTGCCCCTGACGAACATGACTCCGGGTATGTCCAGCATCTGTGCTGTCCGAACTATCTGTATGTTTGTGAGACCTGTTATCAGCATGGCCCCTGGTGAATAAAAAGCCAGTACGTCGCTCATCAGGTCGCAAGCGTACGCATTGGACACCTCTATAGTCGCGAGCTTATCCGCCCCACAAAGGGATGTTGCGCCCACTGCCCGCGCGATATCTTCAATGGTCAATTACTTCGCCTCCCAATATTATTGAAACCCCCGCTGACGCCTATTCCACCACATCGACAGAGAACACCTCGACGCTCCCTGAGGATTCATATGTCCTGTTTGTTATCCGCAGCACCCCGAACTTTCGTGATTTTGGCCTGTGAGTACGCGAATCTATCGAGAGGATCTCATCCATCAGAGGAATGTCGGTTACCTCGCCAAGGGCGCGGCTCAGCCTTTCGTTCGTCTCAGAATCACTGGCTATATACGCGCCAATGGCCCACCTAGCCAAAGTATAAGCCCTGGCGGCAACCACCGGATCTCCAGGCTCCCTGTCGAAGTAATCACGAATTTTTATTATTATATCATGTTTACCTTTCTCGTCTCGCTCCAGCAGCACATCTTTATCTACCAATACCACCCCTGTGGCGTCAAGCAGTATCTTATGCTGATTGCCGGAGTAGAATACAACGCTCAGGTCATCACGTCTGGCCGCGCTGCGCCAGATGGAGAGGGTCGCCATCGCGTCCAGCCAGCAGGTGAATACGTGATATCCCCCTTCGATAGCGTCAGCTACCTGTGGAGTGAACTGATCCTGGCGATATGCCGCCAGAGACAGGTCCAGAACATCCACTCCGCTGGTTCTGAGGAGCTCAACGTTCAACTCCGCGCCTCTTGCCAGTTTTTCTGAGAGTATGTCCGTTATCACGGCGGCCTTCTTCTCAGGGCGCTCCCTCTTAGCGGCAATTGCCAGGGCGTTTGCCCGCGCGTAGTAGGGGAGATCGAGCGCAAATAGATACTGATAGGGCGCGCCGGTTTGAGGGTTCATCAGAGACGCGTCCTCTCCGGCGGCCAATATCACTGAAGGACCGCTCGAACGACATAGCTCCGCAAGATGCAGATTTAATTCGGAATCCGCAAAACTGATAATCACCGACACCTTCATGGCCCTCCACGTCGCAAGACGACTGGGCAGTTCGGCAATGCTATTTACGTCCGAAAACATGAAAGTGACCTCACGGCCTCTGATGGCCTCTCTCTGAATCGATATCTCCCTTTCAGCGGCGCGCATCGCGTACTTTATTGATGTACCCGCCTCGCTGTCCCATCCTTCAGGCGGCTGAATAACCACCACCGGCCACGCCCAACCCTCCCTCACCCCCAGCAAAGGATCGTCGTCATCCGCCGCGTGAGCAGGCGTCATCCCCGAAGACAATTGCGTCATAGCAACCAGAAAAGCAATTGTGAACAGCGAAAAAAAGATCTTTAAGCGGGAAATTTTTTTTGTCTCATCTCTCATCTTTCAACCCCCCTAAATTTAAGAAAATCATATCACCAAATGGCCCTCAGTCCAGCGAGGAAATTATGCATAATATGCGCTCAATTTGTCACATGTTGCAGCGCTCAGGTAAAGGGTCAAGCCACCCGACTCACTACGCGAATCGGACCGTGGCGGAAGTACATCCATGCCGCATAAAACCGCGCGAAAAACGCGGTTTTATGCTTACTTCGCCACTCGTCCGACATCGTGTCGGCCGCCGATTCGCTTCGTTCGTTCGGGTACCTTGACCCTTTACCTGAGCTAAACTAAATAGTCATAGTCACAAAAAACATGGCACCCGTACAGGATGCCATGTCAAGGTGCAGCCAAAGGTTATGAGCTAGAGGTTCTATGGGTTTATTTGAAGGAGGTCTTTGCGGCTTCGCGGGCGATAGCGATGCCGCGCGAGATATCCTCCAGAGGAACGTTGAGCGCCGGACGGAAACGAACGGTGCGGGTTCCGCACGGGAGGATGAGCATGTGCTTTTTTGAACACTCCGCCAGGAATTTCGCGCGGAGCTCGGCTGTCTTTATGTCGAACGCGCACATGAGTCCCTTGCCCCTGACGTTGCAGATAAAGTCTGGGAATTCCCTGCGAAGCTCCTCCAAGCCATTGATAAGAGCGGGGCCTGCCGTTCCCGAGACATAGTCCAGCACATTCTGATCCCGATATATCTCAAGGTATTTAGTGGAACGAACCATGTCTACGACTGTGCCGCCCCACGTCGAGTTTATTCTGCTCGATACTGTGAAGCAGTTGTTCTTAACCTCGTCAACTTTGGGACCGACAGCTATGCCGCATATCTGAGACTTCTTTCCGAACGCGAAAATATCGGGAGCGACGTGATACTGCCATGCCCACATCTTGCCTGATATGCCCATTCCGCACTGCACTTCGTCAAATATGAGCATCATCTCGTTGGCGTCACATATCTCCTTGAGTTTTTTCAAGAACTCCGTGCGGAAGTGATTGTCCCCGCCCTCGCCTTGAATAGTCTCTATTATGATGGCGCAGTGCCCGTCCGGGTCGTCGGCCAATACTTTGGTTATCTGCTTTATGGCCTGCTCCTCCAGCCACTCCGTAATGTGAATGTGTTCCTCGACGGGGAACGTTATCTTTGGATTTAATATTCTCGGCCAATCGGTAAATTTCGCGAATCTCTGATATTTGTTGAAGTCAGCTGTATTAGTGACGGAGAGAGTATATCCGCCGCGACCGTGGAATGCCTCGTTGAAATGGATGATCTTCGTTCCTTTGACGCCTGCGATGGCATCGCCTTCAGTGATTTTGCCCTTGGCAATCAGTTTGTTGACCTTCCAGTCCATAGCGACTTTGAACGCGTTCTCGACGGCAAGCGTGCCGTAATCCACAAAGAAGAGGTGCTTAAAGCCCTCCGGAACAGCTACTTCGGAAAACGTCTTGACAAATTCTCCCATCTCAAGAGTGTAAATGTCGGAGTTAGCGACCTTGTTGATGGCTGCCCGGAAAATTTTCTCCTTGAACTCATCGTTATTCAAGGCGTCATGGTTCATTCCAAAGGGCGCTGACGCGAAGAAAGTGTAGAAGTCGAGCCAATCATCCCCAGTGCGCGCATCGATAATGTGACTGCCCTTTGATTTTTCCATATCAACCACGATGTCATAACCGTCACGAAGCATCCATTTCTCAATAGCTGGAAAAACCTCGTCAGGAGTGACGCTAAACTTAACTGCCATAACTGAATACCCCCCAGAATTGATGAAATTAAATTTGCCTTACGTCTCTCTCTCGCATATATATTGTACTTAATATGCGAATAAAGTTCAAGCATTGTATAACGTATTCAAATCAGTAAAAAGAACAATACTCCAATGTTAGTTAATTTCTAGAAATTTATGAAGAGGGCCGCGATTCATCCCCGGGCATAATAATGAATATTTATCCCATTCCAGTTTATTTTTTAGGATTTCGGGCCAAAATGGAAATGAGCGGCACTGCTCCGGCCTGACTGGGTATATTTTACACCTGACGCAGTTCTGTTGTCTGTGTAAAAAGACGCAATCATAATTTTCTCGCTCTCTCAGGGAAAGTACGCCATATTTTTGCCATGTATACGTTATCCTGAATTCCTCTGGAGTTATATCGAGAAAATCCGCCATCGATCGCTCCTCGTCCGGTGAAAATTCGACGACGCCCGGTTCACGCCCACAGCAGTCGCCGCATCCGACGCAGGAAAAGCGCAGGCCGGAGGCATACCACGGCAACGCGCTCTCCGGCTCGATGTTAGAAGTTTCAGACTGATTTGCCATCGTGAACCGCCGATGATACGCGTACCATTCGATTCAGTGACCAGAAGAGCCAAAAGACGCCAATAATGAGAGCCCCCAACCCGGCATACTGTCCGACCCTGAGACCAAAAATTCTGTCGCCCGCGCGAAGAAAGTCGAAGACAAATCTATAAAGTCCATACATTATGCAAAACGCGGGCCATAAAATCGCGCCGCGAGAGGCATTGCCATATTTCCTGGTGAGATATCTTTCCATGAATATGAGTATTACAGCGATGATAAGTGAAGCGAATGACTCGTACAGCTGCGACGGGAACACGCGAACGGACGGGTTCGACGGAAATCGCACCCCGTATGATGAGTCGGTTGAAATTCCCTGACAACATCCGTTGAGAAAGCAGCCCCATCTTCCCACGAAGAGCATGGACGCGCACGGAATGGAGGCAGATTCGGCGAAGCTGTTGACGGACACGGAAAGTTTACGAATTTTATAAAGACCTGCCAGGCCGCCTCCAATAAAACCCGGGCCGGAGGATAGCCCGCTCTCCCAAAAGTATAGGATCCTTATCGGAGACTCCACATACCTCGTCCAATGGTCCAAGTATCCGCCAAGGACAGCGCCCACCGCTACCCCTGCTATAACCCAAATTAAGATATCGGAGGCATTGTTGAACGATATTCCATAAATTCTTTCGGCCCTGCGTCTGGTCCACAGGACCATTATGCAGAGCGCAACGCCCCAAAGCACATAGTAGCTGTCGACCGCGACTGGGCCAATCGAGAAAAACGTAGGCCTCATTCTTTTGAACGCCGGCGCCTGCGGAAATTTTGGCGGTGCTTTGTGTATCCGCATGGGTACACGACTATCTTGCGGTTCGGCTCCTCGCCCTCAGACGATGTGGAGACCTCGTTGTTGTCCTGAAGGGCAAGGTGTATTATTCGCCTCTCCCAGCTCGACATTGGCTCCAGCGTTATCGCCGAGTGCTTATGCGTCACCTCGCGCGCCACGGACTCGGCGAGTCTGATGAGGCTCTCCTCCCTGCGCTGCCGATAGCCGCCGCAGTCAAAACGAATCTTAGGCGTACCCTGATCCGTGCGATAGATTAGGTTCGTCAGAAACTCCAGCGCCTTGAGAGTCTCTCCGTGACGTCCTATAACAATCGCCGAGTCCTCGCCATCGAGGTTGATGGTGTACTCTTCATTGAGAGTGGCGTTCAGGTCAAGCTCCGACTGCTCGAGAACCGCTCTTGCGAAGTCACGCGACTGAAGGTACATGAGCGGCGCCCTGGTAACAACGCGCAGTTTCATTTTTTTGCCTAAAAGACCGAAAAGACGCTTTTCCTCGTCCAGCACCGTCACAACGAGGTCATCTTCAGAGACATTCCACAGAGCGGAAACTGTAGTCTTCGCCGCCGCTATGCTCGGCGCGTCCAGTGTAATGGTCTCCACCGGCATTGCCTCGATTGTCGCAGTTCTCTCTCTTCCGCTAAGGCTATCCATTATTTTTTCCCTTCTTCGTACTCGTCTTCTTCATCCTCGTACTCATATTCCTCGTCCTCGTCGTCCTCGTCCCAATCGTCCTCATACTCCTCGTCCTCCTCGTCCGCCTCAGACTGCAGCGTGGTGTTGGATTGGCCTGGCATTGGTTTATTTTTATATAAAACGGGTTTCGTGTCTATCTCTTTTTTTGTGCGCCTGGCGGCGATCCACTGCTGCACAATGCCTATCAACGACGTAGTACCCCAATAGACCAATATCCCGCCCGGAAGACCAAGGCAGATAAAGCCCATCATAACCGGCATCACAACGTTCATCGTGGCCATCTGAGGGTTGTTGGCGCTCCCTGACAACCTCTGCTGAAGCCACGTCATGAAAATTATAGCAATTGTCAAGAGGAGGCTTGGCAAGTAAAAATGTATGTTCGCGAGTCCTGCCGGATTGGACATCAATCCACTCCAGACGTCGCTGAAACCAGCCTTGACTCCCTCAGGAGGCACGACACTCATGGCGGTAGCCAGACCATGAAAAAGCGATCTCCCCAAGTATATCCCGAAAAACGTGGAGTCCTCCACCTGAAAGCGCATAAGCGCTCCAAAGAGCAGAATCATTATCGGCAGCTGAACCAATATCGGAAGACACCCTGCCAAAGGGTTCACATTGTTCTCACGATAAAGCCGCATCATCTCCTCGTTTAACTTTGTCTTGTCGTTAGCGTATTTTTCCTGCAGCAATTTTAAGCGAGGCTGCAGCTTCTGCATATGCCCCATGCTCACCATCTGCTTGTGAGTAAGAGGGTAAAGCAAGAGGCGAACTATAATTGTCAGCAGTATTATAGCTAATCCGTATGAACCGGTTACGTTATACATTAACCCAAGAATACTCAACATAAAGTTACCAGCCGATTCCCATAGGCCGCCCAAATTATTCACCTTCCCCGAAACATTTTCAATAAATCCACTTCCTCAGGCACCGGGTCGACCCCGCCCGGATGCCATGGCCCGCAGCGCGCAAGCCGACGGACGGTCAATATCGTCCCCTTGATAAAACCATGCCGCTCATACGCCTCCATTGCATATTGGGAGCACGTCGGATAAAACCTGCAGTTCTGACCTAGCAGGGGGGATATGAATTTGCGATATGCTTTTATTGATATTATAGCAAATGAAGCGAGGATGTTTGAGGGCCGCAAGAACAATCTACCTGCCAGTTCGCCCCGCTCCAAGTCTCTGCAAGGAGATCAGCCCTCTCGAAAAGATTCGCCGCATCCATGTAGACCGAAACAGCGCTCATATCGAGAGCGCATTTTCTTAGCGACATTACTATCCACAGCTCGTCCTTCACCCACGGCATAAGCCTTCGCAGAGACTCCCTAAGCAACCTGCGCCCATGAGCGCGTCCTACGGCATTGGCAATTTTCTTGCCGACTGCCACCCCCGCTCTGGTAAACTCTCCGACTCTGTGTAAAAAACAAATCCGCACCAAGTCGCCCCTCAGTTGACGGCCGGTGCGGAAGACTGCGTCGAATTCCCATGCTTTCTTCAATCGCATAGTCGAGTGAAATTGAAAAACATATGTGCCCATGTTCACCCACGCGCGCTGAACACGCAACTATACGGCAAGGCGATGCCGACCCTTCCGCCTGCGGTCACGCAGAATTCTGCGGCCGCTTGACGACGAGGAGCGAACAAGAAAGCCCATTTTGCGTTTTCTTCGCGTATTGTGCGGCTGATAAGTCCTCTTCATGCTCTACCACCTCCCAAACTTTTTGCTCACAAAAGAACCAAGGTACTATAACACAGAAGCCACTCCCGAACAACCATCGTGGGAGAATTAAACTATAATTATCGTGCAAAAAGACTATGTTCCCCTATATGCGCGAATCCCAACATAGCGCTATAATCAAAAAAAAGAAGAGGTGACTCTGTGATGACTCATAATCTTAACATTGGATATTATACAAAATTCAAGAAATTTTTGCTCCTCCTGATAGCTCTTCTGCATTTATCTTTCGCGTTTTGCTTATACGCCTCCGTCTCCTCAGCCGCTGAGGACAAGCCGATTATGCCGCCCTACAGACCTGCGGGAGTCATTCCGGGAACAAGCCTGACTTACGATAAGCTGTTTA
>JAISRE010000093.1 GCA_031273805.1 Synergistaceae bacterium | reverse complement strand
ATCCAACTGTCAGGAGACGAGAAGGAGTCGGCTCTGGAATACCTGTTAGACATGAAACTCAAAGTGGAGGTGATAGGATATGTCGAAAGATCTTCTGATGAGCTTGCTTCTTGAGGGCTCCGTCGACACGATATATATGGTTCTTCTGTCATCGATGATAGCGTTTTTCATCGGCCTGCCACTCGGAGTGATTCTCTCCGTGACCTCCCAGGGGGGCATCCTGAGGAATAAACCTATAAATTCAATCCTATCCCTGCTCGTAAACATCGGCAGGTCTGCCCCGTTCGTCATTCTAATGATAGCCATAATACCCTTTACGCGCTGGATAGTTGGCACATCCATAGGTATAAACGCGGCTGTGGTTCCCCTCTCGGTGGCAGCAATCCCCTTCGTCGGGCGTGTTGTTGAGACATCTCTGCGCGAAATCGACCAGGGTATAATAGAATCCGCTCTCGCAATGGGAGCGACCCCATTCGAGATTATTTACAAGGTTCTGCTGCCCGAAGGGCTTCCCGGTATAATAGGCGGCCTTACCCTCACTGTAATCAACCTGGTCGGCTACTCCGCTATGGCGGGCATCCTTGGCGCGGGAGGGCTTGGGGATATAGCTGTGAGATACGGCTATCAGAGGTTCATGCCAAAGGTGATGGTCGCCACCGTCGTCATCCTTGTCATAATGGTTCAGTTATGCCAGATAACAGGAGATAAACTTGCCTCGCTGACGAGACACGACAGAAAAGAGACAACTGATTAAGCCGCTGGAAATTCCTGTTTTTAACTTTCAAACAAAGTTTTCCCCTCATTTAAACCATCCATTCAGCGTGTGTATCGGATATAATCCTTAAAAACCCTAACGCTCAATAACAGATAACGCTATGATAGATATGGAATAAAAAAGGAGCAAATTCAGCATGAATCAGTCACAAGACGGAACCTTTATGGAGAGCGAGAGCATCCCGCGGCTCCTCAGGAGATTTGCCGCGCCCGCGCTAGTGGGGATGTTCGCAAACGCGCTTTACAATATAGTTGACAGGATATTCGTTGGACAGGTAGTTGGCCCGCTGGGAATAGCGGCGATAGCTATATCGTTTCCGTGCATGTTGTTTTTTATATCCGTGTCATTTCTGATAGGGGTCGGCGGCGCGTCCCGAGTCTCGATACTTATGGGCGAGCGCAAGCAGAGACGAGCCGAGCAGACTCTGGGGAACTCATTATTCCTCTCCCTGGCCGGCGGGCTGCTGATAATGGTAATAGCGCGTTTCTTTTTTGCCCGCATACTGATCCTCTCCGGGGCAAGTGAGACGCTCTTCCCTGAGGCTGCGGCATATCTGTCCGTCATAATCTACGGGATCGTTTTCGGGATAGTCGGATTTTCCATGTCATACCAGATACGGGCCTGCGGCAGCCCTTTATACGCGAGCTGTACCCAGGTTATCGGCGCGCTGTCCAACATATTCCTAGACGCGGCCTTTGTCATAGGGCTCGACATGGGCGTCAGAGGCGCCGCAATAGCTACAGTCATAAGCCAGTTCATCGCGATGTGCTGGGTTCTTGCATACTTCAAGCTCCCGAAGGCCGCGCTGAAGCTGCGGTTTAACTTCGTCATCAAGCCCGACCTCGGTACAATAGTCAGGATATTTGCCGTCGGTACCCCGGCGTGCCTTGTCAACCTCAACTTCGTCCTGGTGCACGGCATGATCACAAACGCGTCCAGCACGTACGGCGGAGATCTCGCGGTCAGCGCGACAGGCATATTCATGAGCATGGACTCGCTCCTCTTTATGCCTGCTGTTGCGCTATCCGAGGCGTGCCAGCCGATAGTGGGCTACAACTATGGCGCCGGCAGAATAGACAGAGTCATAGCCACAATCAAGACAGGGCTCATTGTGACCACTATTTTCTATGCTATAAGTTTCATTGCGCTCATGCGATACGCTGAGTACATGGTGATGCTCTTCAACTCGACAGACTCAGAACTGATCAGAATAGCGTCCCGGGCCATCCGGTTCGCCAATATAGGAATACCGGTGATGTCAGTGACACTTTTGACAACAGCGCTCCTGCAGGGTCTTGGAAGAGGGCGCGAGGGGATGATACTTGCGGTTATACGCTTTGGCGTGTTCCTCTGGATCCCGCTCCTGATTCTGCCGCGTTACTTCGGCCTGCTTGGAACCTGGCTGAGCTTCCCAGTCTCAGATATATGCGGCTCGATAGCATCCGGCATTTTTATGTTTTTTACAATACTGAAGCTGAAGCGAGGAGATGATATTAACGGCAGTGACTTAGGGAAGCGCTGATTAACACGTCATGACGTGCTAATCAGCGCTTCCCTATAGAACATTATTTTTTATCCGTTCCGGCGCCCGATTTTTGTTTAAAGAATGTCTTGAACCACTTGGAAACCTCCCTTGGAAGTATCCTGTAGCCCTTTCGTTCCTTTGATATCCAAAGGAAGTAGTCGTTCATGAATGCCTCTTGGAGAGCTCTGATCCCCTTGCCCTTATTGACCTTCAGGAGCGCGTAAGTATCCTTCAGCGTCCTGTCCTCGTCATTGTCCCAGCGAAATGACGCAAGCGCGAAACAAAAATCCTTCACATCCGACACGACATCGAAGATCGGAATTATAAGGCTGTTGTCCTCCCAGTCATACACTCCCAATCCCTGGCCCGGAACCAGAATGACTCGCGGAATGCCATACATCCTTATGCGGGACGCCCGAAGCATGTCCGGATCGAGAGGGGTCAAGTCCATCATTATCTCCCCGGCGCGAGCCGTTGAAATGGGTTTATTTTTATTCTGACACAATGGAGACGGATCGACGCGAGCGGTCCGAGCGGCCAGCATCATGAAGTCCTTCTTGTGATTCAGTCCCTCTCTCAGCTCCAGCTTCAGCGCGGGAATTCCCTGTCCCTTGAACTTGTTCTTCGCCATCTCTGAGCGAGTCTTCCAGCGCTCCGCCTCGTTTGTAACATGGACGATGAGGCCCGCCAGGAACTTCGTCTTGTCATGGAGCGACAGTACGTTTTGAATGATCTTAAGAGACTGGTCCAGATTTTCCGCCTGCTCCTGCTTTGACGGTTCCTCTCGCAGCGTTTCGGCGGTCGCCTCCGAATCCTGGAACTCATCGTCTTCAGACCCATTATCTTCATTCACAGCCATTTCATCGGGTTCTGGCGCTGTTTCGGGTTCGCTGTGCTCCGGAGCGCGATAAACATAGTCATCCTCTATCTCGGCAAAGGGGTCGAATGCCTCTGCCCTGCTCTTTGGAGCATCACTCTGGCCTGCTTCGGAGACAGGCTCGCTTGCTTGTTCCTCCACTTTTGGCTCGTCAGCCTTTGTGAACTTGCGCTCCATATTATCCATCAGGTACCAGAATGTCCGCTCAGCCACCTCATAACGTTTGCAGTGCTCTTTTATGACGTTTCTTGCTTTGTTGTCAGCCTCCCTGACGCGCTTGGTCCGCATATCGGTCTCTATTGCGTCCCGCAGACCGTCCTCAAGATGCGACAGGGTCTCCTCCAACTCCGATTTTTCAATCAGATCGACCTTGTTGATCAGCGTGTTGAGCGCGATTCTGCGACGCATTTTCGTTATCCGCAGCTCCTCGTTGAATCGCTTGAGCTTATCCTCGAGTGTAACCCCACCTGAAGGACCATTGTACTGCTTGCCAAAGATAAGGGCGTAATTCTCCTTGATATAGTCCGTCAATCTGTTGTATTGATACATATCGACAGCGGAAGGGACTGCCAACTGCTCCTCGAAGAACGGGTTCGGGGTCGTATATCGTGACGATAGATGCCCATAATCTATGAAAAGACGCTCAGCCGTATCGAATTCGAGCTCATCCGGGGGGCCGGCGTCGATTTTTGCCTCCACTATGGCCCAGAGCAGATCCCAGTATTGCGTCGCCGCCTTTTGCCAGACTATACGGGCTTTTTTACGCGCATCCGAATCTTTGGCGTCACGGAGTTTGGACATATTCTTGCCAAGTATCTCCATCTGTTTAGCGAGAGTGGATATCTCCTTATCATCCTTCCACTTCTCCACTATACAGCCTATAGCGTTGTCGAAATCTTCCTTCACCTACTAGTCCTCCTTGTCCGGCTGCCACTCCAGGAACTCGCGTATACGGGCATACCAATTCATCGTCTCTATGCCCGCAAGTATGGAGTTACAGGTATACTGCGGATCGGGTTCACCGCCGAGAGAGCACGCGTCCAGACACGTTTCCCAGTCCTCCTCGGTTAGAACTATCAGGCGATCCTGTTCGCCCGGCAGCCTTGTCTGCGGTACTATCCCAAAAGCAACAACCGTTTTCTCGTCCACCAGCCGAGTGACTTTGAAACGTTTATCGCCCAGGTTTGGGGCCACCATTTCGAAGCGTTCGCGTTTCTTCAGTCCTCTCTCATCGCAAGTCTTTATGGCATCCGAGACCCACTCGGACTGCACATGTTTCAACACCGGCCACAACCTGATATATGCGATGATCTTTGTCATGAACTGACGGGCGGCTGTCGATATCGCCTGTATGGTCTCTTCTGACCTGTAATTTTGTGTCGGCAGATATTTCCAAAGCGTATCCGCAAATAGATGCTCGCTGCCCAGGGACCAATCGCTGAAACCAAGCAGCATGCCCCTGGCTATAGGCAACATAAACTCCGTCCATCTGGCCGGATTGGCGTTATTTATCTCCTTGATGACAGGCATATTCCTCATTGTAAACGGCAGAGAACCGTTCGGAATTGAAAGAGCCGGGGTGGACCACGGTTTTCCCTCCTCCATAGCAGAGTCTAATATGTTTTTCTCCGCGCCTGAGGTGGCAAAACAGGGTTTTATGCGCCAATTTCCCCTTTTCGGCGTGTAAGCGTACCAGAGAGTCTCTCTCTTATTATCCGCTATGAGACTGAGATCCGCCTCACTTCTCGCGGTTTTCGGCATGTGAATCAAATCGCCTAAGAGCTGTACGCCTCGCCATGACAGCGTGTTGAGTGAAATTATTTGCGCGCCTCCCTGTATAAGAGAGGATATTCCCTCCATCAGCACTTGTATCTGATATTCCTTAACTGAACGTCCTACCTTAATCTTCAAAACACGGTTTGCATCCTCAACCCAGGATAATGGCACGAACTTTTTTTTCTCGCTGTTTGTGTTGTATATGCCCAACCTCGGAATTCCACCGCTTGTCGCAAGAAGCAAAGTAAGGTCGTCGTCAACGTCGAACTCTGCTACAGTCGTAAAGTCACCCGATGCCAAACATATCACCTCATAAATTTACATGCCAGCGTCTTTTGCGCGAAGTGGCACATAAAAAGTTTTCTATGAAAATATATACTATAGAATGGCACAGAATGCAAGGACAACGAAGGCAGTTGAAGTCATGGATAAATTTTACGCAGAACAATCAAAGATAAGGTTTTATATTTTTGCATGTGCGTATGTTAGCATACGAACTTACAAGAAAACACTATAAAGCTATAAAAATCGGCTTATTTTCTAAAAAATTCATATATATGCATCTTGGAGTAAAAAAAGAGGATAAGGCGATCATGCCCTATCCTCTAAGAGTCCGGCTCGCTTTAATTCCCAAGTAACTTCACAACGGTGTCTTTCACTCTCTTGCCATCCGCTCTTCCGGAAACCTCCTGCATAACACGGCCCATCACGCGTCCCATATCCTGGGCGCCATTAGCATTCAGCTGTTTGATGACCCCAGCCGCTATATCATTTAGAGCTTGATCGTCAAGCTGAGCCGGGAGATACTCCTGTAGAATTTTGGCCTCCTCCAACTCGGCTGCCGCGCGCTCCGAAGCATTGCCGTTTTTATAGAGCTCCGCCGCCTCTTCACGCTGTTTGACAGCTCTTCTGATGAGGGATTGCACGTCCGAATCCTCGAGCTCGCCTGTCCTGCCCTTCTCCGTTTCCGCCAACTGCATAGACGCCTTCAGCATCCGGAGAACGGATAATGTCCTCTCATCTCTGCTTTTCATAGCGGAGACCATGTCACGTTGAATTCTGTCCGCCAGTGAACAGGCCATCAATCGACCCTCCTGTGCTTATTGCGAACAGAAGCCGCCTTCTTGCGTTTTTTAATTTCACTAGGTTTTTCGTAGTGCTCATGTTTTTTTGCCTCTCTGAGCACCCCAACCTTGCGAAGCTCGCGCTTAAAACGTTTCAATGCATCTTCTATTGTTTCATTTTCACGTCGAACAACGCTGGTCATCCTTTGTCCCCCCTCCCTTTGTGTCATGTTGAGCAACCCTTTTCGCAGGAAGCGTGAGGGGACCATACCTTACGCTTCCATCACGCTCAACCATCCGCCAAAAAAAGCGTAGCCCTGATTGGGTGACACTATCAAACGTATTTTAACTCACGTTTTGATCTCGCACAATAGCTGAAGCCCACACTCTAACAGCCGGAGATGTGTGATCCCGCATTATTTTGGTCAGCCTCTGCATAGTCCAAAGCGGTATTTTTTTATGCCTCAAAAGTCTGAGAAGAGGGATAAGAATTACCTCCTCATCCCTCTTGAGCAGGTTGAGAAGTTCCGTAACGTCATCGGCGTCATGCCCCGCCGGCCACGAATTTAACGCGGCGGCAACTACGTCGTTTGAGTCATGAGAGAGAAATGCGCTGCTGTACTCCGCATTTAACTTCCAGCGCTTGAAACATTTCAATATCATTATCGCGTCACGCGCGGAGAATTTTGTCGAACTCAACATCAGTGCGCGAGCTAACCGCGTCCTCAAGGACGAGTCTGTAACTCCCGCAAAAATTTCAAGGACCATACCCAATATCTCAGTTGTGGGAGCCCTGCTCTTGAAGCAATCGATCATGGCCTGTATTATCTCGTCGTTTTGATTGCGTCTCGATATTCGCTTCAGCGCAAGCACGACCACCTCCGGGTGACGGCTTTTGAGCCTGCGGACAATGGCCTCCGTCCTGCTTTGCGCGTCAAACTCCCCACGCCTGGAGAGAATATCGCATATTTGGGATTCGGCTCTCGATATCACGCTTCCAATAAAGCGCAGCCGCGCCGGGGATATTTCGTCGCCGCAGCCCTTGATTTTTTCGTCACTGCGGCGTGAAAACAGCTTTCTCCAGAATACCCTGAATATGGACGTATGCTCCTCATGAACCTCCGTTTTTTGCGCAGAACGCACATTTTCCCTGATATTTCTTTTTACATGAGGAATTGCTTCAGGTGAAATGGACTCCTTCAGTGTCATATAGGCCTCAGTGATTTCAACGAACTTACGCGCGCCCTCCGGCCCTGCCACGTCTGGGTGATATATGCGGGCAAGCCGCCGGAAGGACTTTTTTACGTCGTCCCAACTGGCGTCCTTCGGCAACCCCAGCACTTTAAAGTCGGCGCCTGAAGTCATGGTGAGATCACCTGCTCCAGCTCCGCTATCATTTTATCCAGCACTGAAAGCGCGTTCCATTGCAGTGACGGATCCTCGTTCTTAAGAGACGCCGCGCTCACAATCATCTCCCGCAAACGCTGCTGAAAGTTATCGGGATACGCGCGCGCGGCGCGCTCGATCCTGTCCTGCCTCGAACGAAGTTCGGCTGACAGGTCACAGGAGGTCGCTCCAGATTCGTCGCTGTCGAGCGCTATGGTCTGTCTGCTGATTTTTCTGGCTCGTTTTACCTCAACGTGCAGAAGCCCTCCACCGTCAACCCTGAAAAACACCTCGACCGACTCTCCGTCCGACACTCCATTTACCACAATTGTCTGGAGAACTCTGCCAATACTGCGCACCTTCCCCTCCCCCTGCACTATGGTCACCTCTATGTTTCCGCTGCCCAGCGCTGTAAAGCTCTTTTTGGCTTCGGCGGGAAGCGGAGTGCCCCTCCGGAGAATGGAGACCACTCCCCCGTCCGAATTCATAATTCCAAGGCTTCGGGAGAGAACATCTATCAGGAGCCTCTCCTGCCCCTGGTTTGCATAGAGGGCGCTTCCGATCACAACCGCGTCCTCCGGGGAAGAGCGCATACGATCCGGTTCGCGCACCCGTTGCGCCAGCATTTGCCGCAGCAGTGGAATACGGCCGCTTCCGCCTACCAGCAGCAACCGCTCCGGCGCGTATTTTCTCCACATGCCGTCGACCATCTTTACTATCTCCTCCAGAAGCGAACAGATCAACGGCTCAAAATCAGACCTTAAAATATCCAGATTCTTTTCGCTGTCCGTAAACCCGGCCGGAACTCTCCACGAAATTCTCTCGGAGGTGGAGAGACCAATCTTGACCATCTCCGCCTCACGCAACATCAAAGAGGATCTGGGATCTTCAGGGCGCGAAATTGAAATGCCTGTTCTGCGGCACATCCACTCCGCCAGAATTTTATCTATGTCCAAACCGCCTATGTCCCTGCGTCCCCGGCTGTCGATAACCTGAAATACTCCCTGGTCCCCCTCGACCATCGAGAGATCGAGTGTGCCGGCCCCGAAATCGATTATCAAAAATCTGCCATTTATGCCGGTTGAAAGAGCGGCGGCGGTGGGCTCGTTCACTATGCGCACACTTTCAAAGCCGGCCAGGCGCGCGGCCCTGGCAATGGCGCCCCTCTCCGGAAAGCTGAAATGAGCGGGAACCGCCAGGACACAGGACGAAATAAATACCTTCAGATGAGCCTCCGCATCCTCTCTGAGAAGCGACAGCAGAGGCAGCAAGAGCTCCTCCGGCGTGTAAGAGCGCCCTCCGACTCTGGCGGCCCAGTCAGTGCCCAAATGCCTCTTCATATCCCACCAGACTTTATCAGGATCAGTTATTGCGATGCGTGAGGCTTCCTCGCCTGCCACAAGACCATCCTTGGCAAAAGCCACCATCGATGGGGTGCGCGTCTCCCCCCATCTGTTTGAGATCATTTTCGCACCTCTTCCCGGAACATCTATTGCCATCTGGGCGTATCTCGTCCCGAGGTCGATCCCCACCGTAATATCGTCGGTCAATATGCCATTACCTCCATGCAACGATTAAATCTGATCCTCCGAACTGCTGAGGACATATCTATCATCTACTCCCCTGCCTAAAAGTATACCTCTTACCTCCCTTTCAGGGCACACCTCAAGCACATTTCCAGATACGTCTTTTTTCGTACTTTTCAGATCAGCCGTGTATACTTTTAAATAATGTTCGCTCCATCCAGAGGCCAGTCCGTCCTCCGAGCTCTCTATCAGAACCGAGTCCGTGCGATTCAGCCAGCATTTTGCGTAGTCGGACAACAGCCGCGCTGACAGCCCTATGGCCCGCGAGGTCCTCTCCTTGATTTCTCCTCTGCCTACGGCTCCGTCCATGACTGCGGCGGCGGTGTTTCGTCTTTCGGAGTAAGGGAACACGTGCACCCTTCCCAGACCGAGGTCGCTCAGAAGGGATAAGCTGTTGGAGAATGCACGCTCACTCTCCCCCGGAAAACCCACAATCAGGTCTGTGGAAATGTGCGCGTCATCGCCAAGTATCGATTTTGTCATACCGGTTATACGAGCGAACTCCTTCGACGTATATCCCCGCCTCATCGAGAGAAGTATGGAGTCGTCGCCGCTCTGTACGGGCAGGTGCAAATGTCTGCAGAAAACCTCTGAATCGGCCAACGCCAGAAGCAGCTCATCGGTTACGGCAAATGGCTCCAGAGACCCAAACCTCAGCCGCCGCAGTCCTTCTATGGATGATATTTTTCTGACGAGATCCGCCAGAGAGGTCCCACAGCAGCTATATCCTCCGAGGTGTATGCCGGTCAGGATGATCTCGGCGCAACCGCTCGCTATGACACTTTGAATCTCTTCGCATATCTTGTCGGGGTCTCTCGAAACCTCCGCTCCTCGAAGAGAGGGGACCGCACAGTAACTGCACGCCCTGTTGCATCCGTCCTGAATTTTTATGAAAGCCCTTGTGTGCATCCTCGGGCGATCCACGGAGAGTTCGTCCCACAATTTATTCCCGGAGACCTCCGCTCGCCGCTCCAAAAAATATCCCTTCGACTCGAACCATCTGTCTATCGACTCGAGCGTCGAACCCTTCAATCGATTGCCTATGAGTATGTCGACGCCTATGGATTCAGCTTCATCGGAGGAGACCGTCTGAGCCCAGCAGCCGCACGCGAGAATGAGAGACGACGGGTTCTCCCTCCTGACGCGCCGCAATATCTTGCGGGTCTTGTTGTCGGCAGCCGATGTTATCGAACAGGTCAGCACAGCTATGATATCAGGGGAATACTCTGATTCCGCTTCGTTGGGATTAAAAACCGCGCCGCAATTTTCAAGCATGGAGGCCAAAGCCTCGGATTCATAATGATTAACTCTGCAACCAAGTGTTATTACGGAAAACGTTTTACCCTCGATGCTGCGAAAACTAGACATAGATTTTTACCAACTTTTTTGATAATTTATCCACGCTGATTTGCGTTCAGGCGAAACCAGCCGCAGCCAACTATAACAGCGGTCGACGCGCGCATTATTCTGCGCCCAAGGCTCAGAGGCATAAATTTTTTTAGAGACAGCACGGAAATTTCGCTGGGGCTCCAGTCACCCTCGGGACCGACAGCGTATGCCATCTCTCCGAATTCGGGGCGTACGCAGGAAATATGAGGGGCGTCCGGCGCGATTACCGCAACGTATCGCAAATCCGGCATGGCATCCCATTCAACCTCCGAAAATTTTACAGGAGAGAGAATTTTAGGAGGAAACACAGAGCCGGACACCTTAGAGCCCTCGTCAAGTATCCTCTGCCAGCGAGAAATTTTTTTCCCGGTTTCAGCCTCGCCGACGCGCGGCACCGACCGTTCGCATAGGACAGGCTGTATCACGTTTATTCCAAGCTCAGAGGATGCTCTCAATACGGCGTCGAATTGGTCTGACTTGAGAAGTCCGACAATCAGGGTTATCACAAGCGTGTCTTTTTCCGCCGCAGCATCCGCCGCGGCATCCGCCTCCCTGAGAAAAAAAGCTCCATCGGCGCGTTCAAGCCGCATCAGTATCCTCCTGCCATCCCCACTGGACAGCAATCCCTCCACTGAAGCTCCATCATATGAACGAAGGCTGCGGACCAGGTGCCTCGCCTGGCGGTCATCCAGACGCCATAGGCTCTCCTCCAGCTGGACGCACTGCTCAAGCCTGATTCTGGGTAATGACACTCCACCACTCCTCTTTAGTCATTTCCTCCCTTACCGCAAGTCCCACATCTGACAGCGCCTGCAAAAAACGCTCCCTCTCCCAGATGGTCATTCCGGAAAAAATGGCGGCGCCGCCTGGAGAGAGAATATTTTTCACACTTGGCAGCATCTCGAGCAGCGGATCCAGCAGAATATTCGCAAAGAGGAGGTCAAACGGGCCATCGACCCCGAACAGAAGATCGCCGGTCTCCAACCTGACTTTGGCAAGATCGACGTCATTCAGCTCCAGGTTCGCCCTCACTTCATCTATGACGGCCGGATCCAGATCGCGCGCCAAAACATCATCGATGCCGAGCTTGATCGCCGCTATGGTCAGTATTCCCGATCCTGTGCCGACATCCACAGCGCGCGTAACCCTGATATCCGGTTCGCACATATATCTCTCGAAAAGTTCAAGTGCGGCCTGAGTGCTCTCATGATAGCCTGTGCCGAAAGCGCTGCCGGGGTTGATGTATATCGGGATCCTGTTGCACGGCTCTGTTCCCCTGTGCCACGGCGCCATGACGACCATCTGTCTGCCGATATCGAGCGGAGGAAAGGCCTCTTCGCTTTGACGCGACCAGGGCTGGTTCTCTATCTTGCCCATGTCCTCGAGCCTGATGCCGGGCCATTCGGCGAGCGCGTCCAGCAGTTTCGTTCTCCAATAGCTCAGTTCCTCGTCCGCGCGGTAATATATGCGCATCCTTACTCCGTCAGGCAACTCCTGGACCTCCGTGCCTATACTGCCTGAGAGCTCTGCAGCTGAATACAGAATCTCCTCATTTTCCTCTACCGTCACCAGATCATCCCGCACGAGAACTGTGATGTACCACCAATAACTTCCCACAAAGACACACCTCCAATCAAAAAATAATGGAGAGAGGAACGAGAAAATCACGTCCTCCCTCCATTTTACATCAAATTGTCCTTATGAAGGCATAAGGGCTCTACATCAGCCGGCGAATTTATCCCTTATTCTGTCGAAAATTCCTTTGTTCTCGGCGACTTCGACCTTCATCTCGGCCGCAAGTTCACTCATCAGCTGTTTGCCCCTTTCCGAGAGGTTCTTGGGCACACTGACGCGGACATGAATGTGAAGGTCTCCGTTATTGCTTCCGCGCAGCCGGGGCATGCCCCGGTTTTTTATGCGCAGCACAGAACCGGGCTGAGTTCCTGCGGGGATATCGAGTTTCTCCATCCCGTCGAACGTGGGTATCGAGACCGAAGCGCCCAAAACGGCCTGCGGAATCTCTATATCCACTTTCGTGTGCAGATCAGCTCCGTCTCTCTGAAAGCGAGGGTCCGGCATTACCTCCAGAAGGATAAAAAGATCCCCTGGCGGCCCGTCATTTCTTCCGACCTCGCCCTCCCCCGATATGCGAAGCCTGGTGCCGGTATCCACCCCTGCCGGGATCTTGACATCCAGTTTGCGGGTTCTCCTCACCCTGCGGGAACCTTTACACTCTTTGCAGGGCGTCTTGATCACCTGTCCCCTGCCTCCGCACGCGGCGCAGGGAGTTATCTGGGACATCCGGCCGAACGGGGTGTTTACGATCCGCTCGACCTGCCCTGTTCCGCCGCACGCGGAGCAGGACTCGACCTTGGTGCCGGGTTCGGCCCCGGTCCCGGAGCAGTGGGGGCAGTTTTCCTCCCTAGGTACCTCAACCTCTCTGGAGACGCCCCTGTAAGCTGTTTCCAGCGTAATGCGCATGGACATTTCGAGGTCCAAACCGCGTTTTGGCGCATTTGGATCGGAGGCGCCTCTTCCTGCTCCTCCGCCAAAAAAGCTGCCAAATATGTCGCCTAGATCCTCGAATCCGACGCCTCCGAAACCCCCGCCGTGAAACGGACCGCCTCCGAATCCTCCCGACCCCGGAGGAGGAGCGTCGCCGACGAAACCAAATTGATCGTACTGAGCTCTCTTTTGAGGATCGCCCAACACATCGTTGGCCTCGTTTATCTCCTTGAACTTGCGTTCGGCATCCTGATTGCCGGGGTTGGCGTCGGGATGATGTTTTCTGGCCAGCTTTCGGTAAGCGCGCTTTATCTCATCCGGAGTAGCGCTCCTAGGCACTCCCAGAACTTCGTAATAATCTTTTTTACCGGGTGCTGCCACCGCGCTCACCTCTTATTTGTCAACTTGACTGATTCAATGCTACTGCTGCGGCGTACTGAAGTCAGCATCAACCGTCTGAGAGTCGACATTGTCGACAGGAGCCGTCTCCGCGTTGTTTTCCCGCGACTCCTCGGCGCGCACTGCATAGAGTTTCTCCGCGATCGGGTGCATTGCGGAGACAAGCTCCTCCCGCGCGCTGTTGATGCGCGTCAGGTCATCGGAGGCCATCGCGTCCTTAAGAGATGAGATGTATCTCTCCACATCGGCTCTTTCCGTCTCAGACACCTTGTCGCCAAGATCCTTCAACGTCTTTTCCGCGTTGTAGATGAAGGAGTCGGCCTCGTTGCGCGCCTCTATCAGCTCCTTCTTGCGTTTGTCCTCGTCCTCGTGGCTCTCAGCGTCGCGCTTCATCTTCTCGATGTCGGCTTCAGTGAGGCGGGACGACTGGATGGTGATATGCTGCGCCTTTCCTGTCCCCTTGTCCTTGGCCGTCACATTGACAATGCCGTTAGCGTCGATGTCGAACGTGACCTCTATCTGCGGAATGCCGCGAGGCGCCGGAGGAATACCGTCGAGCGTAAATCTGCCAAGCGTCACGTTATCGCCCGCCATTGCGCGCTCGCCCTGCAGAACGTGAACCTCCACCTGCGGCTGGTTGTCGGCAGCCGTGGAGAAGAGCTGGCTGCGGGACGCCGGGATAGCGGTATTGCGCTCGATAATCTTCGTGAAGACCCCGCCCATAGTCTCTAAACCGAGCGACAGCGGAGTAACGTCGACGAGAACTATGTCCTTGTGCTCTCCGGAGAGGACAGCGCCCTGGAGCGCAGCGCCTATGGCCACACACTCGTCCGGGTTGATTCCCTTAGTGGGTTCCTGCCCGAGCAGCTCCTTGACCTTCTTCTGGACCATCGGCATACGAGTCGATCCACCGACCAGCAATATCTTGTCCACATCACCGGCGCTGAGACGGGCGTCTTTCAAGGCGGACTGGGTCGGCCGCACAACACGCTCGAGCAGATCCCGCGTCAGATCCTCGAACTTTGCACGGGTGAGGGTCAGCTCCATGTGCTTCGGCCCGTTCTGATCCGCAGTTATAAATGGAAGCGAAATAGTCGTCTCAGCCATAGAGGAGAGTTCGACCTTGGCCTTCTCAGCCGCCTCCCGGAGGCGCTGGACTGCCATGCGATCCCTCCTGAGATCGACTCCATCGCTCTTTTTGAACTCATCCGTCATCCAGTCGACTATCTTATTGTCCCAGTCGTCGCCGCCAAGCATATTGTCCCCGGATGTCGCCAGAACTTCAAAAACGCCGTCGCCAACGTCGAGTATAGAGACGTCGAAAGTACCTCCGCCGAGGTCGAATACCAGGATCTTATGCTCGCCCTCTTTGTCCGCTCCGTACGCCAGGCAGGCGGCGGTCGGCTCGTTGATTACGCGAAGCACCTCGAGGCCGGCTATCGTGCCCGCGTCCTTAGTGGCCTGACGCTGAGCGTCGGTGAAATACGCCGGACACGTTATGACAGCCTGATTGACCGAAGTGCCGAGATACTCCTCCGCGTCGCGCTTCAGCTTCTGAAGTACCATGGCGGAAATCTCCTGCGGACTGTAGGACTTGTCGTCTATTTTGACCTTGTGGTCGGAGCCCATCTTTCTCTTTATCGATATTATCGTGCGGTCTGTGTTCACTATTGCCTGGCGCTTTGCCAATTGTCCGACGAGGCGCTCGCCCTCCTTGGTGAACGCCACCACGGACGGGGTAGTTCTGTTGCCCTCGGCGTTGGGAATAACCGTTATATTATCCCCCTCCTTGACAGCAACGCAGCTGTTTGTGGTTCCCAGGTCAATTCCTATTACCTTACCAGTTATCTTTGTCATTGAAATTCCCTTCCTTCTCCTTCCATCTCGAGCAAACACTAAAATTGCAAACTGTTGCGGCACACCGGCGAATGTGAATCATGATTTCTTGCGCCCTACTTTAACCTGTGCCGCCCTTAAAACTTTTTCGCCGAGCATATATCCTGTATGAAGAGTCTCCAGTACAGCGCCATCCTCATCGTCGCCCTCCACGTCCGCCACCATGACGGCCTCGTGCAGGGAGGGGTTGAACGGCCCCTGCGCTTCTATCGCCTTCAGTCCCAAGTCCTGCAGCGCGGATAAGAATTGCCTCTGCACCATCGAGACCCCCTTGTATATGGGGGAGTCCCTCTCCTGTACCGAGGAGAGCGCGCGTTCGAGGTTGTCCAGCACCGGCAGCAGAGAGCAGACCGCGTCCTCTGCGGCAAGTATTCTGTACTGCGCCCTGTCCCTTTCAACCCTGGTCCTGTAGTTGTAGAAATCAGCTTTTGCCCTGGCGGCCTCATTTTTGTATTCCTCCGCCTCACGCCTGGCGGCATCCAGCTGTTCCGCCAGACTCTCCGTACAGGCGCCGACCGTATCCGGTTTCATCTCCGGTTCGGCGGATTCGCGCGCATCCGCAGGCTCATCCTCGATATTTGCGGACTTCACGTTAATTTTATCATCGACAACGGCGCGAGCCGCAGAAGCGTCGTGTTTTTTCGCAGACATACTATCTCTCTCCTTCGCTGTTTTCCGAGATCCCAGCTATATCCCGCAGCACCCTGTCCAGCGCGGATATGACTTTTTCGTAGTTCATCCGTTTAGGACCGATGACGCCCAGTACGGTTTGCTGTCCCTCTGAGCTCGAGCTGGAGAGCACCACGGAACAATTTTCCAGCTCGGGCACATTGTTCTCCTCGCCTATGATAACCTCGATACCATCGCTGGTTCCATAATTTCGTATCAGTTTCGCCAGCTCATGTTCTTGTTCCAGAATCGCGAACAGGGCGCGAAACCGTCCGACATCCTGAAAATCAGGGACATTAAAGAGGTTTGAGAGCGACCCTGTAAAGAGCGTTGTGTGCTCGCCCGCCAGAATCTCGTCGAGTTCGTTCAGCGCCCTTCTGCACGAGTCCTCGTATTTGCCTAATTCCTGCATGATGTAACTCTGCAGTATTGTCCTGACCTCGCCCCAGTTGTGACCGGCTAAGGTATTTATTCTTCGCGCCAAGTCCTCCAGAATGTCCTGTGAAAGATCGCACGGCATATTCACCACCCTGTGGTGAACAACCCCGCCCTCCAGAATGACGAGCAGCAGAAAGTGCGACGTATCGACGCGTATGAAGTCTATCTTGGTCAACTGAGCTTGTTTAAGCTGCGTCACGGCGGCCATTCCGACGTAGGTCGAGAGCTGAGACAAGAGTTCGGAAGCGCTTGTAAGAGCCCCCTCCACGCCGTTTCTGTGAGCCCTGAGATGATCTACCCACTCCCCATGCGCGTGTTCGCCGGGCTGCCTGCGCTGAAGCACCGTGTCTACGAAGAGCCTGTACGCCCTTGTCGTCGGAACACGACCGGCCGAAGTGTGAGGCTGGATAAGATATCCCATCTCCTCGAGGTCGGCCATCTCGTTTCTGATGGTTGCAGCGCTCCGCCCGGTCAAATATCTCTTTGAGAGAGTCCTCGACCCGACGTGCTCCCCACTCTCTATGAACTCATGTACGACGGAGAGTAAAACCTCTAATTGCCGCTCAGTCAGCATGTGAAGTCCCCCAATAGACTCCATTCGAGCCTTATTAGCACTCTCATACATTGAGTGCCAAATGCCCGATGGACGCGATTAGAATATCAGTCTATTTGCCAATTGTCAAGACAAGTCAAATAATTTTTGACGAACAATACCATGATTTACAATATTAATGAATCGCCCGGCAGCCTCCCGCCATATTTATGCCGGTAACCGCTGAATCAGCGCTATATGAACAATTTCGTGATTAGGGGCGCAAGTGCGCAAAGTCCGCCCGACATCTACGTCGGGCGGACTTTGCGCACTTGCGGCAAATCGCCATCTCTCTGCCGTGGTTATCCTGACAAACTTACCGTGGAGGAATGCAACTGCCCCTGGGCATACACAGCCCGGAGCCGGTCGGTGAGGTTGGATTTCAGCTGCGATAGCAGCGCTTCTATCGAACTCTCTATCTCCGTCAGATCAGAGCTGTCCGCCTCTGTGAGGCTGGAGGAGTCCGATGTTTCGAAGCTGGACTCCTTGATCGCCTGAAACTTGGATACCAGGGCCTCCAAGCCTATGGAGATTCCAGTTCTCTGGAGCTTTGCCGGGGACTGCGGGCCTTGTCCCATTCTCTTGATTTTTTCCTCGAGCGCCGACAGATCCCCGCTCTCCGCCACTTCATCGATATCTGCCGCCAGATTCTCTATAAATTTGGCATGTCTGCCCCGAGCGTCATCAGCCTCGCTCTTGAGCTGGCTCGCCAGTTCAGCAGCCCTCGCCTTCAGCTCTTCGGGGTCGTCCAGCAGGCTCTGGAGCTCGAACAGTATCTGTTCCGGAGTCAAATCGGACTCGGTTTGGGCAGAGGCGTTCAAATTCTCCTCTTTTTCAATCAGTTTCTGTATTTCAACCAGAAGGGCTTTGACGCTCTCCAGGTACGAGGAGTCCGTATCGTCCTCATCATCTTCTTCGTCCTCGTCCTCGACGAGCCCTCTGATCAGTTTTGCGGAGATACCAGCCGCGCCATTTGGCCTGGGCCCCGTCGGAGGTCCCATGCCGCCCGGTTTTTGCGCGAGTTTTTCCTGTAATATGGACAAATCTCCGCTTTCGGCAACTGTTTCAAGATCCGAAACCAACTCTTCGAGCGTATCTTTTCGGATACCTACGGAACTTTCAGCCTCTTTCGCCACGGAAACCGCCAGCTCCGCCGCTCTCTCCTTCAATTTCTCCGTATCCTCCTGAATGCCCTGGAGCTCCGAAAAAATTGCATACAACGAGAGGTTGGCCTGAGGCGCTGCGGCGTCAACGGCGGATGCCTCCGTGGCTGTTGTGGAATTTTCCTGCTGCTTTTTCTTCAACTGTTCCAGGTATTCCTCCCATAAAGTGCTGCTATAACTGGAAACAGAGCTTATACTCACATCATACCATCTCCTTATGCGGTTAAATTATGCGCGCTAAGAGCTCGCTTGCAGGCTAAACCAAAAATTGAATCAGGCACGCCTCTTTATCCTCCTTCCTGTCGATATTTTCGGCATATGAGGGACGAAGCGACACTAAAAAACGTTAAGTATTGTTACTTGGACTGCAAAGAAGTGTAAATCACCGCCTCCGATGCGCTAAAATCGACACATAGTCGGTTCTATAAATCAACTGGGAGGTTGGGAACATAAAGAACATTCTTGTAATAGACGACGACGTTGAGCTTTGCAGGCTGCTCGAGGACTATTTTACCTCCGAGGGTTTCCATTTCGCCTCTGCGCATTCGGGGGACTACGGGCTCAATTTGTTGGCTTCATGCCAATGCGACATAATAATATTGGACGTGATGCTCCCTGGAAGGGATGGTTTCGAGATCCTCAAGGAGATCAGAAACGCTTCGTCCCTGCCGGTTATCATGCTCACTGCCAAGGGGGACCATGTTGACAGGGTAATAGGGCTCGAGATGGGAGCAGATGACTATATCTGCAAGCCCTTCAGCATGCGCGAGCTGTCGGCCCGAGTCAAAGCGGTGCTCCGGCGATCCGGCGGTCTGCTCGAAACCGCCTCTCAGGATGTCATATGCCTGATCGACCTCGAGATGGATTTGAAATCACGCTCCGTCAAGATCGGCAAAAGACCTGTCCCCCTTACGAATGTCGAATTCCGGCTGCTGGAATCCCTGCTGTCATGCGCGGGCAGGGGGATATCGCCGGAGCGGTTGTCTATGGATGCCCTTGGACGCAGCCATACGCCGTTCGACCGGAGTTTGAGCGTGCATATCAGCAGGCTGAGGCGAAAGCTGGGGCCCTATCCATGCGGAAGCGAACGCATAAAGACGCTGAGGGGAGAGGGGTTCATTTACGTTTTCCCCGAAAAGAACGCCCAGGAGGAGAATGCATGATGAACATGACAAACAGCTTCCCGCTATTTTGGAAAATATATCTTACCCTGCTGCTGGTGCTCTTTCTCCCGATGATTTTATTCAACCTGTCGCGCATAGTACACGAGGAGTACAGAAACATGCCGGAGGGAATCATCCGGCACCTGGAGTGGAGCGCGTCACAGCTTGCCAACCAATCGGAATCAGTATCGAGCCGGGACATGGGCGCGTGGATTGAAAATGTTAAAGAGAGCACCGGGCTGGATATCTGCGTAACCCGTGACGGGGCGAACTTTTACCCGCCCGGCCTCGAATGGTTCGCACCCAGCATGGCGCGTGAGAGGCTCGACACGCCTCCCAGACCCTTCCAGCCGATCATGGCCCTGTCAGCCTCGTCTTCAGGGCGCACCGAGGTAACGGCCATCCTGTATCCCTTTCGGCGTGAAGCGGGCGGCGCCCCTCAACTGCGAAACATTGCGGTATTGCTGCTGGTGGCGGGTCTCTCCGTGGTATTCAGCTTTATGCTCGTCCACAATTTCATGACCCCGTTATCCGAGCTGAGAAGGATAACGCTGAAGCTGGCGAGCGGGGATCTGTCCGTGAGGGTCGGGCGGAGCGTTACGGGACGCAGTGACGAGATAGCGGATTTAGGCGCTGGATTCAACCGGATGGCCGAATGCGTTGAAAACCTCATATCCTCGCAAAAAAGGCTCTTGAGCGATATCTCCCACGAGATCCGATCCCCGCTGCAGCGCATGGAGGTTGCGCTGGCCATCCTTCGCAGGGGATCATCCGCCGATGACGAAGCGTACATAGACCGGATGGAATTGGAAATATACCGTATCGACAATATGGTCGAGGAACTGCTGACGTTGACGCGTTCAGACGGCGTGACCTTGACTCAGACAGAGCGGCTGGAGTTGGACGAAATGATTAATTCCATAATAGAGGATATTGAATTTGAAACGGGTGAAAAGAAAAATATTATAGCGGACACGCAAAAATTATCGGTGCTGGGAGACGCCATGCTCCTAAATCGAGCGCTTAGCAACGTGATACACAACGCGATCAGGCACGCCCCGCCCAACACCGGAATCGAGGTAAACGCCTGCAGGGATGGCGAATGTGTGGCGATAAGCGTCAAGGATCATGGACAGGGAGTCCCGAATGACGAGCTCGATAAGATTTTTATGCCGTACTACCGCACCGACAAAGCGCGCGAGCGGTCCAAAGGCGGAGTGGGACTCGGCCTTGCTATAACGAAACGCATCATTGAAAACCACGGCGGCAGAATAACCGCCGCAAACGACCCGTCCGGCGGGCTTACAGTCACGATAATTCTGAAACGCTCTCCATGCTGAAGCAGGTCGTTTGACGGCGTCACCGCCAAGGTTTTGCCGCGCCATCCCTCATGATCAGCAGCCCGCTCCTTCCAAGGATGCCGATGAACTTGCAGAGGCGCGCGCAGATGGTGTTTATCCCGTCCGCTTCGCCCATATCGTCCGCAAACCGCTCATGCAGCATATGGGCTATCTCGAGCGTGTTCCTCCTGCCATCGATCACGCTCCACACGAAGCTCCCGTAGTCGTCGAATTTGACGGTGAACGTTCGGGGCGTGTCCTTTATAAAACGCCGGACGAACCTTTCAATAAGAGAGTCCCGTATCAGGACTGCCCCGAGACGCCCGCCGCCTATGGCGACTGTCTGGGCCTTTTCATTTTTCGACGGTACGAGGTCGAGAAAATTTTTCTTCATTTCCCGCCGCCATCGACAACTTTAGTCTTGCCGAAGAGCGAGATTTTTAAAATCGAATATCCCAGAACGGCAAATACAGCGCACGAGTATATGGGGCCGAGGAGCGTTCCTCTTTCACTCAAGGAGATATTTATGCCGAGCGACGCAAATACGGCGAGCAGTATTCCGATGAGCCCCTCGCCGGCAATCAGCCCGGAGGAGTACAGCAGGCCGTTTTCGATTTTATCATGCGCCGAATCTTTGTCCTCCGTCTGCCCTGCGAGCCGCCTTTCGAGGGGAAGTCTCAGAAGTACGCCCACAGCCACCGGCACAGAGAGGTATATGGGCAGGTACAGCCCT
>JAISRE010000038.1 GCA_031273805.1 Synergistaceae bacterium | reverse complement strand
CGTCGGAGTAGTTGCTCAGATGCTTTGTCCCAAGAAGCAATAATATTTTCTGGGGTACCCTCCTTAAAATGACCATCCGAAATCCAAGCGTAAAAAGCTGCCTTTACCATAGCAGAGGTATCGGAAGTGGCAATGTTAAGCGATGCAACGGTTTCTTCGTTGTTTTCGCTTTGTTTCAGTTCCGATGCCAAACTTCCGCCTCCTTCCGCAGTAACTAATAAAAATTGTATAATTTACGATGAGTGCTTGTCGCTTTTAAGACCCGCACAGTCGTCAACTGGACAGTTACAACCCAGCACTAGCTTTTTGCCGCGCTTCAGTTATCAAGCAACCCAATCATTTTGAGCGCAAAATGATTATAACGCTAGACGGGTTCCTGTTCCAGTGCTCCAGCATTGCCATATCGTCGAAATGGAAAGACAGCCACTTAAAATGGCTGTCCTTCCATAATCTGGCTACTGAACCGTTATCCATACTGCAATATTGCCTTAAGTCAGATAGACTAAAAGTGCCAACAGCACCAGTATTTGCAGTGCGAGCCTCACTTTCTGAAAAATATCCCGTTTCAGCAGCTTCCAATGATCGAAACACTTCATCGTGGTATGGACAAAACCGCAAATGAGAATCGGGAAAAGAAAATGCAAAAGCGGCTCCGATTCAGTCACAGAGCCGCTTTAAAGGGTGTTTGTTTAATTCTGGTGCCGAGGACGAGATTGAACTCGTACGGGCGAACCCACACGCCCCTCAAACGTGCGTGTCTACCATTTCCACCACCTCGGCACAACGTTGGAATTATACGCGCCATAAAGGTCTTAGTCAACCTCTCGATGTTTTTGAAGACCCACATATTATTGCGTAAATGGAGCTATTGCCGCAGGGAAAAATTCCGCTATAATGTGACAAACGCGAAGGATCGCGTCTTTATGGATGTATAAGTAACTCGTGCTATGTAGATTCAAGGAGGGATCGGCATGGGCATACAGAATATCAGCGACGTCAACGCGATGTTTTTGTCTGCGGCTAGAGATGCGGCGCGCAAGATAAAGCACATTGAGCAGTCCGATCAGGAGCGGGCGATGGAGGCCTTTTACAAGGCTGTTCGTTCCTGTGATAAGGCGTCAGAGAGAATGATGGACAAGCATTTGGAGAGTGTCGCGGAATCTGCGAAAAAGCTGGCGGAGTACCGCAAGAGGAAGGCGCAGCTGGATAAGGTTCTTGAGTCTGCGGAGCGTCAGCGATTTTTCAACGAAAGCGTTATGATAGAGCGGATAAACCACAGGAATATGTTGAACGAGGCGCGTATGGAAGATCTTAAGCGGCGCGAGGTGCTCTTTGCCGGGTGACAACGGCTATATAATTTGACTTATGGAGGGCTTGCACTGGCTCTCCATAAATTTTGTCATTGGTCAGTCTGGCGAGCGCTATTAGAGAGGGGTGATGAGTTGGGCGTCAAGGCCATACTGTTCGACCTCGACGGGACACTTCTGGACACTTTGGGCGATATTGCGGATTGCGCCAATTATGCGCTCGCATCCCTTGGGTATGGTGTTCATCAGGCAGATGCTTATAAATACTTTGTCGGGAGCGGCGTTGACAAACTAATCGAGCGAATTATCCCGCCGGAAACGCGGGGCTTCGACGCGGCGGCGCGCGTCAAAAGAGTATACTTGGAGTATTATTCAGCTCACTTATTTGACAAGACCCGACCGTATGACGGAATTCCAGACCTGCTGCGCGCGCTCGAAAAGACTCCGCTCAGGTTGGCCGTGGTCTCCAACAAGCCTGACGATCAGGCGAAGTTCGCCATCTCGCGCTATTTCGGCGGCGACACATTCGACATAGTGATCGGAGGAATGGACGGGGTACCGCTGAAACCCGATCCCACGATTACAAGACGCGTATTGCGCGAGCTCTCCGTCGCTTCAAGTGAGGCGATGTATGTGGGCGACACCGGCATCGATATGCGGACCGCGAAAAATGCAGGCTGCATATCCGTCGGGGTGACGTGGGGGTTTCGTCCGGATGAAGTCAGGGCCGCAGGGGCAGACTATATAATAGACTCTCCGGAGGAGTTGCTGAAGCTGCCTGACTTGGGGGGTATTATATGAGAGAGTTGAAGTTTCCGCGCGATGACGAGGCGTGTTCGGAAATTTTGGATGTAGGACGCCGCATGTATGGGAAAAATTTCGTGGCAGCCAACGATGGCAACATCTCGTGCCGCGTCGCTCCTGACGTAATATGGGCGACGCCGACGGGCGTCTCGAAGGGGTTTATGAGCGCCGAGACTCTGGTTAAGATGAAACTGGACGGCACGATATTGCGCTCCGGTAATCTCACTCCCTCCTCTGAGATCAAGATGCATCTGAGGCTTTACAGTGAAAACCCCGAGATAATGGGCGTGACCCACGCTCATCCTCCGGTCTGCACGTCATTTGCCATAGCCGGAATAGCGCTGGATGAAGCAATATATCCGGAGGCGCTGGTAAATCTGGGCATCGTGCCGTGCATTCACTATGAGCCCCCCGGCTCGCAGGGCATACCGGATTCGGTGGCGCCCTATTGCCGCGATTACAACGCGCTGCTCCTGGCAAATCACGGGGCGCTGTCGTGGGGCTCGACTCTCATGGAGGCGTACTTCAGGCTCGAAGCAATGGAGCATTACGCGACTGTGCTGATGTACACCGGTTACATAATAGGTCGCGCAAATTTGCTGAGCAGCGACCAGGTGCGGCATCTGCTGGAGATACGCGAGCGCCTTGGGGTTGTCTCTGGCGGCGCGCCGTCTCGCACAGCCTCCGAGCCTGTAAATATACGTGATATTGTGGAGAATGCCCCGCCAGAGGAGTGACCTCATCGGGAGAACGTCATGACGAAAAATATTATGAGCTGCGAAACAGTTGCGCTGGACAACGAGCATAACGTCCTGTTGATAGTCGATCAGACGAAGCTGCCTGGGCGCGTGGAGATTTTGTCTCTCACGAAGCAGGAGGATATCCACCGGGCCATATCGTCTCTTCAGGTGCGGGGCGCCCCCGCAATTGGCGTCGCGGCGGCGTTTGGGGCATATCTGGCGGCGTGCGGGATATCCTCGAATGATTACGATGATTTCAGCCGGAAATTCAAAAAATCATGCGATTATCTCGCCTCGTCGCGCCCCACCGCAGTAAACCTGTTTTGGGCGCTTGGGCGAATGGAGAGAGTTGTTTCCGGCAGTAAAAACCTTCCCGTGAGCGAGATAAAGGACATGCTGCGCGATGAGGCTATCAGGATAAGGAATGAGGATGCGGAGGTCTGCCGGGCCATCGGTGAATATGGCCTGACTCTCGTCAACGATGGGGACGGCATAATGACTCACTGCAACGCGGGGCAGCTCGCGACTGTGAGGTATGGAACGGCATTGGCGCCCATCCATCTTGGCAGATCGCGGGGCTATGGCTTCAGGGTGTTTGCGTGCGAGACGCGTCCTCTGCTCCAGGGCGCCCGTCTTACCGCTCTGGAGCTCATGGATGACGGAGTGGATACGACCCTTATCTGCGACAACATGGCATCCAGCGTCATGAAGCGCGGTTGGGTGCAGGAGGTCTTTGTTGGATGCGACAGGGTGGCGGCAAACGGAGACTCATGCAATAAAATAGGCACGTCGGGTCTTGCCATTCTGGCAAAATATTACGACATTCCTTTCTACGTCTGCGCGCCGACTTCAACCATAGATATGTCGGCTAAGAGCGGACAGGACATACATATCGAGGAGCGGGCGCCGGATGAGGTGACGGAGCTCTGGTACAGGGAGCGAATGGCGCCGGCCGGGGTTAAGGTCTATAATCCGGCATTCGACGTCGCCGACAGCGAGCTGATAACAGGCATCGTCACCGAACGCGGGATTGCCCGTCCGCCGTATTCCGATAGCCTTGCAAGTATTCAAAACATGAGGAACCTCTGATTACCGCTCCATTACATTACTCGACGAACACGCGCAAGCCTCGGTTTCCTGCCGTCAATCCGGTTTGCTGAATACCTGCCTCAGATAAGCCATGAACGTCTCGTCGACGCCGGTCGTCTTGCCGGGTGAGTCCGATATTTTTGCCACGGGCTGTCCGTTGCAGCTTATCATCTTCATCACTATGTTGAGTGCCGGTATGCTGGTGTCGTTGGTGAGGTTGGTCCCTATGCCGAAGGACGTCTGAATGCGGCCCCTGAAGTATCGGTATATGGCAAGCGCCCTGGGGAGATCGAGCGTATCTGAGAATACGAGGCGCTTAGTTCTTGGGTCGATGTGCAGTTTTTTGTAGTGCGCTATGACTTTTTCACCCCACTCGTACGGGTCGCCTGAGTCGTGCCTTAAACCGTCGAAGAGCTTCGCGAAGTAGAGGTCGAAGTCGTTGAGGAACGCGTCTACGCCTATGACGTCCGTCAGAGCGGTTCCAAGGTTCCCGCGGAATTCCTGCACCCACGCCCCCAGCGACGCCTTCTGAAAATCGCGGAGCCTTATGCCGAACGCCTGAAATGCCTGCATGTATTCGTGCGCCATTGTACCTACCGGCGTTATGCCGAGTTCCCTGGCGAGGTGTACGTTGGACGTTCCCTTGAACTGATTTGGGAGCTCTCGCGCCAGAGTGCTCACAACCTCGCTCTGCCACGCGGCGGAGTACCTGCGGCGCAGACCGAAGTCAAACATTATGAATGGAGTCGTCGGATCGTCCACGCCAGGCTCGCTTCGCAGCAGATCTATCTTGCTCATGAGTCTGCGCCGCGCGTCGTCCAGCACTCCCTCGGCGCGGAGCCTCCTATAGTACAGCTCGCTCACTATGTAAAGGACGAATATCTCGAACCCCATTACGTGAACCAACGGTCCTGACGCGCGGATAGCCAGATTGCCCCCGTTCGCTTCAACAGTCACGAAGCGTCTTTGAAACCTGAACACCGTCAGGTAGTCGACGAAGTCATCCTTCATATAGCTCAGGGTACTGAGGTAGTCCAGCTCCTCCTGGGTGAAGAACATCGTGCAGAGGTGGTCCAGCTCCCTCTCGATATCCGGTATCAACTCCACGAGGGGATACAACGGCTCGCTGCGGCAGATGAACGAATACTCCGCTCGCGCTCCCGGATGGCTGTGCATCAATGCCTGCCACATACTGAACTTGTACAGGTCGTTTTCCAGAAGACTGCGTACTACAGGGCGCGAGTCCTGGGCATTGCTCTCAAGAGTCATATTATCACGTCCGTTATCAACCAGATTTTTTGAAGGCGCCGCCGATTAAATTAATCTTTAATTCTTTCCAAAGGTTATTAAATTAACGTTCTTAGGCCCCCTGTGCAGTGACATAAAGCGACGCGGGCCTATTTTGAATGACATATTATGCATTCTGGACGGGAAATAATCAAGCGGGAATGGCTTCCCCCGGCAAACGCCTCCTGGACATTTTTTATTTTATAGGAGCGCGCGGCGCTGCGGGTTCAGTCATATGCGGCTCGAACACGTCTGGATTTTTTACGCTATAGATTAGTCCCGATCCCCATCTCCACCGCTTTATCGAAAATTTTGCGGGCGATCACGAGATCGAGCGTGGCGAATCCTACGCTCTTCATGACCGTAATCTGGTCTTCGGACGTGCGCCCCGGCGCGTTGCCCAGGATGAGATCTCCAAGCTCTCCGGTGATATCCTCCTTCTTGAATTTTCCCTCCTTCATGGGGATAAGAATATCCCCCGCCTCGGCCATGATCGCCTCCATGTTGTCCACAAAGATTCTGTCCGCGCGCAGTATCATCGACTCGTCCAGCTCCCTCTTGTGCGGCTCGTATGTGCCGACGCCATTGACATGCGCTCCTTTTTTGACCCTGCGGCCGTCAAAGACCGGGTTGGCGGTTGTCGTAACGGTGGTGATAACGTCCGCCCCGTCCACGGCTTCGTCCGGAGAACCTGCGGCCTTCAGCCGCGCGCCGAAAACGTGAGCGGTCTCGGAGGCTCTCTCGATAAAATGCCCGATGCGCTCGTGGAAGGTGTCGTATATCCTGACTTCTAGAAGTTTTCTAGCCGTGAGCATCGCTTCGAGCTGAGAGAGCGCCTGTCCGCCCGTTCCAAACAACGCCCCTGTTTCAGAGCTTTCATTCGAGAGCAGCTCGGTCGCAAGGCCGGAAATGGCGCCGGTCCTCATCCTGGTGAGCTCTGTTCCGTCGATCAAGGCGTTGACGATGCCGGTTTCCGGATCGATCAGAAGCACGGTGGCGCTCACCACCGGAAGATTCTTTGCAATATTTCCCGAAAAAATGGAGACTATTTTGACGCCGGCCTGCGGAAATGAGGAAACGTAGGCCGGCATGAAAGAGGACAATCCCCTGCCCTCCACATCAAAGACGACGCGAAGCGGTATTTGCGCTTTTCCCTGTGATTGCAGGGAAAATGCCTCCCTGTCAGATTCAATGGCATCCCTCATATTTATAACTTTTCTTATATCGGAGGCGCTTATCACTAACATTGCCACACACCCTTTCATTAAACTTATGCCATGTCCGGAAGCCATCTTCGTTACATCTATGCGTTCTGCAACCAAAACCAAAATTTTCACGATGGCCCGTTTTGCGCTTGTAATAATCATATATTTTTTTTAAAATAATAGCAACGAAAGGATGTGGCACAAAATGAGGAAACTTATTTCAGCGATCCTGTCCGCACTGATAGCTATATGCGCCGGTGGCGCCGCAGCGAGCGCCTCGATCAGCGAGAGCGCGGTGAGGCGCGCGTGGAAAGACGTTACGAATATTGCCGGGATGGAGGCTCTCCCTCTCTTCATAAAGGAGGATGCCGCCGCGAACGCCTGGGTCGAGGCAGGAAAGTCCGTGACCGTTACCACAGGGCTGATGGAGCTGCTGCAACGGGAGGAGGAGATCTTCGGCGTGCTATCTCACGAGGCGGGACACGCCAAGCTGAAGCATTACGAGTCCAAGGTCGGGCAGTCGGTGGGAGTGGGCATCGCCTCCATACTCATCGGCAAGGCGACGAAGAACAACTCCCTGGCCGATCTCGCTGTCGGAATTGGGCTGAATCTCGCCACCGCCGGATTCAGCAGGGAGATGGAGGTGGAAGCGGACGATTTTGCGGTTGACCTCGCCATCGATGGGGGACATGACCCCACCGGAATTTACACCGCCCTCGAACGCCTCTCGCTTCAGGGCGGCAGGCTGGAGCCGTCGGGTTTCAACTCCCATCCTCCAGACGAACGCAGGCTGCTGCACGTGAAAAACAGGATTCTGGAGCGCGCTCCGGAGACGAAGTTCCCGGAGGTGGACCCTCCGGAGAAGGCAAAGCAACGCTAATCCTGTTCATTCCCCAGAAATCGCATATATTGTCTCTGTCAAGCGAATAGCGTTTCCCGGGGAAGTGCTGATTAATTCACCTAAGCGACGTTTTGGTGTTTAGGAGCGCAAACGCCTAAAGGGGTTAAATCTTCACCCTTTAGACTTCTAAGGAATCGCTGATTAAATGTTCTTCGAGCGAAATGGAGCGGATTCGTTCTCCATCAAAACGGTTGTCGCGAAAATGCCAGCAGGCGTAGCAGGGCTACGCCCGAGGAGTATTTTTGCGGCAACCGTGAAGATGGTGGGCGAATGCGCCCATTGCAGCCGAAGGTTATTAAATCAGCGGTTCCCTAACTATAAATTAGTGTTTTCCCAATAGCAACAAACTATGTGAATAGCGGCAAATCTATTCCCATGGTAAATGTTCTTCGAGTGAAATAGAGCGCCTGCTCCTCATGTTTTTCTGTCGTCCTCCGGCTTGACCGGAGGACCCACGGATCTGCACGAACCACGATATGCGATATCACAGACGAATGACAAATCCATCCCCCAGCTCTTGACAGGAAGCCCATTTTAGTATAAATTAAAATTATTCCAAATGAGTTCCAAGAAATGTATATTTTACATAAAATGGGAGGTATTATGATTATGAAGACGCAAGAGAACTTAATGTCCGCTTTCGCCGGTGAGTCTCAGGCAAACAGGAAGTACACCGCTTTTTCGGCAGTTGCGGGGTCGGAGGGACACAAGGACGTAGAAAGACTTTTCCTCGCCACTGCGGAGGCCGAGAACATCCACGCGACAGCGGAGCTCAAGCTGGCGGGCAAGATTGGAGACACTGCCGCCAACCTCAAGGCCGCAATCGATGGCGAGACGTATGAGTTCAGCACAATGTACCCGGAATTTGAGGAGACCGCGACATCCGAGGGCCAAAACGATTCCGTGAGGGCATTTTATCGCGCGAAGGAAGCGGAGAAAGTTCACGCGCGTCTATACAAGGACGCTCTCGACAACCTCGGCAGCGATACGGGCGTCTCCTACTACCTCTGCCCGGTCTGCGGCTACATCGAAAAGGGAAACGCGCCGGAATCCTGCCCGATCTGCAAGTCAAAGGGCGCCATCTTCAAGAAGTACTAAGGAACCGCTGATTTAATAACCTTCGGCTGCAATGGGCGCCTTCGCCCGCCATCTTCACGGTTGCCGCAAAAATGCTCCTCGGGCGTAGCACTGCTACGCCTGCGGGCATTTTCGCGGCAACCGTTTCGATGGAGAACGAATTCGCTCCATTTCGCTCGAAGAACATTAAATCAGTGATTCCCTAAGGAACCGCTGATTCCCTAAGGAATCACCAATATAAAGGTCACATACGCCGCAGGATTATATATGTCCTGCGGTTTTTTAATAGAATCGGCATTGACAGAGGGATAAAAAATTTATATATTAGTCCCAGTTGCTATTAGCACCTACTACTAACCTCCGAAGGGGGACATTTCTCGTTGAGTTTAGGCCGATCCGAACTCAAACAGAAACGGCAGAAAGAGCTCATGAGTCTGCTGGACTCCGATCCGCTTCTATCTGACAGCGAGCTCGCTCGTGAGCTTGGCGTCAGCGTCGGCACAATTCGCCTCGACCGTGGGGTGTTGAATGTCCCGGAGCTCCGTGAAAGAACCAGGCAGATGGCGGAGCGCGCGTCCAGCCGCCTTACCTCCATGAAGCAGGAGGAGGTTTTGGGCGAGCTGATAGAGTTGGAGCCCAACCGCCTGGCGCTTTCAGTCCTCATGACGAGCCGCGAGTACGCCTTCAGGCATACGAGCCTGATTGCGGATCACTATATCTACGCTCAGGCCGCGACTCTCGCCATTGCCGCAGTCAAGGAGGATATGGTGATAGTAGGTTCCGCAAGGGCTCAGTTCATGCACTCCGCTCACGTCGGAGACAGACTCATTGCGTGTGCCAAGGTCGGCACTCACAAGGAGAACAAGTACGTGGTCAGTGTGCACACCAGAATAGGCAGCAGAGAGATTTTCGTGGCTCGTTTCGTGGTCATAGCCATAGGAGGGCGAGGTGGGTGTTGAATGCTTTTTGCTCTTGACGCTATGGGCGGAGATAAGGCGCCGGCGGAACCGTGCAGGGGCGCCGTGATGGCGTGCGAGGAGAACGCGGAGCTGTCGGTCGCTTTAGTGGGCAAGCGTGAGTCGATAGAGCCTTATCTGGATTCCGCAAGTGCTCGAGTTCGCTCCAGAATAAGCATAGTTGAGGCGGATGAGGTCATCGGCATGGGGGATAATCCGTCGGCGTCAATAAGAACCAAGAAGAACTCCAGCATGAGGGTAGCTATGGAGATGGTGAGAGCCGGCGAGGCTGTGGGCTGCATATCGGCGGGAAATACCGGCGCGATTGTCGCCGGCGGCGTGTTGGTCGTGGGCAGGATAAGAGGGATAGACAGACCGGGTCTGGCGGTGCCGATCCCGTCCCTGGAGAGGCCCTCTCTGCTCCTGGACGTGGGCGCCACCGTGCGCTGCAAGCCCTTAAACCTCTGCCAGTTTGCCCATATGGGCTCGATCTACATGAGGTCGCTGACTGGAATAGCAAACCCCAGCGTGGGGCTCTTCTCCAACGGCTCGGAGGATATAAAGGGCGACGAGGTGATCTCAGAGGCCAGAGAGATGCTTCTGAAGAGCGGCCTCAACTTCGATGGATTCGTGGAGGGCAAGGATGTTCCACTCGGCCGCACGGACATAGTTGTATGCGACGGATTCACCGGCAACGCGTTGATTAAGTTCGGAGAGGGCATAGGCGAGCTGGTCAAGCTGATAGTTCACAGAGAGCTCTCGGGCAAACTTCTGCCCAAGATCGGGGCTGCTCTGATGATGCCGGCATTGAAAAAAATATGGTCGCGCTTCGAATACGAGAAAAACGGCGGCTCTCCGCTGCTCGGCGTTAACGGCATAGTAATAAAGGCGCACGGCAACTCCAGCTGCAGGGCTATTGCCGGAGCGCTGCGGGTGGCCTCCGGCTTTGCGGGGCTGAAGGGGACGGACCTCATCAAGGAGAGTTTCGAGTAATCGCGCGATAAGGAGGTAATTTTTTGTCGACAGTTGTTGGAAGACCGGTGGGCATTCTGGGCACCGGTATATGTATCCCGGACCGAGTCATGACCAACTATGATCTGGCTGAGATAGTCGAAACTTCTCACGAGTGGATAATGGAGCGCAGCGGCATCAGCTCCAGGCATATAGTGTCTGCCGGGGAGTCGAACGCGTCGCTCACGGCCGAGGCTTCGAGGAACGCCATGAACGACGCCGGCATAACCCCGGATGAGGTGGATATGGTGATAGTGGGGACCAATTCCCCTGACACTCTCCTGCCGGGAGTCGGCCCAACGGTTCAGCACCTGATCGGCGCCGGACGCGCGGGCGGCATGGACATACAGGCCGGATGTCCGGGCGCGCTCTACGGTATGGTGACTGCTGCGGGCGGAATAGCCTCCGGCATATGGGACAAAGTCATCGTATCCGGCTCCGAGGCCTTAAGCCGTCTCCTAGACTGGTCGCATCGCAGCACATGCGTCCTCTTCGGGGATGGGGCCGGTGCGTGCGTGATGGGGGAATGGCGTCCCGGCATGATGAAGGTCACTCACGTCGACCTGATGGCGGACGGAAGCAAGCATGAGCTCATATCTCTGCCCGGCGGTCTCGCGGCCGAGCCGGCGACTGAGGAAACCGTGCGCCGGGGGCGTCACTTCCTCAAGATGGACGGAGCGGAAGTTTTTAAGTTTGTGAATCGTAAAATCCCGAGCTATATAGAGAATTTTTGCTCAAGTTGTGGTATAACAACAAAAGACATAGACTGTTGGATTTTTCATCAGGCGAATATACGTATTCTCGAGGGTATCTCTCGCAGGCTCTCCATTCCCATGGAGCGTCTCGTGATAAATCTCGACAAATATGGAAATACCTCTGCGGCATCTATAATGATAGGTTTGCATGAGGCAAGGGCTGAAGGCAGGATTCAAGCCGGACAGAGGACGCTCGTCTCCAGCTTTGGGGCCGGAATGACATACGGCGCCCTCTTGATAGAGTCGTAACGAGGCGGCAATTTGAACTGAGGTGTTATAATGTTCAGCTCTAATAGGATTACAAAATTATTGAATATTAAATATCCGATTATACAGGGAGCTATGGCGTGGGTAGCTGACGCGGACTTGGCCGCTGCCGTGAGCAACGGCGGCGGGCTGGGCATAATAGCTGCCGGCAATATGCCGCCGGAGATGCTGGAGCAGGAGCTGATAAAGGTCCGGTCTCTGACTGACAAGCCCTTCGGCCTCAACATAATGTTGCTCTCTCCCACCTGGCAGGACGCCCTTGAACTGGCGGCCGCCCACGACGTCCCTGTTGTGACCACCGGAGCGGGGATGCCTGGCAAGGTGATAGACAGGCTGTCGCCCCTGGGGATCAAGGTCATCCCGGTCATTGCGTCAGTCGCCCATGCCGAGCGGGTCAAAAAGCAGGGGGCGGCTGCCGTTATCGCTGAGGGTATGGAGGCCGGAGGTCACATAGGCGAGATTACGACGATGGCTCTCACTGCTCAGGTGTCAAACGTTCTCGATATCCCAGTGGTTTCGGCCGGCGGTATTGCGGACGGCAGGGGAATGCTCGCCGCTTTTGCCCTTGGAGCAGAGGGAATTCAGATGGGGACCCGCTTTGTCTGCGCCTCAGAGTGTAACGCTCATGAGAACTTCAAGCACAAGATAATAGCCGCCAATGATCGCAGCACGATTGTGACAGGGCGCGCCCTCGGGCATCCGGTACGCTCCATAAAGAACAAATTTACGCAGATATTCCAGGGCATGGAGGAGGAGCGCGCTGCCATCGAGGAGCTTGACAAGTTCGGCTCCGGCAGACTGAGGGCCGCAGTGGTGGACGGCGATGTCGAAAACGGCTCCGTCATGTCCGGCCAGATCGCCGGTCTGGTGGACAGAATTCAGCCTGCGTCCGAGATAATAGAAGAGGTTGTTGGTGAAGCTCGGGATCTTGCCGGAAACATCGGAAGTTATTTTGCGTGAGAAAGCAAGGGTGGTCTCTTTGTCTGATTTGAAGTACGCGATGGTTTTCCCCGGCCAGGGAGCGCAGGAGGTCGGGATGGGGCGCGATTTTTACGATAACTACGAGGTGTCGAGAGACGCCTTCGGGGAGGCGGATGAGGCTTTGGGCTTCAGCCTGTCCGGCATAATTTTCGGCGGGCCGGATGACGAGCTGGTGAGGACGGCCAACACTCAGCCGGCGATACTCGTCACGAGCATAGCGATACTGCGCGCGGTGGAGTCTGAGTTCGGGCGTCCGTTCAATCCGCAGTTTTGCGCCGGTCACAGCCTCGGGGAGTATACCGCCCTCGTCCTGTCAGGGGTGCTCTCCCTCGGAGACGCGGCATATCTGGTCCACAGACGGGGCGCTCTGATGCAGGATGCCGTTCCGTTGGGGCGGGGCGCCATGTCCGCCATATTGGGGCTCGATATCGACGCTGTGAGCTCCATCTGTGAGGAGGCAAGAGCCGGAGAAATTTGCAGCCCCGCAAACGTCAACGCGCCCAGCCAGATAGTGATATCCGGCGACGCGTCGGCTGTCGGGCGAGCGGGCAAACTCGCCCTGGCCCGTGGCGCGTCCAAGGTGATTCCGCTCAAGGTGAGCGCGCCGTTTCACTGTGATCTGCTGCGGTCGGTGGCAGATAAACTGAAGCTCGAATTTGAATCACGCTCCTGGAGTGAGCCGAAAATCCCTATAATAGCGAACGTGGACGCGAGCCCCAAAAATTCCGTTGATTCCATTCGCAGCGCGCTGTATGATCAGACATATTCACCGGTCCTCTGGTCTGCCGGGGTTACAGCAATGGCGGAGGCGGGGATCGGCGCCTTTCTCGAGTTCGGCCCGGGGAATGTGCTCTCCGGTCTTATCAAGAGGATAGCCAAGGGAGTGAAAACCGCGTCAGTGAGCAAAGTATCCGACATATCCCGCATATCCCAGATCCTAGAAGGAGCGGCGCAATGAGTTCTCCGGGGCGAGTGGCTCTTGTCACCGGCGCCAGCCGCGGAATTGGGCGGAGCATAGCGATCGAGCTGGCGGCGAGGGGCTATCGGGTGGCGATAAATTACCAGAGCAGAGAGTCCGCTGCCGAGGAGGCGCTTCGTATCATCCGCGACAGCGGAGGAACCGCGATAGCCGTGCGCGCGGATGTATCGGACCAAAATCAGGTTGGAGAGCTCGTGGAACGGACGGAACGTGAGCTGGGGCGAGTGGAGATACTGGTGAACAACGCCGGCATCACGAGGGATAATCTGTTGATGCGGATGAAGGACTCGGAGTGGGACGACGTGATACGCACAAACCTGAACTCCGTCTACTACTGCACCCAGGCGGTGATTCGGGGGATGATGAAGGCGCGTTTCGGCCGAATAGTCGCCATGAGCTCCGTCTCAGGGCTCATCGGCAACGCCGGACAGGTCAACTACGCGGCGGCGAAGGCCGGGATTATTGGTCTCATTCGCAGCGTTGCGCGCGAATTGGGCGGACGCGGCGTCACCGCGAACGTGATAGCTCCGGGTTACATAGATACGGATATGACGTCAGTCCTGTCCGATGATGTGAAGAGCGGCATTCTGCCGCGTATACCGGTCGGTCGATATGGGCGGCCGGAGGATATCGCAAGCGCTGCGGCTTTCCTCGTGTCCGACGAGGCTGCTTATATAACCGGTCAGGTACTCGCCGTCGACGGCGGCATGACCATGTGAGAAGACACTGGAAGGAGGTGTTACCAGATGCAGTCGGAAGAAGTTCTGGCAAAATTAAAGGAGCTAGTGATTGATCGTCTCAACGTAGAGGAAGATCAGATCAAGGATGATGCCTCTTTTGTGGAGGACCTCGGGGCGGATTCACTCGATATCGTGGAGCTGATCATGGGCATTGAGGAAGAGTTCGACGTCGAGATACCGGATGAGGACGCCGAGAAGCTCACCAATGTCGGCGAGGCGCTTGCTTACGTTAAGGCAAAGCTTCACGTGGAGGACTAAACATCGGAAATATTGGGGCGCGCTTATTCTACGGCGCGCCTTTTTTTGAAGGAGTGATTTTGTGAGAAGAGTTGTCATCACCGGTCTAGGAGTCGTAAGCCCCATAGGTTGCGGCAAGGATGACTACTGGAGGGCGCTCTCCGAGGGGCGTAACGGAATTGGGAAAATATCCCTCTTCGACACTGAGGGACATACGGCAAGAATAGCGGCAGAGGTCCACGGGTTTGACGTAGAGCCGTGGATGGACAAGAAGGAAGTCAGGAAAACGGACAGGGTGATTCACTTTGTGATCCCGGCTGCGGACATGGCGATAAAGGACTCCGGACTCTCCCTGGAAAACATAGACCGCAACGCGTTCGGAGTCTATGTGGGCAGCGGCGAGGGCGGCATAACGACAACGCACGAGAACTACGATATATTGAAGGAGAAGGGGCCGTCCCGCATCAGCCCGTTTTTTGTTCCCATGATGCTCTCCAACATGCCTGCGGCGTATGTCGCAATGAAGTTCGGCGCGCGCGGCCCGAACATGGCCGTTGTCACTGCCTGCTCGACATCGACGCACTGTATGGGAGAGGCCATGCACACGATAGGCCGCGGTGACGCGGATATCATTCTGGCCGGAGGTGTTGAGGCCGCCATCACCCCGATCGCAATTGCCGGATTCGCGAACATGAAGGCTCTTTCAACGCGCAACGACGAACCGGAGAGGGCTTCCCGTCCGTTCGACCGTGAGCGCGATGGTTTTGTAATGGGCGAGGGCGCCGGCATACTCGTATTCGAGGAGCTGGAACACGCGCGCGCTCGCGGAGCGCACATCTACGCCGAGGTCACCGGTTACGGCAACACCTGCGACGCGTATCACATCACCGCCCCTGACCCTGACGGCGGCGGTTCGGTGCGCGCCATTCAGCTGGCGCTGCGCATGGCTAAGTGGAACGCGGATCAGGTAGATCTTTACAATGCTCACGGAACGTCGACTCCCCTGAACGACAAGACGGAGAGCGGAGTCATACGGCGCGTCTTCGGCTCATACGCCGACAAGCTGCCGGTTCATTCGACAAAGTCGATGCTCGGTCACTGTCTCGGCGCCGCCGGGGCTGTCGAGACGATTGCCGCGATAATGGCGATAGAGCGAGGAATAATACATCCTACGATAAACTACGAGTTCCCTGACCCGGAGTGCAATGTCAATATCTCACGGGAGGTAATAGAGCGGGATGTAAGCCGCGTCATAATAAACAACGCCGGATTCGGCGGACACAACGGAGTGTTGGCGATCGAGAGGTTTAAGGGTTAATACGGGCCATGTCACAGGACGGCGGAGATTTCGAGCTGGAGCTCGGATATGTATTCAAGTGTCGAGAGCTCTTCGAGGAGGCCCTGACGCACGCGTCATACGCGAACGAAAATGGTATCCCGCGATGCAACGAGCGGCTCGAGTTCCTGGGTGACGCCGTGCTGGAGCTGTGTGTCTCGGAGATGCTCTTTTCGTCCTGTCCTGACAGCGACGAAGGCGTCCTGACGACGGCGCGCTCCCTAATTGTGCGTGAGGCCGCGCTTGCCTCCTGGGCCTCTCTCACGTCACTGCCGGGTCTGCTCAAACTCAGCAGAGGGCTTGAACTCCAGGGGGGCAGAAGCAATCCCTCCATACTTGCCGACGCAATGGAGGCCATCTTTGGAGCGGTATTCATTGACGGTGGCTATGAAGCGGCCAGGGCAACCGTTGCACGTTTTACCGGAGGGGATGAGATAAACGCCGCTAACGGCGCCGGGCGGGACAGCATAAAGAAGAAGGACGCGAAGTCGCTTCTGCAGGAGGTGCTGCAGGCGCTGGGGGACAAACCCCCTATTTATCGCCTGATCGGACGGACCGGACCGGATCATGCGGCATCCTTCGAGGTAGAGGCTGCTAGGGCTGATGGAAGTGTACTCTCCGTCGGCAGGGGTAACTCGATCAAAAACGCCGAGTTTGACGCAGCCTCATCCGCCCTGAGGCATCTCAGGCGCTTTGCACACCGTGATAAAAAAGGGCAGAATCTAAAGCTAACATAGAAGAGATGACGGGGTTGTCCGCAGGCAAAAAAATTTGTTGGCTTAACGCGATAAGGACGGCGGTTGCGCTTATACTGCTGATTCCGTCTGTGGTATGCGCTGCGTCTCCGGCTCAGCAAAGGACAGTGTATGCCACGATACCGTGGCTCTCCAGCATGGCCAGATTCATAGTGGGTACAACTGTGAACGTACAGTCTTTGACCTCGTGGACTTCCACCGGTACGCTGCGCACTATTCGGAAAATTCCGCAGAATCCGACTGTCATAGCTCTCGACCCCAGGGACTCCGTCAGGTATAATTTCAAGCCCGGACGGCAGGGCCTGTACCTTCTCTATGAAAACCTGCCTATAAGCGATGAGGATAGGACCTCCATATTCTTCGACCCGTCAATCCTCCCCTTCCTCAGTCAGCGTATGCTTATCATTCTCTGTGAGCTGGAGCCGGAGAATTACTCGTTCTATCAGAGAAGGCTCGCTGAGTTTCAATCTCGCCTCGAGAGCACTCTCGAGGTTGGGCGCAGCCTTGTTGGCAATATTCCGATGCTGGATCTGACCGGCTCAGTCAGCCCCTGGATCAGGGCGGCGTCAGAGTATGCCGTTCGTCCTCCGGGTGACCTCTGGTCCGCGTGGGCAGACGGCAGAAGAACTCAGGAACTTGCTTTGGCGTTGAAGGAGGCGGAGCGTCGCGGCTGGTGGATAGTGATCGACGCGTGGACTCCCCCGCAGGTGCGGTCACAGGTCATGGGAGTTTATAAAAATGTCTGCATCGAGCCGCCGGAGGCGGATCACGATTTCTTTACCTTTCTCCACGACATTTATCTCAGAATATGGAGTGCCTCCACAGGAAATTAACCACAAAGGACGGAGATGTTATTATGATGAAAAACAGATCTGCGCTGATATCCGCTCTGATATGCGTCATGCTGTTTTGCGGAGTTGCGCGCGCGGACGTGGCTTTTTACGCAGATTCATCCCCTTCGGGGACGCTCGGCGTCGTCGGGATAAACGAAGGGGATTTCGAGATAACCGGGCGCGCGGCTCTCTCCGCTGGAGATATCTCGCATATTGCGAGCTTTGCGGCGAGGGACCGGCTCATAGTGGTGGAGGAAGGGCGTACGAACGACGACCTGCTGCGCGTCTGCGACCCTGCGAATCTCTCCTCTCCGCCCCATGAGACGACGATCTCCGGGCTTCGCGGCACAAGAGGCGTGGAATATGTCGATGGTTTTTTATACTTCATCGGTTACGACGCCGCAAACGTCATAAAGGTCGACGCAAATGATTACAGCCATGCCGGCGAGTACTCATACCCTGCCAATTCAGTCGCCTCAGGTTTCACCGCTCGCGGCGTTTCTCTTGCGGCGCTCGGCGAGGAGCTCTATGCCCTCTTCACGGAACAGGAGGCAGACGGGGTGAACTACGCGGGCAGTTCGCTCGTTCGTCTCGACAAAAACCTGAATGTCATAGGTACGCTGAGCGTAGCAGACGGCGCCCACCTGGTCCTCCAGTCTAGAGGATATCTGTATGTCGCGGCCCTTGGCAAAACCTCGTCTTCGTTTGCGTCTGGGAGTGACTCCACGCTCGAACGGATAAGCGCGGACGCAAACGGGATGAGCTCATCCGTGCTGTTCAGCGCGGCGGATCTTGACCTCGCCGACTCGCGGATAGCGACCGTCGCCTTTGCCCCCGCCGGAATTGTCGCCATAGCGACCCAGACGGCGACGACTGACTCCCCGGCATCGGTCAATATATATACTTTGAACGCGACTCTGAATCCTGCGAACGCAAAAAAACTCCCAAGGACGTTCAAGGGGGATAAAACTGCCATAGTTTACGATCCGGTGACGGCAAAATTCTGGGCTGCCAACGACGGCGCCTACGCCGGGACAGACACGCTTATTGCCTTCAAGACCTCAGGGAGTGTGACCGGGGTATTCAGCGCCTCCACACTCGGAGGCTCGACGCATCTGATAACCCCCGTGATAAAAACCACCTCGGACTCATCGCAGGGCGAAGATCCCCAGGTCATCCTAGGCGGCTGCTCTCTAGGCTGGGGAGGTCTCACACTGGCAGGAGCGCTCCTGATGATCTGTTTGAGGCAAAACGCATGACTTCGCGTATATACTGCGATAAAGGCTAATGTTACACGTGAAACATCAACTTTTTAGCCCTCTGATCGCTCATCCAGACTGATATCGCCAGATTTTATTTAACTACTTTAAAGAACCGCTGGTTAAGGAAATAACTTACAGGCCGAAGAAATATGCGCCCCACAGGCCAAAGCTCAAACCGACGAGGAATATCGCGGCTACGAGAGCTGCTATAACCAGGATTTCCTGCAGGTTCTTTCTCTTGGGCTCTTCGGGCGGATTGACGTGATGTACTTTCTCCTTGAGTGGAAAGCCGGATTCGTCAGGATGGATAAAATCAGGGAAAGTATACTCCCGAATCTCCGCCTCCAGGAGATCGGAGATTAAAGAGTCCAGCGTGTAGGAAATATTTTTCAGCGCCTCCTCATGCAGATACAGATCCTCGGCATCGTCATCCGGCGCAGAGCTTGGCAGATGTTCGTCGTTTATGGACGCGAGATCTCGCTCCATTCTGTCCAGCTTGGCGAGCAAGCTCTCGTGCCTCGTGGAGACCGCAAGTGATTCAGCTGTGCCCGGATCATCGGGCATATCAAGGTGTTCGAGGGAAAGTTCAGCGTCGTCGCGCAGATAAGGCCCGTCTGTCGCGCTCACACTGACGACTGTATGTGAAGCGTTCGCAACCAGCATTTTCTTTCCGCATTCTGTGCAGTAAACTGCAGATTCAACGTTGGCCGTCCCGCACTCTTCACATGTAACGGTTTTGCCAGAGATAAGCTGAGTGGAGGCCAGTTCACGACCGCATATGGAACAGCTCATAGCATCCATTGAATTATCGGCTCCACAATAATGGCAAAACATCTATCCCTAACCCCTTTCTCGAACTGAGTACTCTCATCCTACTAATAGTCAGATTTAGGAATTCCATTATAGGCATGGGTTTCAAATTATGCAATACAATTTGCGCGGTTATTATGGTTCTTTATGCCTATTTTATTGAGATACAGGGATATTGCCGACAGTCATATTTTGAGCGCAACTCCGAATCGCCCCTTTGCCCGCCTTCGGCTTGACCTTGAAGCATAAATTTTGCAATAAAACACAACTTATCTGTGAAAAAGTTGTAAAATCAGTGCGGGAAATCTTTATCCAGAAGCGGATAAAATTTGCCCATGCACATTCTGACTTAACATGTGATAAGCTGATAGCATATTTTGGAGAAAATAAATGGATAAACAGTGATGAAACAAAACGCTCCCCTGGAGACTCAGACAGACAGAATAGGGACGGACGGTATAGGAAAACTGCTCGTTGAATTCTCAGTGCCCGCGATAATCGGAATGGTCGTCAACGCGATTTATAACATCGTTGACCGAATTTACGTCGGTCAGGGGGTAAACCCTCTTGGAATCGCCGGGATAACCGTCGCCATGCCCCTGGTGATGGTGCTTATGGCGTTATCGATGCTGGTAGGCGTCGGAGCGAATTCTCTGTTCTCGATCCGGCTCGGGGAAGGGCGCAGGGACGAAGTGGAAAAAATCATGGGGCACGCTTTAACGCTGCTCATTTTGATTCCCGGCATAGCCATCGCTGCGAGCCTTGTCTTCCTCGACGACATTATCACGAATGTCCTCGGCGCAAGCGATACGGTATTTCCTTATACAAAGGAGTATACCCGCATCATACTCTACGGCGGAATATTCTTCGCCGTAGGGCCTGGGATCAATCACTTCATACGCTCCGACGGACATCCCCGTACATCGATGGTTACTCAGCTTATCGGCGCGGGCATAAATATCGTTCTCGATCCGATTTTTATTTTCGTGTTTAAATGGGGAATAGCCGGCGCGGCATGGGCGACCATCATCTCCCAGTTCATTTCATTTGTTTGGGTTTTAGGCTATTTTAATTCGCGTTATACTCAATTGCGCTTTCGCCTCCGGTATATGAAACCGGAACTGAAAATGACGGGCAGCATTTTGGCGATAGGTTTTGCCCCCTTCGCGATGCAGCTTGCAATGAGCTTTGTCAGCGTCTTTCAAAATCACGCCCTCGACACCTACGGCGGCGACGTGGCTGTTTCGGCGATGGGAATAGCCTTCAGCGTCATGATTATGGCCTTTATGCCCTTGATGGGGTTAAATCAAGGCGCTCAGCCGATTATAGGCTATAACTACGGGGCGAAAAAGTATGACCGGGTACGGCATGCATACATATTGGCGCTTATGGCCGCTACCGCATTCATCAGCGTCTGTTTTCTCCTGATACAATTTTCTCCGAAAATTTTCATTTCGATTTTCAACAATGAGGACGGACCTCTCATGCACATGGGGGTTCATTGTCTGCGGGTCAGCACGATGCTGTTTCCGGTGCTCGGTTTTCAGGTGCTAAGCGCAAATTATTTTCAAGCCATTGGAAAAGCTCTTCAAGGGACGATATTGAGCCTGTCCCGTCAGTTGCTGATGTACCTGCCGTTGCTGCTGCTCCTTCCCAGGGCGTTCGGCTTGCAAGGGGTGTTTTTCGCCGCGCCCGCCGCAGACTTAGGCGCGGTATTGGTGACCGCTTATTTTATGCTGAAAGAATTAAGACGGCTCAATCACTTAATACACGATGAATAGTTCATGCGCCTCCGTGGGTCCTCCGGTCAAGCCGGAGGACGACAGAAAACAAGCCGGAGGACGACAGAAAAACCAGCCGGAGGACGACAAAGGTTATTAAATCAGCGGTTTCCTAGTCTTTGATGTGGGCTTTTATCTCGTCCAGAGAGACTCTTGTCAGGTCCCCTTTCGGCAGGGTGGAGAGTATGTCCCAGCCCATATCCAGAGACTGCCCTATCTCCCTGTCCTCGTCCTTGCCCTGTTTCAGGAATCTGTTTTCGAAGAAGTCCCCGAAGGTTATGGACTGTTTGTCCGCCTTGGAGAGCTCATCCTCGCCTACAACCCCAGCCAGAGAGCGGACGTCCTGCACGTGGCTGTACGACGCGAAGAGCTGGCTCGCCAGGTTCGGATGGTCATCTCTGGTGAACCCGTGACCTATGCCATCCTTCATCAGCCGTGACAAACTGGTCAGGACATCGATCGGCGGATATATGCCCTTGCCGTCGAGGTCTCTGCTCAGCACGATCTGACCCTCTGTGATGAACCCGGTCAAGTCCGGTATAGGGTGTGTGATATCGTCGTTTGGCATTGTCAGTATTGGGAGTTGAGTCACGCTCCCGTTCAGTCCCCTCACGACTCCGGCCCTCTCATATAGGGACGCGAGGTCGCTATAGAGGTACGCCGGATATCCCTTGCGGCTTGGAACTTCACCGGCGGCCACTCCTAGCTCTCGAACCGCCTCGCAGTAACTCGTCATGTCCGTTATGATGACGAGCACGTGCAGTCCGAGTTCGTACGCCATGTATTCCGCCGCGGAGAGGGCCATCCTGGGGGTTGCTATGCGCTCTATGACCGGGTCGTCCGCCAAATTGAGGTAGGTCACGACATTGTTGGTGCGCCCCTTCTCCGACAGCTCCCTCGTCAGGAACTCGGCGTCATCGTGCTTGATTCCTATTCCGGCGAAGACGACGGCAAAGTTCTCCGACCCCATCAGCCTGGCTTGGGTCGCTATCTGGACGGCCAGTTGATTGTGAGGAAGGCCGTTGCCGGAGAATATCGGCAGCTTTTGGCCCCTTATCAGCGTGGTTAGCGTGTCTATCGCTGATATCCCCGTGTGAATGAAATCCTTTGGGTACTGACGGGCCATCGGGTTGAGCGGCATTCCGTTGGAATCCACCCGCTTGCCGCCGAATACCGGACCGCATCCGTCCGCCGGCTCGCCGAGACCGTTGAATGTCCTGCCCAATATGGAGGGGGAGAGCTGAACCTCCAGGGTCCGATTGAGCAGGCGCACCCTCGTCTCACTTGGAATGAGCCCGTCGGTGCCCGAAAACACCTGCACGAGCGTCGCCTTCTCAGAGAGCGATACAATTCTGCCGCGACGCGAGGCGCCGCCTCCAGGGACCCGGACATCGACAAGCTCGCCATAAAACGCGTCTCTGCCGGCGTCTTCAAGCAATATAAAAGGTCCTGAGACCTGAGAGATCCCTACATACTCAGTCTGGGGCATTATTTTATTCCCTCCTGCTCCCTAGTGCGCTCGGAGCCGACCCTGTTGAGGTGGTTGTCAAGGCGCTTCAGCGCGCGGTCAAACGATGATTTGTCCTCCGCGGAGAACTCGCGAAGGTGGGTGATCTCCTCCACCGCGTTGTTTTCGCGTATCAGTGATATTGGCACTCCCTGCCGAACCAGCTCCAGTCCCCTGTCGTAGAAGTGCATTATCATATCCAGAATAGCAAATCCCTTCTCCGGCGGGGAGTACGAGTCCGAGCCGAACGCGGCCTGCTGAAGATAACCGTTTTTGACCAGGAACGCCGTGTAGTTGACAAGTCTCTGTTCATCCGGCAGGACATCTTCGCCGACGAGGCGAATGACCTGCTGTATCTTCTCATCCTCCAGCAGTATTGCGCGGGCTTTCTCCCTGAGCTCGCCCCACCTCGAGTCTATGTTGCCCTGGAACCACTCCTCCACCTCCGAGGCGTACTCGCTGTACGACTCAATCCATGAGATGGCCGGAAAATGGCGCGCGTTTGCCAGATTCTTGTCCAGACCCCAGAAACAGCGGATGAATCTCTTCGTGTGCCTGGTAACAGGCTCCGTAAAGTCGCCCCCCGGAGGGGATACCGCGCCTATGATCGAGACACTTCCGTTCTCCCCATACTGTGTGACCACCCGCCCGGCCCTCTCGTAGAACTCAGCCAGGCGCGACGGAAGGTAAGCGGGGAATCCCTCCTCCGCCGGTATCTCCTCCAGCCGTCCCGATATCTCTCGCAGAGCCTCAGCCCAGCGACTTGTCGAGTCCGCCATCAGAGCTACGTCGTAGCCCATGTCGCGGAAATACTCCGCAATCGTTATTCCCGTGTATATTGACGCCTCGCGCGCCGCCACGGGCATGTTCGACGTGTTTGCTATGAGTATCGTTCGCTCCATAAGCGGACGCCCCGACCTGGGGTCCTCGAGAACCGGGAACTGCTCCAGAACGTCCGTCATCTCGTTGCCGCGCTCTCCGCAGCCGATGTAGACTACGACCTGAGCCTCGCTCCACTTGGCGAGCTGATGCTGTGTAACGGTCTTGCCTGTGCCGAATCCGCCGGGTATGGCGGCGGTCCCTCCCTTGGCGAGCGGAAACAGGCCGTCTATGACCCGCTGCCCCGTGACGAGGGGTTCATTCGGCAGGAGCCGCTCGCGGTACGGCCTCGGAGTGCGCACCGGCCAGCGCTGAGTCAGCGGCACATCCACCGCGCGCCCCAGTGCGTTCTTTACCTTGGCTATAATACCGCCGCTCGATACATTGCCCTGAGGGGTTATCCATATGACTTCGCCCTCTATGTCGAGCGGACAGATTATCCTGTGGAGCGTCAACTCCGTCTCCTGTACAGTTCCCAAAAGGGTCCCGGATGACACCATATCTCCGACGGAGACCATCGGCGTAACGTTCCACATTCTGTCCGGGGCTATCATGGGCGCCTCGATGCCGGGAGAGATGTATCTGCCCTCCTTTTCGAGAAGGGCCGATAGCGGGCGTCCTATGCCGTCGAAAAAACCTCCTATGAGCCCGGGCCCGAGTGAGACTGAGAGCGACTCGCCGGAGCCGATCACCCGCTCCCCCACCCTCATTCCCTGAGTCTCCTCGTACACCTGTATTGTGGCCTCATCGCCGTCCATGCGTATTATCTCGCCCAACAGGCGGGACTCGCCCACATGAACCATCTCGCGCATGGCGAAGTTCTTCATGCTGACGGCGTGAATGACCGGGCCGTTTATCATGGAGACCGCTCCAATCCTGGACTCGTTCTCCTCCGGTTTAATTTTGCTCTCCAAATCTCAAGCCCCCTTCAGAGTAGAGACAGGAGCCGATCTGCCAAGGTATCAGCCATCTCCTGCGTTCTTGATTGCCAGTCCGCGTTTATCTGGCGTTTCCCATCCTCGCTCATCACCCAGCATCCCCCGATTATCGGCGCCGGCTCCGGATCGAATACCATCTTCGAGTCGGAGAGGTTAGCGCTGACGCTCGAAGCTATCTCAGGCCCAAGATGAGCGTCGATAGCCGCGAGCTTCAGCTTGAGAGCGCCTGAGCCTGAGAGGTTCTGCGTCGCGCCCAGCGCAAGAGCTGTCAGTATTTTTATGTAGTCTTTGCGCTCCCTCAAATGAACGAGCCCGTCCTGGAATTTCTTCAGAGCCTCGTTCAAGAGACGGTTTTGCTGTCTCAGCGCCTCAGTTGACTTCTCACGCTCAGCGGAGAGTATCTGTCTTCTGTGGATGTCCTCCGCCCGCGACTTTGCGTCCGCCAGCACGGCGTTCGTCTCTCGCTCCAGCTTTGCCATCTCCTTGGAGAGCCATGCCTCGGCCTCTTTTCTGGCGTCTGACGCCAGAGCCACCTTCTGTTGGTTGGCGTGTTCGAGTATTATATTCTGAAGCGCCGTTATCTTTTCATTTGCGATATCGCTCATTCCATCTTCACCCCAATTGCGTCCCTGACATATTTTGTCAGAAAATCAGGACTGCGCTTTGTGCCGTGTCTGTCCGGAATCTCAACCACTATCGGAAGCTCTCCGTGTTCCCTGAGGCGCTGTATCGTGTCCGGCGCCATCTCCGAAATTCTCTCGGTTACGGCCAGAATCGCCACATCCTGCATCAGCAGCGCCTCCGTCATTGCCTTACGCGCCTCCTCAGCTCCGCGCACCAGCACTCCCTCTATGCCGGCCAGTCTCATGCCGACCAGAGTGTCGTGGTTGTCACTGATAAGGTAAGCGCGCACGTCAGCGCCGCCTAACTGGCCAGCCTGCTGAAAATGAGCATCGATATGACTATGCCGTATATCGCGACTCCCTCAGCAAGCCCGACGTATATAAGCGTTGTCCCGATGGCGCCGGGCTGCTCGCCCACGAGTCCAAGCGCGGCGGAGCCCACGCTCCCGACCGCGATGCCGGCCCCTATGCACGCCAGCCCTGTCGCAAGCGCCATGCCTATGAACCCCAAGCCGTTGCTGGACGCTTTATCGGCCCCGATAACAGCGGTGGGCGCCTCTGCTGCCACTGCCGGAGCGGACAGCAGGGTAAAAAGCGCCCCAGCCAGCAGCAGACAGCACGATAACGATACGATCCCGACAAATAATCTCCTGGACCCCTGGAAACGCGCTCTATGCATCAAAACTCCGATGCCGATGGTACTTATAACAGCCCCTGCGCTCAAAAACAGTCCTAACATCAGATATCATCCTCCATATGATTGTGATAAATTTTCTGAAACCTCAATATTTAATACTAGACTTTAGAAGCTCCGCACGCGCACAACTATAATACGTAATTTTACCTATTGACTAAAACGCGAAAATCGTGGGTCCGCTTCGCGGACCCTTCTTTGAGAAATTGATTTTCTCAAA
>JAISRE010000033.1 GCA_031273805.1 Synergistaceae bacterium | reverse complement strand
ATCGATTCGCCTTGACTGATGTAAAAATCCTCCTGGCCGGTTTCAACACGCCACGAACGGCCAGGGGCCACGCAGACGCCTCACAGAGCGCCTATCTTTAGTTCAGAGGTAAAGGGGGGGTTTACCCTTGCGGCAAAGTACGCGCTCTATGGGCATTCTGTGAGGTGTGATCGCATTCAATGCAACCAGCTCGGAGGGCACAGATGGAATTAATCGATTTTGACTCCGACATTAATGTCGTTACCACAACCGACTGCCGCCTTCCCCGGGCCTGGTTGGTAATGTTCGAGCGTCGGTCTGAGGAAGCGGGTTACTTGCCGAACAGTTAGGAGTGGTAACCGAGGCGCAAAAGAAGCGATAACGTTTACACGCGATCGCTTCCACTTTTACCTTATTAAAGGAACCCGGCGGGGTGGCCTTCCCGCATCTCCTACCCATTAAGGGGGCGACGGCTGCCCGTTCCGTCCTCAAGTTCCCATTAAGTATATTCTGCAACAACACAAGACCATTGTCAACGCGTTTTTACTAGTGTTTTATTTGCCAAAAAACTGTCAAGTTCGTTTTGCCAGATCGGATATATGGTTCGCACAAAGAAAATGTTCTGCTTACTGGCTCTGACCGCAACTTTTAGTATTTCTTTGTCGGGCATGGTTTTAATATATTCGATGGCCTTATTACGATATCCCACATAATCGGGCACATCAAGAATGTCCCGGATAACTGATTCAAGCATCGTCCCATATTTTTGATACGTTGCCGGGTGGTTATGCTCAACGTGTTGCCGGTTACTCTCGCCCCAGAATATAGTGCAAGGGCTTATGTTGAGATTTAGAATGCTGATTACCTCTTGTTTGATTTGCCCTACAGCGACAGTCATTATTCCTTGGCGCTTTTCTCCATCTCTGTTCTTATGTTCTCCATCTCAGCGGATAACTTCTCCTTCTTGGTACGCGGGCCTCGCTTGCCGGGGGAATAGGACTCGACGGAGGCGCGGGGGATTAGCCAAGTATTACCTATCTTCTCAGCGCCGGGTAGGCGGCCAGACTGACATAATACGGCTATCATCCTTATTTTTTTACCGATAATAGCGGCGGCTTCTGTTGCTGTCACATACCCTTCTTTTATTGCGCCCATATAATCACCACCTTGCCAATATAATATATGCGATTAATAGCAATTAATACGTAGTATTACTGATTATAATAAATGCGAATAATAGAATTATATGCCCATCAAACAACAAACCCAAGGAGGGATTCGGAACATGGAAGGCATGGTAAGTCGTTTCTACGGCGACCGCGCGGCGGAAGCGGCGAACGCCGTCGCGGGTATAGTGAAATACAAAGAACAAGTGCATAAGGGGTTGAAACTCTTTGAAGAATTGGAAACAACATCAACATTCTGAGCAGCATCCGAAATATCCGAATTTCTTTTTTTTGGGAGAGGAGAAAATCGAACAAATCGAATACGGATATTTCTTTATTCGGGGTTTTGGCCAAAGGAATTCCCACGAGGTTTTTCCTTTGGCGCGCCCTTTCATCCTTGTGATACTTCTTGCTTAGGCTTGATTATCGCCTCGACAGCGGCGGCGAGTTTATCCGGCGCGAGATGCGCATATCGTTGAGTCATCTTGATATCAGAGTGACCAAGGAGCTCTTTAGCGGTAAAAAGGTCAACCCCGCTCATTACGAGCTTTGACGCGTAATCATGCCGCGTGTCGTGAAATCGAAAGTTCTCAATCCCTGCTCTCTTCATCAGTGAAGCCCAACTTTTGTTGATGTTGTCGAACCGTTTCCCGGTGCGCGGACTGGGGAATACGAGATCATTATTCCCTCGTTTCTTGCTTTGGAGTTTCCATTTTGCCAGTGTCGCGGCGGCAACGCTGTTAAGCGGGACCCTAAGAGGCTTTTCGCTTTTGGCGTTCGCGGCGCTAAATAGGACGGTTTTACTTTCAATGTCCACGTCTCCCCATTTGAGGCCAAATAGAGCGCCACGGCGAGCGCCGGTATTAAGCGCGATAAGAGTTAACGGTTTGAGGAAATCCGCAAATTCGCCGGATAAAGCGGGACGCGGGGGCTTGCGGCGAGCTTTGAGCCATAGGTTATGAGAGTCGCGGCCATTTCTTATGTCGCTCTCTCGCTCGTCCAGAGCGTTAATAAGGCGTTCTCTTTCGTCATCGGTGAGGTACCTTACTATGCCGTCGGAATCGCTCTCCCTCAATGGTCGAAATTTTTCAATGGGATTCTTTTCGAGGATTGAGCGTTGCACGGACCAATTGAGCATCGATTTCAAAGCGCCTGCAAGCCGGTTTAACGTCGCTCTCTTTGTCTTGTCCTTGATGCGGCCATTACGCCACCGTTCGAGCGCGAGAACGGTTAAATCAGCGGCTGGTTTGTCCAGAAACGCCTTGAACGTCGAACGTATCACGTTGGCGGTTGCCTTGCCGCCTTTGCGCTCGTCTAAAAGCCAAGGTTCATAGAAGCCACTGAGAAGAGCGCCAAGAGTGATATTTTCAGGAGTCGGCGTCGTGTCGTGCGGATTCTCGCCGTGCGCGAGTTTGTTTCTAAAGTCACGAACATATAGCACAAATACGAAAAAGGAGGAAAGGTATAAATATTGTGATATCAAGCATCTACGCTTATGGACTTGGTAACTGTAAGGCTCGAAAAATGGAAGGGTATCCCCTTGGAATGGAAGAGGTCATGGGTTCAATTCTCCTCAGCTCCACCAGGTGATAGCAAGGGCTCAGGGGTATTTAAGCCTGAGCCCTTTTTTCTTGCCAGACTCAATATAGACTCAAACGCTGATTACTTGGATGAGATGAAAAAGAATTGACAAGCCACGCCCCGGTCGGTTCCCGCCAAAGCCGGGGCGTTTGGATGGATTGTTTACCTCACAATTCTCCCGACGCGCGCCAGGTGGTAGAATGTATCAAACCTGAAGGGAGACCGAGTGACATGAGCGATAACGTCATAACAACAAAGCGCTTTACCCCTATTCTCGTGCTTGCGATGGGAGTTATATGCATATCCACCGGCTCGATATTCGCGCGACTCGCGGACGCCCCCGCTCTGGTAAAGGGCGCGTACAGAGTTGGGCTGGCATCTCTGATACTCGTCCCCACGGCACTGATATTCCATCGGAAGGAGTACCTCAAACTCACCCGAAGGGATATCTCGGTAACAATCCTCTCCGGTATATTCCTTGCCCTGCACTTCGCCACCTGGATATCGTCACTTGACTACACCACTGTGGCGTCCAGCGTGATGCTGGTGGACACCATTCCCATATGGGTCGCGCTGCTCAACTGCGCGCTTGGGCGCGGCGCTCCGGGGCGAGTGATGTGGTTATGCATATTCTTGAGCGTCATTGGCGCATGCATCGTCGGTTATGGCGACATCTCCTTCAGCAAAGACGCGCTCAAGGGCGACGTGCTGGCGATACTGGGGGCTGTTGCCGCCGCAATTTACATAATATGCGGCAAGGAGAGCAGGAAAAAACTCGGACTGACGGCTTATGTCGCGCTCTGCTACGGCATCGCCGCCGTTGTGATGTGGTGCGCGGTGCTCATCATGGGATACCCTGTGACCGGATACTCTCCGTCAACATGGGGAGCGTTTGTCGCGGTGGCGATAATGGCGCAGGTGCTTGGACACAGCAGTTATAACTGGGCGCTTGGATATTTCAGCGCCGGCTTCATAGCGATAATGCTGCTGGGCGAGCCCATTGGAAGCGCAATATTGGCGTACATCCTCTTCGATGAAGTGCCAACCGCTCTGAAATTAGTCGGCTTCGCCATCCTGATGATCGCCATAGCAGTCGCCTCTTGGAATGAACAGTAAGGAACCGTATGTCGCGTGTTTTTTTTCTTTTATAATTTATTCTCACTGCATCGTGATGAATAAAACCCATCTATGTGGTAGAGTTGTCAATGTGGGTATCGGCTATGTTATCCACCTCACAAAAACGCGCTGGCTGTGATATGTCTCAGTCAGTCTCATACACGATTTTGACGGGCCTAAAACCGGCTGCTGTTTGTATAGGAGTGATTATGCATGTCCTCAAAAAAGATAATACACGGGGTGACATTATTAAGAGAGAAGGACGTATATTTTTTCCGGGAGGGAAATCACACAAAACTATACGATGTTTTTGGCTCTCACGTGATAGAGGCGGAAGGACACTGCGGCACATTATTTTCCGTATGGGCGCCAAACGCGGAGAGCGTGTCGGTTGTGGGCGGCTTCAACGACTGGAATCCCGCATCCCACCCTCTGGCAGTCCGTTGGGACAGCTCCGGGATATGGGAGGGTTTTGTCCCTGGGGTCGGAAACGGAGAGCTGTACAAATATCACATCGTCTCGAAAATCAACGGACAGGTGCTGGATAAGGGGGACCCATTCGCGTTCTGGTGGGAGACTCCCCCTCGGAGCGCGTCATGCGTGTGGGACCTGAGCGGCTTTGAGTGGTCAGACGATGAGTGGCTGAAGATCCGCGCCGAAAAAAACGCAACAAAATCCCCTCAGTCAATTTACGAGGTTCATATCGGGTCGTGGCGGCGGGTCCCTGACGAGGGAAACAGGGCGCTCTCCTACCACGAGCTGGCCGCAATGCTGACGGACTACGTGGTCGATATGGGGTTCACCCACGTCGAGTTTCTCCCCGTCATGGAACATCCATTCTACGGCTCCTGGGGATATCAGACTCTCGGGTACTTCGCTCCGAGTTCCAGATTCGGGACACCGCACGAGTTCATGGAGCTGGTTGACTCCCTTCACAGGGCCGGCATAGGGGTCATACTCGACTGGGTGCCCTCTCACTTCCCCACCGACGCGCACGGACTCAGCAACTTCGACGGGACGTGCCTGTACGAGCACGCTGACCCGAGAAAGGGTTTCCATCCCGACTGGAAGAGCGGCATATTCAACTACGGACGCACTGAGATACGCAGCTTCCTGCTGTCGAGCGCGCGATTCTGGCTCGACAGGTATCACGCCGACGGACTTCGCGTCGACGCTGTCGCCAGCATGCTTTACCTCGACTACTCCCGCAACGACGGGGAATGGTTGCCAAACCAATATGGCGGCAAGGAGAACATAGAGGCAGTGGATTTTCTGCGCAAGATGAACGAGGTGCTCTACGCGGACTTCAAAGGCATTCAAACAACTGCGGAGGAGAGCACCGCGTGGCCGATGGTATCGCGCCCTGCCTACCTGGGCGGACTGGGTTTCGGCTACAAGTGGAACATGGGCTGGATGCACGACTCCCTTCACTATTTCGGAATCGACCCAGTGTACAGAAAATACCACCAGAACGAGCTGACATTCGGCATGTGGTATGCGTACAGCGAAAACTTCACCCTGCCGCTCTCCCATGACGAGGTCGTTCACGGCAAGGGTTCCCTCTACGGAAGGATGCCGGGAGACGCATGGCAGAAGGCGGCAAACCTCCGCCTTCTGCTGGGTTGGCAGTTCGGACACCCCGGCAAGAAACTGCTCTTTATGGGGGGGGAGTTCGGACAGGAGAGCGAGTGGAATCACGACGAGAGCATCTCCTGGCATGAACTCGACACTCCGTCTCACAGCGGCATACATCACTGGATTAAGGATCTGGCCATCTACTACAAAACACACTCCGAACTGTGGGAGGGCGACTTCGAACAGTGGGGCTTCGAGTGGATCGACTGCGGAGACACGGACGCCAGCATCCTGTCGTTTGTCAGGCGCAACCGAAACGGAAACACAATCCTCTGCGTCGGCAATTTCACCCCGGTGCCAAGAATCGGATACAAGATTGGGGTTCCATCCGGCGGCTATTGGAAAGAGATCTTAAACAGCGACAGCGAGCGCTACGGGGGCGGCAACTGGGGCAACTTCGGAGGTATTGAAGCCATAAACTGGCATATACACGGCCATTATCACGCGCTCGAATTGACTCTGCCGGCTCTGGCGTTTCTGATACTCGAACATTCCAATGCCGATATTGACGAGCAGTGAGCTCAGGGATATTTCAGGCAATTATGATGACATGTGACCAGACCTCTGTTTTCTGCGCGGGGCAATACCAATAAAGATCATGCTTTACGAGTGGCAGGAGCACGCGGTGGAGAGAGTCCTGGGCAAAAACGCCATACTGTCGGCGCCGACTGGAAGCGGTAAAACATGGGTGGCATATAGGTGGGCGAAGTTGATGGATGCGGATGGGATCGCGTCCATGCCATCGGCAAGTCGTGTTATATTCACGGCGCCAATTAAGGCGCTCTCCAACGAACGCTATCTTGACCTGCGCAGAATGGGTTTTGACGTCGGTTTGGAGACAGGGGATTTCAAAAAAAATCCCGGGGCGCAGGTTCTCTGCTGTACGCAGGAGATATACACGATAAAGTACGCCCACATTCCCAACCAGAGGGTTATAGTTGACGAATTTCACTTCATCTTCGGCTCTCCTGAGCGAACCAGAGCCTACATAGACGGCATAAGAGGCACCAGTCTGGACTCCAAGCTGCTGGTGATGAGCGCCACATTCGGAGATCCTGATACGGTACGCGATTATCTGGAGGAGATGACGAGGAGAAACTTCGAGCTCTTCGAGACGAACGAACGGGTCACAAAGCTGATCTATCGCAAAAAAGGCATTCACTACTCGCGCATACATGACGCCCTCGTATTCGTATTCTCCCGCAGGGGCGCCGAACACACGGCAACTCAGATAGCGCGAACCAGAAAAAAAATAGGGCGTTCCGACAGGGCCAGGCTCCGCGAGATGGCCGAGATACTCGAGGTCACCCGCATCCCAGAGACGATGCTTTATGGAGTCGGAGTCTACTATGGAAGCCTGTATCCAAAGGAAAAACTGCTGGTCGAGATGGCGTTTCGCGAGCGCATACTGGACGTGGTGGCCGGGACGGACGCGCTCTCTCTCGGCGTCAACCTCCCTGCGGAGAGCGTGGTGTTTGCCCAGATGGCGAAGTACGTCGATGGACCTCTCACCCACAACGAATTTCTGCAGATGGCCGGACGCGCGGGAAGAAAGGGCTATTTTGACACGGGCTTTGTCTCCTTCATACCAAGAAGCCGCGCGGAACACCACGACTTCGACACTGAGACGCTGTACAGACAGGTACTGGCGTCGCCGCGAGAGGCAGCGACTATCGCGCTTCAGCCGGCAGTGGGCAAACTGCTCAAACAGCACATCACGGTCGAGCAGGAGGCCAGAATGATAGCGGACTGCTCCCTGCCGCGAATATCGTACGACAGGGCGTTGGTTGAGGTGGAGGAGCTGCTCCTCCTGATTCAGCGCACACTCGGATTGATAAAGGACAGAGCCGAGAGAAAAAAACTGAAGTTGATAATGGCGGATCTCTGGTTCGATGAAATGAGCGTTACAAGCAACTTCGCCATAGCTCACATGTTCGCCACCGAGAAAGAACCTGACGCGCTGAAGGCGGCGGAGATATTGAGCTCAGAGGAGAGAAACTACCTCCAGGCGCTGCTCAAGGTCAAGCGTTACGCGGGCAGGATGCCGGACGGATATAGGTTCTCCAACATGGAGCGGGTGGACGCCACTGTGGAGCGAATCGACGTCACCGTATTCGGCTTCGAGGAAAAAATACGCGCGCTGGACATAACCGAGGACAGCTGGTCGTTTCACCAAAATACCCATTAATTTATTTCACGGCTTCAAACTTTAATTTTTTGTATAATGGACGTCTGATATTGGGAGGTGCTTGAGATGAGTGGATCTTCCGGAGGTTTGTTGGTGATACCTCTGCTTTTAGGGGCTGTTCCTTTTATGGGGATGGTGCTTGTCGGAGGCGCTGTCGTCGCCGCCGCGTCCGCTGCCGCGCGAACCGCGAACGAGTACGAACAAAATCGCAGGAGAAAGAGGGAGGCGATCAGGCAAAGCGGTGTCGAGGAATCCATCGGCGACTTCAGGAGAGACGTCCTGGAGGAGATGAGGGATCAGACTCGCCTGAACACGGAGCTCTCGAATCGAATGACAGGAGAGCTCGAACAGAGCAGAGAGAATATGCTCAAAACGCTGAGTGACGGCGACCCGGGAAAGTACTTCGATTACCTGAAGCAGATACAGTCGTCGCGTGTGGAGATGAACTGCGGCATGATGGAGATGCAGGAGGAATTCGCAAAGAATTACCATACCCGCATATCGTCAAGCATAGAGAAGATAGACAGGAAGATGAGCGAGTGTCACTCCTCCAATATAAGCGAACTGCGCTCGATGGCGGAGTCGGATGCGCAGGCGCGCGAATTTGCCGGCAAACTGGCCGAGCGATATCTCAAGGAGGCAGAGACGCTGATAAATTCTCTGAGGGACGACTTCAACGGTGAAGTATTCTCCGGACCAAGACTCGCCAGTCTTGTCTCTCAGTTCAACGGGGCTGTCTCCCAGTTCGACGGCATGCGTTACGAGGCGTCAATAGCGGTGGCGAAGAGCGTATCTTTGAGCGCCATCGAGGAGATATACAGCGCCGACTGCAAAAAACAGGAGTGGGAGAACTATCACAAGCTTGTCCTGGTTCAGGCGAACGAGATAAAGTCATATCTGGAGGCTCAATCAGTAATAACGCCGGAGATGAAGCGCGAGCTGGAGACCAGAGCGGGCCGTGAACTGGAGAACGAGATAATAGGGGTCAGGATTGGCGAGTACACGGACGTTATGGATAACGGCGAGACGCAATATGACTATCTGCTCAAGTCCGCCGCCGAACTCTGTCAGAGCATGGAGTCGGCCACCCCTGAACGCGTATCTGTCGGGCAGCTCAAGAACACGCTCGCCGACATAAACTCCAACCTGTATCCGAGCGCTATGACCGCCATCTACAAGGGCATACTCAACATGAGTAACGCGTTCACCCGTCAGCGTCTCAGCGAGGAGATCGTCGACTTTTTCGAGGAGCACGATTTTACGTTCACCGGTTACAGCTACGAGGACGACTGCCACAGCAAGGCCCTTTACATCGGCCTCGAAAACTCTGTAACGGGCGAGGAGCTGGTGATAACCTTGGCGCCTGATGTCGCCGTTTCGGGTGATATCAGGACATTGGTCGGGATAGACGCTCTTGGAGGAGACGAGGCCAACGAGGACCGCAAAGAGTACTATCGCCAGGCAGTTCGCGAGGTCGTGGCGGAAAACACCCCTGGGGCGAGACTGAACCTCGAATGCGACAAATCCACCCGCAACAAACTTTCTCCGAAAACAGAGCTGAAGGACCGGATAAAATAGAGAGCGGAGGCGAGGCCATATGTCTTCGATCTTTGCCAAGTCAAACCGACACAAGATCTTTCTTATCTGCGGAAACCTGGACGATATGTTCATGATGGGCGACCTCCAGAAGAACAGCTTCAGGCCCTTCTTGAACGCCCACCTGAAGGGCCTGGGATTCAAACGGATAGTCTATTACTCCGGCGCCAGGAACGTCGGAAAGTACGTTCTCGACGCAGAGAGCGCGCTGCTCGCGATAAACGCCAACAGAGGCGCTGCAGATAACACCGGCGCTCCCGCAGCTGCGGCGCCGGCCAAAAAACGCAGGATACTCAGTCCAAGGGCCGTCCAGTCCGCATCCCTCGGCACATCAGGCGTGGTCGCCTCCGGTTCGTCGCCTGAATCCGCCAAAGACGCGGACGGCGGCAAACCCGGTGGCGCCGAACCGGAGCCAACCGCCAGGAAGCTGATCTACAAACAGCCAAAGATCACCCCGGCTGAGTTTCTGGGCGAGGCAAAGGCCATAATGCAGGACTCGGAGTGCCAATCCGCGCTGGTGTTCACTTTTTTGCGAGACTTCGTAAATGACCGGGGCGGCTCCCTTCAGCCTTACCTGGAGCTGTTGTCATATCTCTGGGATGAGTACAGCCATTTTTGGAACCGGAATATCTGCATCTTTCTCGCCCCATCGCTGAAATGCTGTGACGTATTCGAGCTGTTCGGCAGAATAGAGGGCGGCGAGATACTCAAGAACAAGTTCTTCAATCCAGATGGCGCCGCAAAAAAATCAACGACAATGGAGATAGGCCTGCCGGGCTCGGACGAGATAGGTTATCTGCTGGAGCACATGCGCGTAATAGGAGTGAACTCCGGGGGAAGCGTCAGACGCTTGAGTTTTCAGCAGGCGGAGAAGGAGCGCATCATATCGAATATTATGTTCCTGAGTATCGAGGCGGAGCAGAGGGAGCAGGGAGCGGGACAGCTCAGGGACATCCACGACAGGATAACGGGCTATATTTCAGGAGCGAAGAGCAATGCGGCGCGTCTCACTGAAAAAAGCGCGAGGATCATTTACTCGGACTGTCAGGGGGCGCTGGAGGCGAATCCGCTCGAAAAACTGCGCACGACAGGCGGATGGGAGAGCGTATACCGGAGAGTATCCGAGATATTGAAGGATTGCGAGCGAAAGCGGACCGCGCACGAGGCTGAGTTTGGCACTGTCGGCGCCGCGCCGGAGCTGCAGTGGGGCAACGAGCGCATCAACGAACATAAGGATTCCGGCGGATACCGTTACAAAATTCCTCACTTCATACTGAGAGGCAACCCCGGAGTTGGAAAGACCACCGTCGCGCGCCTTGTAGGGCAGATTTTTTTTGACGCGAAAATACTCGAAAAGGGGCACACGGTGGAGGTTGCGGCTCACGACCTTGTGAGCCAATACGTCCGGGAGACAGGCATCAAGACGGAGGAGTGCGTAAATCGCGCCTTGGGTGGCGTCCTCTTTATCGACGACGCTTATTCTCTGCTGGATAAGAGCGAGGAGCACAACCACTCGCAGGAGGCGATCGACGCGCTTGTCCAGATACTCACACGGAAAAACGTTCGCTTCTGCCTCATAATGGCCGGCTACCCGGAGCCAATGGACGAACTCCTGGATATGAACCCGGGGTTCAGAGGGCGCTTCAGCAGGGAGAATATACTGACCATAGATGATTACAGCCCGGAGATCTTAAAAAACATATTCGTGTCCACATGCCAGAAGAACGGCTACAGTTTCTCGGCACATGCGGGCGCCGGGAAAAACATTGACCTCGATCTCTTCTTCTCGAACATGTACAAGCAGCGCAACCGCAGGACCTTTGGAAACGCCCGCGATGTTGTCGATCTAGCCGACAGCGTCATGGCGAAGTCGAGCCTGCGCGACGACGAAACGAATGTCATCGAGATCGAGGACTTTGGGGCGGCTGCGGCTTATTTCACGCAGCGCGACATTTCGTCAATAGACGAGATCTACATGGAGATCGACAAATACGTGGGACTTGAGTTTATAAAAGAGCTGTTCGAAAATGTGAGGTTCGAGATACTCGACGCAAGGGAGAGCGCGCGCCGCGGCGCCAAGGTCGACTCGAGCCCGGACCACTACATCTTCTCCGGCAACCCGGGAACCGGCAAGACAACTGTGGGCAGGATGATGGGCCAGTTCTATCACCTGATGGGTGAACTGGGCGGCGCGGAGACACTGTTTGCGGACGCGTCCGACCTCACGGGAACTCACTACGGGGACGCCAAGACTAAAGTGCTGGAGAAGATTCAGGAGGCAATCGATAAAAATCAGGTGCTTTATATAGATGAGGCCTACCAGATAATCGACTCCGGTTATGCGCAGGAGACGATTGGCGCGATGATGACGAAGATGACGGAAAACGCCCGCGACTTCAAAATGATCTTTGGGCTGTACCCTGACAGGGTGGAAGAATTTTTAAAGCTCAACTCCGGACTCGAGCGCAGACTCCGGATCGTGGAGTTCCCGGATTACACACCGCCGCAGCTCCTCGAAATCTTCGTCAGGTCCGTGAGCGAGCAGTGTTGCACGATAACTGACGAGACGTTGCATAGGGTGAGCCTCATACTGGAGAGAATGTACGACGTGAGGACTCAGTCCTTCGGAAACGCGGGGACCGTTAAAAAATTCCTCGCGGACATGAAGCGCGCAAGGCTCAGAAGAACGTTTAACTTTGACCAGTCCGACGACAGGAAGTATGAATACAGTATCGAAGATATACCTGCCGACGCTCTGAAATCCGTCCAGGATCTTCTGAACCCGCGCTCCCTCGACGATATAATGAAGGAACTGAACGAGATGATAGGTCTCTCGGCAATAAAGGAGATCATCATAAAAAAACAGCGGGAGATGGAGTATGCTCGAAGGTTTGGCGAGGACACGGAGAGCGTCAGACCGGGATATTATTTCTTTGTAGGCAACCCAGGCACAGGAAAGACGACCGGCGCTAAGCTGTTCGCCGAGTGCCTTCACAGGATTGGCGTTGTAAAGACGGACAGGGTGAAATACGCGACGGCGAAGGATTTCACTGGCAGATACGTCGGCGAGACGGACAAAAAGACCTACGATCTTCTGAAGAGCTCGCTCAACGGAACTCTCTTCATCGATGAGGCTTACAGCTTATCATATGCGGATGACGTATCGGGCGGAGGATTTAAAAAGGAGGCGCTCGAGGAGATTATCGCGTTCCTCGAGGACGATGATAACAGGAAGCGCTGTTGCGTCATATTCGCCGGCTATCCGCGTGAGATGCGGGATTTCTACAGGTCGAACAGCGGGCTGCGCTCGCGAGGCGAGGAGGTCCGGTTTGACGATTACTCGCCGGAGGAGGTATACGAGATATTCGCCCTCTTCTGCCGCAGGAAGGGATACTCGCTCCCGGACGATGCCAAGGAGCGCTACATGCCCGTGATCGAACGGATGGCGGGTTCAAAATATTTTGCAAACGCGCGCACGGCGCGCACAATTTTTGAAAAAACCGAACAAAACATGAAGAACAGGCTCGCGTCGTCGCGCGACGCCTCCCCTGACGACGCGGGAAAAATACTGACATCAGACCTTCTGAATCCTGAGGAGATGATGGAGATAGCAGGCGAAGATCCGAAGTAACCGGGCACTACTCGAGGAGACACTCGGGCAGACAATTGGAAATGGAGGTTGGTAGTATATGCAAAGAGTTGAGAATTACTTAACATTGCTTGCAGTTGGTGACAAGGACAGACCCGGTTCACTTCGTCACTTAGCTTTAGTTGCGGGCGATGCGATATACAACAAAATAAAGGGTTCCGTGAAGGATGAAATTATCAAAACTCTTTGCGAGTATTATTACACTCCGAACAGATTTAACGAAATATGGACAAGTCTTTCCGCAGCCGAGCGCAAAATCGTTTCTATCCATGTTTGGGGTAATCTAACCGAGTCCCCAAGCTGGGCAGACTATATCGCTCAGGAATACCGGATCGATGAAAAACGCTCAAAAAATTACTATATTTCCTATTACAATGGACTTGGCAAGTTCAAAGAACGTTATTCCGATATTTATTCTAAACTTTGGCTTTTATTCCCACAAAATGAAATGGTTATTTTTTATGAAGAAATTCTCCGAACTGTCGGCGCGTTGAATCGTGAATACTCGGTTGTCCCCGAGGATGCGGTCTTTACTTCGCGTGAAAACAGGTATAACGACTTTGCAAACATAGTGAAATTTTGCAATTCAAACAGAGTAACGGTCACCAAAAGCGGGATGTTAAGCAAATCTTCGGCTATTAAGCTGCCTGATTTTTGCGATTATGAAGAGTATGCCGCATTATGGGGTTCTACGCCAAAACAAATGCGAACGACAGACCAACTTCTTGTTACGTTTCCGCTTACTGCCTTGTGCATAATCAGCGGTCTATTGGCAACGACAGAAGGATTGTGTGTTCCGGGATCAAGGTCGCTGAAAATACTGTCATTGCCATATCCAGAAATGATTGTAAAACTGTATGACGCTTATCTCAAAAGCAAAAGTTTCGATGAAATCTCCGTTATGACGGGGATAAAAGCCAAACGCAGGCATTGCCCCTTTGAAGCAAGGCAAAACCTAGTCGCGGAACTGCAAAAGTGTCCAATTGGAAAAGCTGTGTACACCTCGGAGTTTGAGCGTTACCTGCAGCTTGTAAATAAAAATTTTGCGAGAAAAGTCGAAAATTATGTTGTTGCCACAGGCAATGATTATTACGGTGTGAATTGGGACTATTATGAACACCCGTTGATATTTATCATCCTCTCTTTTTTCGGTGCGTTGGGTATAGTTGATATTGTTTGGGGCGAAGGCGCCCAATGTTATGCTGATAAAGGGATGCTTCGCCCAATTGCATTTCGAATCAATCCTCTTGGAGCGTATGTACTTGGGTGTTCCTCTGAATACAAGGTGAAAATCTCGCATGAAGACAAAAAACAAGGTGGATTTACAGTGCTGCCTGATTACACAATTATTGTCTCTGACAGTTCGGATAGACTTAAACATGAGATATATTTTGAACGATTGTTCACAAAATTATCGGAAACCAAAGAAGCAACGATTTACAAGCTTGATTTTGATACGATAGTGCGCACATGCAATTTGGGCAAAGATGTCGACGATATACGTAAATATCTTACAAATTCAGATAAGCCCTTACCGGACAATGTTGCGCACGCGCTTGAAGATTGGAAAAAACAAATTGGACGCATACGTCTGCGCCAAGTGACGATACTGGAGTGCGATGATGCGGCATTATTGGAGGAAGTGATTCACTACAAGGGCATGGGCGATTTAGTTCATGAAAAGGTCGCTTCTGCCGTCATAGTGGACGGGGAGAAAAAGAGCAATATTAAGAAAGTCATTGAAAAAAACGGAAGGTTTTGCCGTGATATCATCTGAGAACAAAGGCTGCTTAATCGTCCAAAGCGACTTAACGATATTGCTTGAAACAGACAACATACTTTATGAAGAAGCGCGTGACTCGCTCGCCGGATTTGCCGAGATGGTTAAAAGTCCCGAGTATATTCACACTTACAAGCTGACGCAGTTGTCACTGTGGAACGCGGCGTCGGCAGGCATCTCCCCGAGCCGAGTAATAGAGGATTTACGACGATTTTCAAAACACGAAATGCCACAAATCGTTGTCAATCATATACTTAATTGGGGCAAGCGGTATGGGCGAGTTAGACTTCTCATCGATAACGGCAAACTCGTTCTTCGTTGTGACGACAAGTATATCGCCGCAGAACTGGAAAACACTAAGCAAGTGGCAAAGTATCTGCTTGCGCGCATTGATGACGTGACGTTTGCGATTGATATTGCTTATCGCGGACATATCAAGCAGGCACTGATTCTTGCTGAATACCCGGCAGAGGATTTAGCGGGATACCGCGATGCCGCTTCGTTATCGTTTGAATTGAGAAAGGCGTCATTGTCCGGCTTGCCGTTTGTTCTGCGCCCGTATCAAACGGAGGCAGCGGAAGTATTTCACGCGGATGGAAAAGCTCGTGGAGGTCATGGCGTTATTGTGCTGCCTTGTGGATCTGGGAAAACAATTGTCGGTATGGCGGCGATGGCAAAATTGCAAACGGAAACGCTCGTATTAACCACTGCGATTACAGCCGTGCGGCAGTGGATAGCGGAGTTGATCGATAAAACATCACTCACAGCAGAGCAGGTCGGCGAATACAGCGGTGAGAAAAAAGAAATCAAACCTGTAACGATTACGACATATCAAATACTGGGGGCGTCTGAACAGCACCGAAAACTGATTGACAGCCGCGAATGGGGTTTAATTATTTACGACGAAGTACACACTTTACCAGCGCCGGTTTTTCGTATGACTGCGGAATTGCAGTCTAAACGCCGCCTTGGTTTAACAGCTACGCTCATTCGGGAAGATGGCTTACAGAGCGATGTATTTACGTTAATTGGCCCGAAACGATTTGAAGTTCCATGGAAAGTGTTGGAAAAAAATGGATATATAGCCAAAGTAGAATGCTATGAGGTTCGTGTTGCTCTTGATGAGTGTTTGCGAATGGACTATGCCGTCGCAGATAAGCGACAAAAATTTCGAATTGCGGCTGAAAATCCACAGAAATTTTGCGCGTTGCAAAAACTTTTGAAGGAACACGCTGGAAGGCATGTACTGATTATTGGTCTTTATATCAGCCAACTTACCGAGATTGCGGAATTGCTAGCCGCTCCGCTCATCACGGGCAAAACAAAAAACTCAAAGCGTGATGAATTGTATCAACATTTCAGAGATGGTGAAATTCCAGTTATTGTCGTTTCCAAAGTTGCAAATTACGCCATTGACCTTCCAGATGCGAATGTGGCCATCGAAATTAGCGGCACATTTGGCTCACGGCAGGAGGAGGCGCAGCGTCTTGGACGAATATTGCGTCCAAAACCGGGTGAAAACCGTGCTTGGTTTTACACATTAGTCACATCGGACACGGTCGAGGAAAGCTTTGCCGCTCACAGACAGCTCTTTCTCGCAGAACAGGGGTATCCATATAGTGTGATTGAATCGGATAGGGAACCACTCATTAATTGATTTAGTGGTTGTCCTCCCACACGCCACCATCCTCTATTTCGAAGCATGGAACGCCTGAGATATTTAACAGCGATCAGGGCTCACTTTGCTCCTGCGGAAGGCTGGAATAAGTACGCATGTCACAAAATGGAATGAAAGCTGCGGAACCAGGCAAGCATTGCAGGGCAACAGCTCGGGAAAACACTGGACGGGCAAAACATGAGCCGATTATAATTTACGCATGGCTGAAACGGGGTACACGGAGTGAAACGCATGAGGAGGGATAGATGATGCCGCTCAGACCGGAGACTCAGGAAATACTGATTGAAAGCGCCAAAAAATACGGGGTGAAAAGCCTTTGGCTTTTTGGTTCCTCATTGATTGTTGACGAAAAAGACGCCGGGGACATTGATCTCGGAGTGGAAGGGATCGACAGAGACAGGGCATGGGACATGTACAGTGAATTATTTGACGCGATACATGAGCATTGCCGTAAACCTCTTGATTTCGTGGAAATGGACGAACCTCTTTCAATCGTGCATGTCATCCGTTCCGAGGGAATGAAAATCTATGAAAGAGCTTCCTGATTTCATAGCGTCGGAGTTGAACCTGATAAAAATACCCGTTTCCCGGATAGCCCGTTTGCTGCTCGCCCCCTCATGGGACGAGGACCAGACAACTGCGTTTGGAACTTACGTCCAAAATGTTTATACCGGCATTGAGCGCATATTGCAGTATCTTCTCAGAGAAAAGGGCGAAAATATCCCAAAATCTCCGATGTGGCACTACGATCTCCTGAAAACCAGCTACGCTTACGGATTAGTGCCGCAAGGGACGCAGCCGGCGATTGAAAATCTCATGAAATACCGCCACCGTCATGTTCATGGCTATGGCCACATGCTGGACGAATTGAAATTGCGGGAATTGGCGGCCCCAATATCGGACGTTTTCGAGCTTTTTGACAAACACATCACGAATTTATATAAAATTTCCTCATAACCGGCAACATCCATGCAGAAAGTGTCGATCTTTGGACAAAACTCGCCGTCGTATGTCCCGTTCATGAAAGCGAGCCGTTCGAGGAAACAGCTCCGTTTCCGCCTCGACCGACTTTGCCTCGACCAGCGCCGCCATCAGGATTTTAGCCGTGTTCCAGTTCTTGCGCGGGCTCCCGTTGATAGCTATGGTTTTCAAATCCATTCCCCGCCCATATTGTTTCATTGCTTGTTTTGAATAAATCCTCGTGAAGCTGATGAACCTTTGGTCTGACTTTATTTTATGACACGATACACAACCTGTTGCACCAAGGCGATTGTCTTCGGTTGATAACGCCGAAGGTTTGTGTTAGTGTTATCATATGGTGCAGATTCATGACCGCCGTAACGCGTTTATGCGCATACCGAAAAAAATGAGGGTGAGGCACTATGGAATTGGCGCGCGGCCAGAAAGTGAAATTGTCGGACGCTCTAGCGTCCTTGCGGTTCGAGGTGTCGATAGATGTCGATTCGGGGCAGACCATAGACATAAGCTGCTTTGGGCTGGACGGCGAACGGTGTCTCTCTGACGACAGATATTTCATATTTTACAATCAGAAGACGTCTCCCTGTTCATCTATCGTTCAGAGGGATAAATCCTCCTTCTCGCTGAACCTATCCAATCTGCCGTCCTCGATAAAGAGCATCGTGTTCGTTGTGACTCTGGACGGGGACGGGGATATGAGCGCCATAGGCCCAAGTTCCGTCAAGGTCTTTGAGAATGGCGCGCTGAGACTGATATTTCCCTTTTCCGGAGGGGATTTCTCATCGGAAAAGGCGATTATGGCTGTGGAGCTATACTTCAAGGATACGTGGCGTTTCGCAGCGATAGGACAGGGTTTCAGCGGCGGCCTGAGCGCCGTTTTGGCTCACTTTGGAGGAAGTGAAATACCCGTCCCCCCTCCGCCCTCAAAGGTATCCTTGAGCAAGGTAACACTGGAAAAGAGGGGGGAGAGCAAGAAAATAGACCTGACGAAACAGGATTCCGCATCCCCTATTCACATCAACCTTCAGTGGGACGAGAGCGCGCGCGAGAAAAAAGGCCTGTGGAGCAGAATAGCCGGCGGCAAATCGTCCGCAGTCGATCTCGATCTGGGCTGCATGTATCGCCTGAAGAACGGAAGCTGTGGAGTAATTCAGCCTCTCGGCAGCAACTTCGGCGCCAAATCGTCCCCTCCATACATTTTCCTCGACAAGGACGACAGGACCGGAGCCGCTGAGGATGGTGAGAATATGTATGTATTCCGTCCGAACGATATAGATCTGATGGTCATATTCGCTATGATCTACGAGGGAACGGCGGAGTTCTCCTCGGTAAACGGCAGGGTCACGCTGAAGGATGGCCGGGACTTCGAGATATTGGTTCCGCTCAACAACAGCGACGGCGGGAAGCGCTTCTGCGCGGTAGCCAGGGTTGAGTCCGACGGCGGTTCTATCAAGATAACGAAGGATGAGCTCTACTTTCCCGGGCACAGGGAGTGCGACAATCACTACGGATTCGGATTCAGCTGGAAGGTGGGCAAGAAGTAAACGAGAGGCATGCTGATTTATCGTTAGAAGCCTAAAGGGTGAAGATTTAAACCCTTGCGGCGTATATGAAAGGGGATATTTTATTTGGAGTCCGCTGCGGGGATAAACTACGAGATTTTGTACGGCGACGGCGCGTTTGCCATGCTTCGCGTGCTGCTGAGGCGAGGTATGTCGATAAAAGCGCAGTCTGACGCGATGGTGACAATGGACACAACTATGGAGGTCGAGGGGAAGCTGGAGGGAGGCATACTCGGCGGATTGGGGCGTCTGCTGCTGTCCAACGAGAATTTTTTCTTTCAGACAATAACAGCGGTGACCGGAGACGGGGAGACCGTACTCGCGCCGGCGTTTCCAGGCTCTGTGCTGGATCTCGAGATGGATGGGACTCCGTATTACGTTCAAAAGGGAGGCTTTTTCGCGGCCACGGAGGGAGTCACAATAAGCACAAAGATGCAGAATCTTGCAAAGGGGCTGTTTGGCGGCGGGGGGCTGTTTGTCCTCGAGGCGTCAGGACATGGGATCCTGTTCGTCGAAACCTTCGGCGCCGTCCATGTAGTCGATATACCGGCCGGTAAGGATATCATCATCGACAACAATCATCTGGTGGCGTGGCCCAAGGATATCCAGTATAATTTACAAAAGGCGTCGAAAGGTTGGCTCTCGTCGGTGACGTCGGGAGAGATGCTCGTCTTCCGCTTCAAGGGGCCCGGCAGAGTTTTGATACAGAGCAGGAACAACATCGGTTTTTCTCAGTGGATTGGCGCTATGTTTCCGAGCAAGTAGAGGATGGAGCGCGTCACTGCCGCATTAAATTTTTTCGAGAGGAGTGTTGAACGATGGCAGTATCTTTGACAAAGGGCGGCAATGTTTCACTCAGCAAGGAGGCCCCGAACCTGAAGGAAATATTGATAGGTCTCGGGTGGGATGCACGTTCGACTGACGGAGCGGATTTCGACCTCGACGCGAGCCTCTTCATGTTGGGCGAAAATGGCAAAGTTCGCTCCGACGCCGATTTCATCTTTTACAATAACCTCAAATCATCTGACGGCTCTGTGGAGCACACCGGAGACAACCGGACGGGCGCCGGCGAAGGCGACGACGAGGCTATTAAGGTAAATTTGGCGAAGGTCCCGTCCAACGTATCGCGGCTATCCATCTCCGTGACCATCCACGAGGCTGAGAGCCGTAAGCAGAATTTTGGCATGGTGGACAACGCGTTCATCAGAATTGTCAACCAGGCGGATAACAAGGAGATAGCCCGCTATGACCTCTCCGAGGACGCAAGCATCGAGACGGCCATGATCTTTGGCGAGGTGTACAGAAACGGCGCCGAGTGGAAGTTCAAGGCGGTGGGCCAGGGCTACAAGGGCGGGTTGGGCCCCCTTGCGAGGAACTTCGGAGTCAACGTCTGAAATCAAGTCTGAGTTTATTTTTAACTGGCTCCAAATTCGTCACAAAAGACAGGCGCCGGAAGCGCGTTCCTTCACTTCAGCGCCTGTCACTGTTTTATATGACTATCAGCTTAGTTCAGGTATAGGCTTGTATTTGTCCGAGCGAACGAAGCGAATCGGCGACCGACACGATTTCGGTCGAGTGGCGAAAGTAAGCACAAAACCGCATTCTTCGCACGGTTTTGCGCGGCATGGATGTACTTCCGCCACGGTCCGATTTGCGTAGTGAGTCGGGCGGATACAAGCCTCCAGACCTACAACATGCGGTAAGTTTATAGTCATGATGTTTTATATGCGCCTGGCTATCGAATATTAACGAAACACTTCTGTAAGGGAGTCGTAAGGATGCGTTGCTAGGATAGCGTCATAAACTATTCCTATGGAGGTGTTTGTTATGAAGTGGAGGGTATTGTTTCTGACTTTTTGTCTGGCGGTCTCTTTAGCGACGCCGCTCTTCGGCGCAGAGGATGAAGAGGGTTTTCTGGTGATGGCGCACAGAGGGGCGAGCGGTTACAGGCCGGAGCATACACTCGAGGCTTACAGGACCGCGATAGAGATGGGCGCGGATTACATAGAGCCCGATCTCGTCTCCACAAAGGACGGCGTACTGATCTGTCGGCACGAGATGAACATCGAGGGTACGACAAATGTCGAGGAGGTATTTCCCAACAGCTTTGACCTGGTTGGCAGCCAGAAGAGATGGTACGCGTACAACTTCACCCTCGCGGAGATCAAGCAGCTCAGGGCGCGCGAGCGGCTTGCCTATCGCAATCACGAGTATGACGGGCTGTACGAGGTGCCGACTCTTCAGGAGGTGATCGACCTGGTCCGGGAGGTGAAGGAGACCACCGGACGCAGCATTGGAATTTACCCCGAGACGAAGTCGCCGACCACTCACAAGAACCTGGGGCTTCCGCTGGAGGACAAGCTCTTGGCGGTCCTTTACGATAACGGATATAAAAACGACCCAAGCGAGAAGGTCTTCATTCAGTCTTTCGAGACGGACAACCTCAAGTATCTCGCAACGAGGACAAAAATCAGGTTAATTCAGCTCTTGCAGGGAGCGTCGCTGGAATCGCCCGAAAACCTGATAAAGATCAAGGAGTATGCTTACGGGATAGGCCCGGCGTTCGGCACACCCATAACGTTCGACTCGATCACCGGCGAGCGCAATATCAGCTCTGAAGGGAGCCCTTCCGATGAAGAAGAGAGCAGTGGTGAAAGCAGCGGAAGCAGTGGTGGATGCGACACGGGCCTCATGTGGATTGCGACAATCGGTTTTGTCGTCGCCGTGCTCCTGATGAAGATCGGTATGAGGGTTTATCGCGGCAAATAACGGGATGACACTATGCCAATCAGTACTTGGCATGAATCCCTGAATCCATAGACGGCAACACACAACCGGCAGGGTTAATCAATATCTGATTTTCCCTGCCGTTTGCTGCGGAGGGGGCAATATTTTGCCCTCCGCATTTAATTGGCCTTCGAGTAGGCATAGGTCTTGACTTCGTTTCCTCTCACCCAGCCCTCGGCGCTCGAGTTCTCCACGAAGTACCATACCGTGCCGTCGAACAGCCTGAGCTCCTTTGTGGCGAAGAACACTGTATCCTTGCGCATTGTTGCCGTGACCTTAGCTCCATCATACGGCTCATTTCTGCAAGTGGCTTTCTCCGCCGTGACGACCCCTCCCGACATCACTGAATATGTGCGGACGATTGGCTGCGCCTTCGGCTTTACATAACTCTGGAAGGTCTCCTCTGTTTCAACAGGAGTTTCCGGCGGCTTGTTTACATGGAACATCCGCGCGCGCTCTTCGCTCTCGCTCGCCTTCAGCGCTTTCTGCTCGCGATAGCGATTGTATCCGTATATTGCGCAGCTGCCGCACAGGAGGAGCAGAACCATCAACGTTATGAAGTTTCTCCACCTTATCTTGGCGCGCCGCTCGTTTTTCATATTCTGGTAATAGTGCTCGAGCTCCAGCTTCGAGCCGGACGACGATGTCCAGGGTTTTATGCCGCCCGGCTGCTGAGGAGTGTGTGAACCTAGAGTTGTGTCGTACTCTTTTCGCCTCGCCGCGTCAATAAGACATTCATACGCCTCCTTAACCTCGCCCATCATGACCAGGGACCCCGAGTCGCTGCGAGAACTCTCGATAATGCCCTCGTATGCGCTCGTTATCTCCGCCTCCGAAGCCCCCCTCGATATGCCCAGAATAAAGTAGTAGTTCTTAATAGAAGCCATAGGGTGATCATCTCCATGTTCCGGCTAAACCGGCAGACTTAGAAGAATTGCGCGCTCACGGGCGCCTTGACCCTTTATCTGAGCTAAATAGTCATATAATAAATTTCAATTCTCACTATCTAAATTCTTGCATCATTCTTCAGATGAGTCAATCATAGGAAGGAAGGCTTAATACAGAAAAATAACGTAGTTTTTTCAAAACGTTGCTGCGGCGCCGCACGTATGCGGCGATGCTGTATAATGTTTTTAGTTTAAGGAGAGGCTGGTGTTATTTTATGGATTTAAGCGAAAACGAGTATAACATAACGCCGCAGTTTACAGTTGGGGCGGTCATCAGCCAGTCGTTTCAGGTTCTGTTCAAAAATCCTCTGCCATTTTTTGGATTAACCCTGATATCACTTATAATTGGCATTGTCATATCGCAGTTGTCGAGGCTTATGTTTGGAAATTCCCCCCTCGCAAGTTTCATATCGCTTTTAGTTACTATATCTATCACCCAAATCACAAATGGAACTATCTCTTACGCTGTGTTCCAGGGATGCATCAGGCTCCCTATTTCGTTCGGCAAATCCATGTCGCGCGTCATCTCCTGCTTTGCGTCATTGATCATCGTGGCTCTGGTGGACTTTGTTTGCGTTGTCCTGGGCATGATCCTGCTCTTGGTCCCGGGCATCATAGCTGCCTGTGTTTTGTCGGTGGCAGTGCCCGCGTGCGTGATCGAGCGCAAAGGCATAGCATCCGCCATCTATCGCAGCTCCTATCTGACAAAGGGACATCGGCTTCAAATCTTTGGAGTTTTTTCGCTAGCCACCTTTATCATGCTTATTTTTATTTTAATCGCTACATTTATAGCAGTGCATATTCGGCACATACACTTGCCGCTAGCAATACTTTTTCTATGCGCGATGTACATACTTCCGATGGCATTTTTCAACGTAATACCCGCTGTTCTGTATTACAACCTTAGAACCGCAAAGGAGGGCGTGGCAATGGAGAGCCTGTCGGGCGTCTTTGATTGAGGAACCGCTGATTAAATAACCTTCGGCTACAATGGGAGTATTCGCTCACCATCTTCACGGTTGCCACAAAAATGGTCCTCAACCGGCGCGCACTCCCTGTCGTCCTCCGCGCGCACTCTCTGTCGTCCTCCGGCTTGACCGGAGGACCCATCTTGACCTTGCTCTAAGGAAATACTGATTAATTCGCTCAAATGACGTTTTGCTGTTTAAGAACAACAGACGCCGCAAGGGTTTAAATCTTCAGGCTTCTAACTTTTCTTAGACTCCCGGCCAGTCAGGCCTTGACGACGCGCCCGTTTTGTCCGCTCTGTAGTGGCCGAAGAGCTGTTTGTGCTCCAGCTCTGCCCGCTGTGCCGCGTAAAACTCACGAAGAAAAATATTTGCATCCTCCCGGGGGATCTCCCCATCCCAACCGATCTTGCGGCAAATTTTGCCGCATATGACCTCCAGCGTCTGGTTGCTGTCGTTCGACGGCGGACGTCTCAAAAGCTCCTCCAGCACCTGCAGTTCAAACGCGCCGTAGACGGACAGATTATCCTGCGTGAAGATATATTTTGTCCCGGCGGCGCCCCTGATATCGATGCTCAGGTCACGGGTGAGCGTATGCCGGGGCATAAAGATCACCTGAGTTCCGCCGATTATGTCCCCTGCCCGCAAATGTCCTCTGTTGAAAAATGGCAGCGAGGTGATGGTCAGAGCCCATCCGAGCAGGGCAAGCCCTGACCATATATTTCTCCCATACTGCACGCTTAAAAGCAGGGACAGAGGCAGAAATATCTCCACCTCGCGCGTCAGATTGCGGGCGAAGATGGCCGAAGGCGTCAGAGCGCCCCCAAAGCGGTTTATAACCAGGAGCCCGCATATTCTCTTTCCGGGAGTTCTTCCCCGCCACGCCAGCTCGAAGTGCAAAAAGTACATGTTTCGCACTACAAATGCCAGAAATAGAATTACAGTCATCCCAACTCGTATGCTGACGCCCGAAAAAAACAGCGGGATTATCAGCATATAGACGGCGATTATCGCAGCCAGCATGAACGTCATATCGATGGCGAACGCGGTGAACCGTTCTCCGTGGTTTGCGCGCCTGACGCCGAGGGGAACTCCCTCAGGAGTTACGATGAATGTTTGTCTGTGCTTTGTCCCCTCGATGAGAGTTTCAATACGGTCACTGGGGTTTATCATGATCTTTCCTCTCCTCGGATCCCCGACTTCGTGAAGTAGAGCGCCCAAAGCGCCGCAGTCGTTATTGCAAATACATAGCGCCCCGGGGTGTTGTTGATTAACTGCCTGAATCCTCCCTCAAATATCCCGGCTATGAAGAACAGCAGAACCGCTCCAGACACGACTCCGGCGGACGCCCGGCCGTGGACTGCAAGGCTTTCAATCCGCGACATATCGCCCGGAAAGAGTATTTTTTCAGCGATGACCAGGCCTGCGGCGCCGCAGAGCAAAATGGCCAATATCTCTGTGACGCCGTGAATTGACATCCAGCCTATGAAGTCGATGGCCAGACCGCGCCTCTCATGAAGCGCTATGAATGCGCCCATGATCAGGCCGTTATATGTGAGCAGAAGTAGTGTGGGTATGCCCAACGCAAAGCCGAGCCCAAAGCTGAAGATGCCCACTATGGAGTTGTGACGAAACAGGGAGTTCGCGAAAACCACAAACGTATTGACGAAGCCGGGCCATGGGGCGAAAAGTTCGTTGTTTATCAATTCCTCCGCAGTGCTCTCCGGCCCACGGCTGTCTCCGAACTGCCGGGGAACGATTATGCTGAAGTAATCGATATTAGTTCTGACCATGATATAACCGGCGGCAACCCCGATTATCATGGCACAGAGAGCTATAGCGAGATTCCAGCGCATGGCCCGGACCGACCTCGGAAAATCGCGCTTGAAAAATTCCGCCATGCTCCTCATCATTCCCAGACGCGGACCATATACGACGAGATACGCGCGAAGAGCCAGGTTCTCCAGATAAGTCAGCGTGTTGCGGTCAAGCACGATGCTGCGCGCAACAGAGAGTGACGACGCGGCCGAGCGATACAGCAGAGGCAGTTCCTCCGCCTCGTCGGCTGACAGCGCCGCTATTCCGTTTTTTTCGACCCGGTTCACCATGTCTTCGAGTCTGCGCCACCCCTCCTCGCGCGCTGTGCGGAATTCAGCGCTGCGCAGGGAGATAGGGGGCAGAGCGCTCTTTTCGTCTGAACTCAGGCCAGTCTGCCCGCCGGGACGCGAGACGTCGGATATGGTATCCGTCATATGAGCCCTCTTCTCTTAATCAGCAGATAGCGGTTGATCAACGCGGTCGAGATTCCTCTGGCCGGGACATCGAGACAATGAATGCCAAGCCTCGATATGCGCTCCAGGACAATGGCTCTCTCCCGCAAAAAATCATCCGCGATTACCGCCTCGGCGAGGAGCCCAAAATTTCGGGGAGGAGCATCCCGCAGCCTCATCAGCACCGGGTCGCTCATGGTCACGAAGATTATGACGTGTCTGCGGGTCATCCATTGCAGGCTTTCGATAAGCAGTTCAGCGGAGATCATGTCGACAAACTCGGTAAAGAGTATGACCAATGAGCGGGTTTTCAGCCTCGAGTTGAGCTCGGCCAGGGCCAGAGTGAAGTTTGTCTCATCGGTTCTGTATGCCAGTTCCGATGTGAAACGCTGAAATCGCGCAAAGTGCTGCATCCCTTTATCCGGTTTAAAAAAACTTCTGAAGCGCGCATCGAAGCCGCATCCGCCGAGCAGGTCGCCGTTGCGCAATGATACCCATCCCAGCATCAATCCCGCCAGGACCGCGTGATCGAGCTTCGATATATCGTCCACCTGCTCCAGCATCAGTCTGCCGGTGTCGAACCCCAGCACGATGTGATGGTTGCGCTCCTGCCGAAACTGCTTACACAGTATCTTCCTGTGACGGGCGGAGCGCTTCCAGTCGATGAGGCGATAATCCATCCCCTGTTGATATTCGCAGATGTCCTCGAACTCCGAGCCCTCCCCGCGCAGACTCTGTGATTTGACCCCGTACTCGGTGTTATCGTCTAAAAATTGCAGAGCGGATTCTTTTACGTTCCTTATGTTGAGCACGATATTGATACTTGCGCCTATAGGCTGCCTGCGGCGGATTTCGATCAACCCGAGCGGGGCTCTCCATCGCAGCCATAGCGCGTCGATCGTCAATTTTCCGCGGCGGCGCGCCGTTATCCCCAACCGAAGCTCCAGCCGTCCACCCTGCATCATGCCCAGCACGGAGAGAGGCGCGTCAGCGGGGCCGGTCTGTTCCAGCAAAGCCTGGAACATGAGCTGGCGCCCGTAATCGTCCGAAGATAGTTTAAGCGTTACATCCGCGCTATGTCCGACATAGAGCAGCTCCGGCGGATACAACTCCGCATGGAGGGCTCGGTCCGGAAGGGCTCTTGCGATATCCGCCGCCATGAATGCCAGCACCATCGATGGAAAATACAGGGAAAAATACCAGTACCTGCCCCATACAGAGACGATCAGCAGGGCCAGCGGAACAGAGAGTGAAAAGCATAGCACCGCGCGGAGCGTGGGACGCATCATCGCGGAACTTCGATCTGATCTATTATGGTTCGGAGAGCCTGGTCGCTGGTGACGCCTTCGATGTCGGAGGCAGCGGTCATGACGATGCGGTGGCGCAGAATCGGTATGGCAAGATGTTTTATGTCGTCGGGTATTACAAAGTCACGTCCGCAGACGGCGGCGTACGCGCGCGCGGCCGAGGCCATCATGTTGGCGGCGCGCGGCGACGCTCCGTTCTCTATGGCGTGATGGACGCGAGTGGCGCGCACTATATCGACGATATAGTTGATCAACGCCTCGCTAAGCTGGACTCTCGCGGATATACCGCGAGCCGCCGCGAGATGCTCCATCCCCAATACGGGGCTCACCCCGAAATCCGATATCTTGGGCATGGAGGCCCTGCTGCCGTGGCGAATTACGATCTCGCGCTCATCCTCTATGGAGGGATAACCGATAGAGAGCTTGAAGAGAAATCTGTCGAGCTGCGCCTCAGGGAGAGGGTAGGTGCCGTGCTGCTCAATTGGGTTTTGCGTCGCCACGACCATAAATTCGTCCCCCAGATCGTAAGTCTGTCTGTCGATGCTGACCTGACGCTCGTTCATGGCCTGAAGGAGCGCCGACTGCGTCTTCGGCGGAGTCCTGTTGATCTCGTCCGCAAGCAGTATCTGCGTAAAGATCGGGCCCTTTGTCAGCACAAAGGAGTTTGTGCGGAAGTCAAACAGATTTGTGCCGAGAACATCTCCAGGCATCATGTCCGGTGTGAACTGAATGCGGCCGAACTGGAGACTGAGGCACGCCGCGAAGGATTGAACGAGAAATGTCTTGCCGGTGCCGGGAACCCCTTCGAGCAGGATATGACCGCCGCACATGAGGCTGGCGAGCATGAGGTCTATCGTCTCGTCCCCTCCTACGATGACCCGTCCGATCTCCTCCCTGACGGCTTTAACTATTGCGTTTATAAATTGAAGTTCCTCCAATTAAAATTTCTCCCTTCCAGCGGAAAATATCAAAAGCCGTTTCAAACAGCTTCGGCAGATTTTCAGCGCCTTCGCCGTTAAGCTCCGACAGCGTGTTCAGGATTGACGTGCACGACAACTTCACTCCGCGTGAATGACCTATTCTGTCCAGCCACTCTGCTGTGGCGCGTTCATCTAAGTTCTCAGGGGCGTGAAGATTTCTTGCGCAGTTGCGTATAGTCATTCTGATGTAACGATCTATCACGATTGCGTGATGTCCCCCATAATCCAGCAATCGCGCGCTGTTGTCAATCAGCTTGGATTTCCCGAATTCAAATGATGGTATCCGCGCGCGCGGCGCCCCATATCTGCTCACTCCGGCCAGTGCCACGAGAACCGATGAGCAGCATATCAGGATTATGACGACTGCAAATGGGAAGCGAAGCAATAACTTCAGGAGTGAATTTCGCTCCCGGCGAAATCCGTGAACTGTCTCGTCGAAGACGATAGGCGACGTCGGATCGTCATTCTCCCATCGGCTCAAGCCCTCTGTTACATCGAGCATGAATAGGGCGTTCTCCCCCTTGACAATGCCGTGGTTGGCCATGACGTCGGGGTCCGATAATATCCATATTTTTCTCTCGTCGTCACTGATTTCTCCCAGAAGAGCGCCGTCTTCGTCGCCTACAATGGTGCGAATTTCCTCAGAGCGGATCAGCTGAACGGCGCCAGAGCCCTCCGGCGTGCGTCCGACCTCGTTGATCGGCCAATATTCAGGCCACTCCTTGCGGACGACGTCGCAGGGCTTACCCGTCATGATCATCAGCGTCTGTTCGACATAGATTGCCGGCTTGAGTCCCGCTCCGATTACCCATTCGGGCCGTTCATCATGTATGACCCAGTTCCGCTTCGGCATTACGATAAGCACCCTCCGCGCGGACATGATATCAGCGTCGCTGTCTGAGATCAGGTACGACATGTCCGGATCCGCAACGATGAGCGTCCCATCGGCGCCCGCCAGGGAGTTTACGTCATGGAGCCCCCTCACGGCGGGAAATTCGAAACGCCTCAGGAGATCGAAAAAACCCGCGTATCCCACGGCGGAGACTGAGTATGTCCCCGCTCCGGCGCGATCCGCCGTCACGGGTTTGCTGTCGCGCGCGCCGAGGATTATCGACATGGCGAACAGAGCCACCGCCCAGGCCAGAATCAATACTATCACGGGACGGGAGAAGAGCGGCTCCCTCATGCGATTGCCCCTTCGCGGATAAGTTCGGTCAGCGTGTCGAAACTGCGGCGGCAGGCGTAATATTCCTCGGCGTCAGGCTGGTGAGTCCCGAAGTACGAGACCTCCACACAACCTACAATATCCGCGAACGCCGCGCGGCACTCGGAGGAGCTCGTGATGCGGCGCAGTATCTCGCGGCTTGTGAGGGAGTCGGAGATGGATATGTGCGCGCGCGCTCGCAGTTCATTTACGCTTTGCAACAGGAGGATATGCATGGCGGCGCCAAAATCGCCCTGCCGGGCTCTCTCGTCCGCCTCAGTCTGGGCGAGTTCCATACGAGTCACCGCGACCGAGGAAATATTTTCCTCCGCATCGCGGCGCTCCATAGCGCGCGCGCGGCTGCGGCTCCACGGATTTCTCCGGATAGACGACAACAGCGCTGTAACGATAGCTATCAGCGCCGCGTAAAGCAGGTATCTGGCAACAACCTGCGTTATATCCGAGGTCAATAAAGACCATATAAAACTTTCCTCATCGGTTTCGTCCGGCAAACCTTCCTCATCGGACTCGTTGGGCGATTCCAGCTTCGTCTGAAGCCCCAGCTCGCGCTCCGCGTCGCCGAGAAACGCCGCCGCCTCATCCCTGGTCCTGTCGTCATACTTACCATATAATGCGACGTCAACTGAACCCGCATACGCCGCTCCGGCACAAAGAGAAGAGAGGGCCGTAATCGTCCCGAAAATGATAGCGATCAGAACAAGAAAAATAAGGACATACCGATTTATTGTCAGGCGCCTAAAGGGATAAAGATTAAAGCTCAGATTATATGCGCGTTCGCAAACGACAAAATGTAGTTTTACCAATTTAATCAACGCTTCCATAAATTTGCGGCGCCTGCAAAGTTTGCTCACGTTTTCGCACATCGCTTGTTTGCTCTCCAGACTGACGTCCCGCGTCATGGGTTTTTAAGATATGAAAATTTTAACACGTTATTCACCTTAAATTAGCGCTATAAATATTTGTTCTCAGGAGTATTGACAAATTAACATTAGATTCGCATCATTATTATATGTTCCTCGCCAGTACGTGCGGCCAGCTTCAATTCGTCATCTTTTAGGAGATCCGCTATTTGCTGTAGTTCCTGTAGTTCCTGTAGTTCCTGTAGTTCCTGTAGTTCCTGGATTTCCGCCATTTTCTTCACATCTGCGGTTAAAACGCCCATTTACAAATAGACACGTTTAGTGATACATTGTGCTTACCTTAATAGGGGGGATCCCGTTGATTAAAACCTTGACGAAGCACGGAAACAGCCTGGCTCTCATACTGGACAAGCCTGTTCTGGAGTTGCTTGATATAGAACCGGATACGCCGCTTTCAATAACGACTGACGGGCGCTCTCTCACGATTGCTCCGGTGCGCGATGCAGAGCGGAGTGCAAAGCTCGCGGATGTTCGCGCCGGGGTCAACAAACGATATGAGCGCACATTCAGGAAGCTCGCGGATTGAATGCCGGAATTTTTTGACGTCTCCGATGTTTTGGATTTTCACTTCGAACAGATAGAACTTTACGGAGGCAGCCACGGCGTGAGGGACATGGGGATGCTCGAATCCGCCCTCGCTATGCCGATGTCCGGCTTTGACGGCAATTACCTTTATTTGTTCCCTTTTGAGATGGCGGCTGCTTACCTGTTCCACATCGTTCAAAATCATCCGTTCATCGATGGGAATAAACGAACCGGGCTCGCTGCATGTCTGTACTTCCTCGGTTTGCATGGGATAGAGGTCGTTGCCGATCCTGACGGGTTGGCGAGTCTCGTGCTCTCAGTCGCGGAGGGCAATCTTGACAAACCTCAGATAGCGGCGTTTCTCAAAGAGCATAGCGGGAAAACAGGATAGATTTGCGGCGCCTGCAAAGTTTGCTCACGTTTTCGCACATCGCTTGTTTGCTCTCCAGACTGACGTCAACAATTTTAAATATAGTTATTTGCTGTTTATAATCTTTACTGTTTTATCATCTGCAATACCATCAAAAAATTTATCAAGAACTTGCTGAAAGACGAGATCAGAATCTTCAACCATTGTAAACAATGTCATTGAAGACTGCAATTTCATATCGTCAGGTTTACCAAATATCTCTGTTGCATTGTTACTACTGAGGTTTAATAATTCATTAGAGATTTCTAACAAGCGAGAACCAAGTATATTGTTATCTAAATATTCCTTTGCTTCGTCAAGATTTTTAATTGCATAGTATTTAGAAGTGGAACTATACCCAAGACCTTCTATTTGCGGAAATATATACCATATCCAGTGACTTCGTTTCTTACCATTTCTGATTTCTGATAATGCAACTTGGTAATCATTTTCTTGTGCTTTGATGAACCTGTCTAAGTCATACATAATT
>JAISRE010000106.1 GCA_031273805.1 Synergistaceae bacterium | reverse complement strand
AGGTCTCCGATTCGCAGCGCCGTGTTTATCCCTACGACAAAGAGGGCCTCGTCCCTGATGTTTCCAGCCCGCAGGATTTTTTTCATGGCGACGATTTTCTTCAAATCTCTGATTGGCTCAACCTCCAAGAAAATACGCCCCTTTTAAAGTATATATTATACATTAAGGTGCATATTAACACGAACTAAAAACCCCGGCAATTCCCAAAATACACTCCATGCCTGATGTTTGCCCGATTTATCGGATTTCAACGAACGCCCCAATATGCCATATTGGGGCGTTCGTTCCAGGGGTCTTAGTGGATGTCAGAGACATGCGGATAGGTTGTGTTCGAGCGCGGGCAAGCGAGCGCAAAAACAAAATGGAGATGAAAAGCAGAAGCGACGCCATTCAGCAAGAGTTCAGGCCTTGCGGCGTCAACACGCGATGACAGCTCCTCTAAGACTGACTTATTGTCAGAGATCAGCCCATGTGCGGGAAGACGACGTCTGTGGGAGGCGAATAGTTGTCCTTGATCGATCGCGGGTTGAGCCACCGCATAAGGTTGAAGACGCTTCCTACTTTATCGTTTGTGCCGGAAGCCCGAGACCCTCCGAATGGTTGTTGGCCAACCATGGCGCCGGTCGTCTTGTCGTTGATGTAGAAGTTCCCGGCGGCATATTTCAATATCTCGGACGCCTTCACAGCCGCGTACTTGTCCCTGCTGAAGATTGATCCCGTGAGTCCATAAGGGGACGTGTCGTCGCATATCCTGAGCGTCTCTTCGTATTTTTCGTCATCGTAAACGTAAATGCTCATAACCGGACCGAACAGCTCAGTCTCCATCGTGGCGTACTTTGGGTCGCCGCAGACGAGAACCGTGGGCTCAATAAAGTATCCATTTGTCTTGTCGTGCCCTCCCCCGGCGAGAACCTCGACATCCGGCGATTTTTTCGCGGCTTCGATGTAAGAGACGATGAAGTCGAACGATTTTTCGTCGATAACCGCGCCCATCAGCGTTTTGGGGTCCGCCGGATCGCCCATACGGATTTTGGCCGTGCGATCCAATATTTCCCGCCTCACCTCAGGCCATATCGTTTTAGGAATGTAACTTCTGGACGACGCGGAGCACTTTTGACCCTGATACTCGAAAGCGCCGAGGACTATGGCAGTCGAAAGCTGATCTGTGTCAGCCGAGTTATGGGCGAAGATGAAGTCCTTCCCGCCAGTCTCGCCGACTATGCGCGGATACGAGCGATACTTATCCAGGTTGGCCGATACTTGGCGCCACAGGACGTTGAAAGTGTCGTTGGAGCCCGTGAAGTGAAGTCCCGAAAAATATTTGTGCCCGAAGACCTCCTCGCTTATGATCTGACCGCTTCCGGGAATAAAATTTATCACGCCGTCCGGGAGACCGGCTTCCTTGTATATCTGCATCAGGTAATAACTGGACAGGATGGAGGTAGTAGCCGGTTTCCAGACCGTCACGTTGCCCAGGACGACAGGCGCCATGTTAAGGTTGCAGGCTATCGCGGTGAAATTGAACGGAGTCACGGTGTATACAAAACCCTCTAAAGGACGGAACTCTATCTGATTGAATGTTTTATAAGACTGGACTGGCTGCAGGACGCTGAAAATTTCGGAAGCGTTATAGGAGTTGAAGCGCAGGAAATCGGCCACCTCGCACGCTGAATCGATCTCCGCCTGCCAGAAATTTTTGCTCTGGCCTAGTATCGTCGCCGCGTTAATGGTATCGCGGTATTTTACGCTTATCAGCTCGGCAATCTTGAGAGACACCGATACCCTGTCCTCCCATGGAAGCGCCGACCATTGCTTTCGAGCCTCCAAGGCCGCATCGATCGCCATCTTAACCTCTTTCCCGCCGACCTTGTGAAAAAACCCGAGTTTGTGCCGATGATCATGCGGCATGACAACATCCGCGGTATTCCCAGTCCTTATCTCCTTGCCGCCTATAATGAGCGGTATTTCCACCTGAATGGAACTCTGGCGCTTTATCTCTTCCAGAAGCGACTTAGCCTGCGAACTCCCCGGAGCGTAGTCCGCGGCCGGTTCGTTAAGAGGCCTTTCCAGTTTGCATATCGCGTTATTCAACTATACCCCTCCAAATAAATGATCTATATGCAACATTGTTGTATATTTTGACATAATCCCCTCGTTTCGGCAAGAGGCGCTGTGCGGCAAAAACTGGATAGCAACGGCAAGCTCAGGCCGCGGTGGCAAGTTGTCCTATAAGTTTTTTCAGGTTGTTTTCACTCGATCGATACAACTCATCAGGTTATAATTATGACTAGGATGTGTCTGTTCATGAGTTGATTGAGGCGGAGGATACTTAAGTTATGGAGAAACTCACGGAGGTGGAACGGGGTTTTGGCGAGCAGACGCGAGTCGGCGGAAAGCGCCCAGTGATCGCCTGGGCTATCACTGGCGCCGGGCATTTTTTGAGCGAGTCGGTCGGGGTGATAGGCCATATTAGCGGGCTGGCGACAGTGGACGTTTTTCTGTCCCGAGCGGCGGCTGAGGTCGTTGGCATGTATAAAGTCGCGGGACGCCTCGATGAGTTCGCCTCGTCCGTTGTGATCGAGACAGACTACAGCTTTCCCATAACGTCGAAATTTTCAGTCGGGAAGTACGACGCGCTCGTCATCTCCCCAGCCACCGGCAACACGGTCGCCAAGTGTGTCCACGGCGTCGCGGACTCTCTTGTCTCGTGCATGTTCGCTCAAGCCGGCAAAAGCCGTGTTCCTATAGTCGTCCTGCCGACTGACGTATCTGGCGAGACCGCGTCCGCCGCACCGAACGGCAACACCGTGATGGTCTATCCAAGGCCGCTCGATCTCGAGCTGACGCGAAAACTCGGCGCGATCGACGGAGTCACGGCGCTGTCGTCGCCGGATGAGCTGTGTTCATGTGTGGAGCGAATGTTGGAGAAGCGCTGATTACGCGGTTATCATAGTTTTAAGGAAACGCTGATTAAATCGCTAAAACGACATGCTACCGTTTGCGAATGCAGAGATCATCGGGATTTTAATCTTTACCCTTCAGGCCTCTAACAATAAATCAGCGTCTCCTTAACCGTCACATTTCAGGTTGCTGACGAGATAAATCAGCCTTTTTTTGAAAAATGGAGAGAGATGAATATGACAGAAGACATTTTGTGCAGCGATATACATAAGAGCGTCCCCAGGGCGCGAATCTCTCTATCCAGAGTAGGAGTGACCGGCCTTAAAAAAGCCCTGCGCGTTAAGGACGAGTGCGGGCGGGAGACCCTTTTTTTCGCGGAGATGGAACTTTACGCTCATTTGGACGCGCAGCGGTCCGGCGTACACATGTCCCGCTTCATCGAGAACATAGAGGACGCGGCGA
>JAISRE010000099.1 GCA_031273805.1 Synergistaceae bacterium | reverse complement strand
GACCGCGCTGCGGACGGCGATATGGACATTACTCGCAACTCCCTTATGGTGACGCAGATACATCAGCGCAAATCAGCGCAGTATTCTGAACGTAAGGTATTCCCATAATATCGGACGCGCCGATGTTCTTGGCTCCGGTGTGAGAAACTTGTATAAGTACTCGAAAATTTACTCTGGCGGCGAACCCGAACTTATCGAGTGTGACGTATTTCGGACAGTTGTTCCGCTTGCGTTATCGGACAAGGGAACGGGCGATAACGGACAAATGTCCGATAAAATGTCCAATAACGGTGGCATGTCCGATAAAAATTATCGAGAAACGATTCTTGCGTATATCAGAGAGAATGGCGAAGTCAGCGCGATAAAAGCGGCGGAACTTATCGGACGCAATTCAAAAACAGCGCGACGCGAGTTGTTGCAACTGATAAACGAGGGTGTAATCGTCGCGGTTGGCGCTAACAGGAACCGGAAATATAAGGCGAAGGGGATAAACGAGTGAATTTTCATCATGCACCGTACAAAACACCGTGCAGAGTGATTCCTGCGAAAGATGTAAAATGGCTTGTCACAACGGATAACGGGGCTTTTGAAGTTCCAGCCACCGCCACCAATCCCACATCCAAGACAAGTGATAAAAAGCGCCGAATCCAGTAAAATCAAGGGTTCGGCGCTTTTCTATGATACACTATCAGTTCGAACTCAGGCGTCAGGCTTGTTCTTCGGACTCCTTTTTGTTTTCACCAATCTGTCTGTCGCCCTGTAATTTCACCATACCGTCACGCGTTTTTCGGGCGCAAGATACATAGCGTCCCCTTCCACTACATCGTAAACATCGTAAAATTTGTCGCAGTTCGACAGTTGGACGTTGACCCTCAGTTTAGGGGGGGAGTGGGGATCAGTCGTGTAACGCAGAGCCTCGTATTCCTGCCGCGCTTTATTGCGCCACATTGTCGCGTAGCTTTCGAAAAACGCCTTTAACTGCTCGTTGTCGCTGCTATCCACAAGGCCGAGCGCGCATTCCAATCCAGTGGCGTCAGCAGTGTTTTCGCCCAGAGTAAGCTTTCCGTTTATCTTTATGCCGGCGTATGAGATTCCGTCGAACAGATTTACCATAACCTCCGAACGTCTTGAGAATTCTGCTTTGTCCGAGTCCGTCCACCAATTTTTGTAGTTGCCCTCCTCGTCGTAAAGCGCTCCGTTCGGGTCGAATGCGTGGGATACCTCGTGTCCTATCACCATGCCGATACTGCCGGCGTTTTCAGCCCTGCTTTTCTCGAATGAATAGAAGGGGGCAGAGAGAATTCCGGCGGGAAAGTTTATTGAATTGTCCTCAGGTTCGTAATAAGCATTGACGGTGTATGAGGTCATTTGCCAGACATTATCCGGCTTTTCTCCAATCCTCGAAAAAATATACCGGTTCGAGGCGCGTCCTATGGCGACCGTGTTGCCGTATAAACTTCCTCCCTGCTCGGAAGGGATGAAATCATCGTAGGAATCGTACTTGGGGGGCAGCGAATCCGGGTATCCTATGCGCAGCGTCATCGTGTCGAGTTTGGCTATGGCCTTCTCCTTTGTGGCGTCTCCCAACCAGGAGTTCTCACTTATCTTGCCGCGATATTCGGCTAAAATATCGCGCACCATTTCCTCTACGTCGCTACGCGCCTGAGCGCTGAAATATTTCCCTCCATAATATATGCTGATCGGATCGCCCAGAACGGACGACACTGCGTCAAATGCCGCTTCGTCGATTTCCTGCGGCTTGTCGCTCCCATTCATTTTCATGTCATAGTTCAGCCTCTCTGACAGAAGCTCGCTGTCGAGATACAACGAATATCCGTCAAGGGCTTTGCCTTTTATCCAGCTCTTCATCAGCGTGAAATTTTTTTCGCTGTACAGGGTGTCGAAGGCGTCCCAAAACTTGGTGTCCTCAATGTTTATTTCGTTGATTCCCACGCTCTTCGGAGAACCTGATGTCAATTTTTCGATTAATTCTTCGAGATCGATATTTTCGCTTTTTTTCGCGAAGTCCTCATAAGTCACGACGTTGATCCCTGTAGTGACGTCATTCTGCTCCTCGGCGCTCCGGCAGAGGTCCGCCAGGAGTCTGTCGAACGCTATCGCGTTTTCCGCCTCGGCTTGCGCGGACGCCTCTTCCAGTCCGGCGGCGGTGAACAATTTCGTGAGGTAATCGCGCAGCAGTGGGATCACTCTCTCGCCGTTAGCGTCCCCAGTCTCGTAATAGCTCGGTTCGGGAATGAAAGTCGAGCCGGCGGAGGCGGAAAGGATATAGCGCTCGTTATACGGGTCTTTGTCGACGTTTATCGCGAAGGGCAGCGAGAAATTGTCCAATATCAATTGGTCGGCGCTACTGGATATGTCACCCAGGCTATTCAGGGCGTCAATGCGGCGCAAATCATCCGACGCCGGGTCAAGTCCGTCTGAGTCGCGTTTTCCCATGTCCATGAACATATTGTAATATTTCAGGGAGTTATCGAGCCACGGAATATCAGAATCGACTCCGGAGACGGTCATGCTCTTGAAATCATCCAGCAGTTTGGCGCGAATTTCATCATCCAGCAGTGAAAAATTGCTTACGTTTGACCTGTCATCCGGGATTGTGGTTTTTGCCAGCCAATCGGAGTTGACGAAAGCATAGTAGTCGTCCTCAGGCGTTCCCTCGTCGTCCGAAACACTGCCGCCACCACCGCCGCAACCGCCTGACATAATAACAAAGCCTGTGATTAAAAACATCGCGCAGAAAATGAAACTTCTTTTTCTCACTTATTAACAACCCCTTTAGCTCAAAGTTTTGTTGTGTTCCTCCGTACATCTGAATCTTAGTTAGTCCTATCGGAAATGAGAGCGCAAAAATGACTGGAGTATGATAGCAGGTTTTTTCGTAAAAGTAGCGGATTAAAAAAATTATGCCTGTCTCATGCGTACATTATCACAGACGAGTGACATGGATACGCTTGTGTCGCGACAAAAACAGTGTGCGGTGTTATCATTATGCGGGCAGGTGAGAAGTCATGTGTGCATCCAACATCTCAAGTTTTATAAAAATGATAAAAATATCGAACGCTCCCGAAAAAAAGCGCGCAACGCGGATGGTTTTTCTTGCTGTGACTGTACTTGTCTTTGCTGTGTTTTGTGCCGGGCAATCATCTGCTGCGGCGCGCAATCCGAATTGGGCTGTGCCGGTCGAGCTGGAGGGCGTCCCCAACCTGTACCGAATGACTGATAACATATACCGCAGCGCGCAGCCGACTAAAGAGGGGTTTAAGAACCTCGAAAAATTGGGCGTCAAGACTGTGTTGAACCTGCGCGGGTTCCACAGTGACGACTTAAGCGGCACAGGCATCGAGGAAGTCAGGGTTAAGATGGAGGCGTGGGACCCCGATTACGATGAACTGGTCAGGGCTTTGCGGATACTCTCCGATTCATCCTCCGGGCCCTTTTTGATTCACTGTCAGCACGGCGCGGACAGGACGGGCATGATCTCTGCCGTCTATCGAATGGTGTTCCAGGATTGGAGCAGAGATAAGGCAATAGATGAGATGACCAGGGGCGGCTATGGATTTCACGCTGTATGGGTAAAGATACCGCGTTTTCTTCGCAAACTCGACATAGACGCGTTAAAGGTCTCTGTAAACGCAACGAAAAAATAAAAAATCGCTATACCTGTAGTTTTATGGTTTCATCGAGTTTTCGATCTGTTCCCACAGCTCGGGTTTTTCAAATCCCTTGCGCCAGAACGCGGCGCCCGCGAGCTTGTGTTTTTTTACCAGTTCGAGCCTGAGCGCAACCGATTTCTCGTCCTCGACCCATACCCTGTAGACTTTGTCGTCAGACGTGTATTGAAAGTAATTCTGTCCGGTCTCCGGGAGCCATTTCATAATAGCTCCGGTTTCGTCGAGGCGCTGATCGGTCGAGGTCATAGACAGTGTCTTTGCCCTCACTGTTTTGCGCCCATTGACTGTACTCTCCTCCCATTCCCTCGTGTAAAATGGAATTCCGAGCAGCAGCTTTGACGCCGGGATCTCGTTCAGCGTGTTGTTGAGTCCTGATCTCACCCAGGGGAGTGAAGCGACAGAGCCTGCCTTTGGAGATGATCCCCAGTGTTCATCGTATGTCATGACCGCAATGTAGTCAACTATCTTGCCCAGCTTAGCTCGCTCGAAGGCCTTGGACCATTTGGATGGAACAGTGATGTCCATAGTTACGGACAACCCGGCGGCGCGGGCGGCGGAGCTGAATTTTTTTACGAAAGAGGTTAGTCTGGCAGCGTCATCGTTGTCCACATTTTCGAAGTCAATGTTAATTCCATCGATCTCGTATAGACGCGCATAGGCCAGCATCTTCGCTATAAACGCGTTCTGATGCGAGTCTCTAGCCAGAAATTTTTTCGTCCTGTCTCTTTTGAATCCGTTCGATACGAGCGCCCAAACCCTGTAGCCCTTGGCGTGAGCGGCTCTTGTGTAAGAGAGCTCGCCTTTGTTTGAGATGTTTCCATTTTCGTCATACATGGCGAACCATGTGGGTGAGATAACGTCGATCGTGGGAAGAGCGTCTTCCGACGCCAGATCCCTGTTTTCGGTGATGACGTGATCCCAGATGAGGTTGAATGGCGCGTCGGGTTTTTTACTTGTTCTCTCAGGCGCGGCAGGAGGTATCCCCTTCATCAGTGACAGTTTACCCACCACAAGCAGAGACGCGTCGTCGTGGTTCACAGGGGTTCTGCGCGCGTCAGTGAGACTGCTGGTGATGCCGGTTATACTCTCCATACCCGTCATGTTGAAATAAAACCTCATGTCTGAACTCTTGACGGGAAACTCCAGATTGAGCTCCCTATTTCCACGCAGAAATTTTTTCATCTCCGGCATATCGAACACCAGGTCGGCGTTGGATATTCGAGCTGTGAACTTATCCTTGGCCCCGCTTAGTTTTAAGCCGCATTTCATGTCGTTCAGGAGTTCCAGCGGAACCCATACGTCCGATGGGATATTTTTTCCCAGTCCTCCATCGCGTGGCCGCACTATGGCCCTGTATGGCGTTCTGTTTGACCTGTCAATTGTCACCATGCGCTCTATCGGGAGATAAATCAGTTTATCGTCTGCTGTGGGCTCAGCTGCAAAGAGGGGATTCACGAGAGACATTACCGACAGAAATATTGTAGCTGTGATAAGCAGAATCCTGCGCATTATTTTTCACCGGAGAGCAGCGCTTTTACCTCGCCGGCGACGCTCTTTGCCGCTTCGGAGGGCTGAGAGTCTATCTCATCGGCGGTCTCCAGAGCCGCTTCGAGCCAGTTTTTGTTGATATGTCCAATATGGACCAGTGAGGAGACCACAGCTTGTCTGACGCCGGAGTTCTCGCTCGACGCGTGTTTACGCGCCAGGAATAGGGCGTTGTCGATAAACCCTAGCTCTGTAATCTGCCCGCCATTGAACTTGGAGGCGATGAGGGCTATCATCTCGAACCCTGAACGAACATCGTTCTGGTCCTGTGAGTTGGCCAGCTGAGACGCCGTTCTCATTCTATCTATCACTGTAATGCACCGCCTTTTTTCGTGTCCTTTAGTATCAATCGCGCTTCAGATCCAGAATAACCACCTCTGGGCGTCCTGAGGTTCGCACCGGAGGTCCCCAGACGCCTGCACCGCTAGTTATATAGTAGTGCGTGTCGCCCTTCCTGTACAGCCCGTAATGTTTTTCGTACATTAACGCCACTATGAAGTTGATGGGGAAGATCTGTCCTCTGTGAGTATGTCCTGATACCTGAAGCGTCGCGCCGGAGGATGCCGAATCTCCCAGGTCGAATGGCTGGTGATCCATCACGATCATTGGGATAAGTCCTGCCCTCCAGCCCGCCTCTCCGAGGGAGTTCCTTATAATGTCGCCGATGGTTGGTCTTTTGACGCCCGACCTCATGACTGTTCTGTCGTCCCTGCCCACGAGGAGCAGTTCTCCATTTGGTATGACCGCCTCATCCTTGAGAAGTTTTATAGGCGTTTCATCCAAAAAGCGCCTGAATTCATCGATGCCAGCGTAATAATCGTGATTCCCCATAACTGCCCACATACCGAGTCTTGGCGTCAGTGACGAGAGCAATTCAGCCGTCTCCTGCCGCCTCTTTTGGTTGCTCATCCAGCCCGCGTCGTCTATCGTGTCGCCTGTGAAAAGAATGATATCTGGATACTCTGCCGCGGTAATTTCCACAATTTTTTTGAGGTATCTCGTTCCCAGGAACACGCCCAGGTGCAGATCCGATATGACCGCAATCCTTATTGCAGGGGGCGTAGATATCAGTGAGCCTCCGTCAGATTTATATGTGAGTTCATGCCTGATTACAACAGGGTTGTACGTGTTCCACGCACCGGCAAGCGTTATCATAAAACTCAGGAGGAGCACGGCGAAAACGATCTCGACTCGCGTGCTCTGTGAAAATGGAGGAGGAGTATGTGTTATGACCACGATACTGTTCAACAGCCTCAGGAAATCCGCAATTAGTGTCAGGATGAAGCCGTAAATCATCGGAGCGAGGTAAAGTGTGCCCAGCACAAGAAACAAATCCGAAACGCGCCCAGGGGACTTTACGGCGAGCATCCGCCCCAGCGGGAAGCATAGGGCGAAAAAGATGAAGATGAAACACGAAACACCGCGAAATATCCCGCAACCCGCCAATGTCAGGAAGAGACGTATCAGCATATAGATGTTTATCGCCATATAAACTACTAAAACAGCTCCGAAAAACAGTGTTGACGAGTACAATGCCTCGACACCTCCGTTATTTTGACGCTTATATAAAAAATTCTAACATAAAATATTGAAACTAGGAAACCGCCGATTAAGTCGTTAATAATGACATTTTGCCGTTTGCGAATGCAGAGACCATCGGTGGATCAGCGTTTCCCTAGAACATAAAACCAAGCAGGCGCCAGTCAGCGAGAAAAAACATGTACGCTGTCTCTATGGACGCGATGATGATTAAAAGCAGCTTTTCAGCCCAGTGATGTTCAGTGCTCAGGATATTGCCTGCGATGCGAAACCAAAACCACGCGAGAAGGAGCGCTCCGGCGAGAGGGATCACAAAGAGAGCTTTTACCTGGTATGGGACGAATATTTGAAACTCACTTCCCTTGAAGTATATCGAGATTATGAGTCCGAGGACGAACGCGATCTGGGTCAGCCAGAAGATAGAGGCTATGTTCCACTGTTCCGTGTCAGAGCGCAGATCTTTTTCCCACAGCGGATTCCTTTTATTCAACTCGGAACCTAAAATGGCTCCTAAAAACGACAGAAACGCGCAGGACACGAATATAACGATGAAAACAATCTGCCAATAGTGATTCTCGTGAGTTTGCAGTTTGTCGTAGGTGTGGTTCACGTCTCCGATGATCATTGCCTCGACATTCCCAGACGCGTTCCGCTGGAAGAACAGATAATCCAAACTCGGTCTGCCGTTGTCCTCCGCTTTGATGAATAGATCCCCCTCGTCTGAAACCTCCATCGGGATCAACCGGACCGGGGGAGCGTCTTCGATGGTATGTTTCAGTACGACCGCTCCGTCCTCTATTGAGACGTGAAGCTGATCTGTTGTCATCCTGGCCGACTTTTCCGCAGTATGACGCGATATGAGGTTTGTCCTGTAATAGCCCTCGATATCCATCCTTATCATCGGCGGCTGAGTGGCAGCGGTGATTTTTTTGTCGTCCGAAGCGGGGAAGAAACGGCCTACTATTGCCGACGCCATCTCATAGTAGAAATCGAGGTCTGTCGCGTTGGCAGCAAAGAAGAACCCAAAGTTTTTTTCGGGCAGCAGCATGAGAAAGCTGGAGTATCCATTCATATTGCCCGACTGTTGGAGAGTTCGCCAGCCCATGATATGTTTCTCCAGATACCCGAGTCCGGCGCCCTCTATGAGAGTGTGAGGCGAGAAATGCCTCCTCTGCATGCTCCTGGTGTACATGTCGCCGAGTATTCTGTTTCTGCCGAGTACTCCGCCGGCGAGAGCCGACATCATGAAGCGGGCCATGTCCGAGGCTGTTGTGCTCATGCCCATAGCCGGGAGATCATAGCGATATTCGTAAGGCACAACGCGTTCATTCAAGTCATATCCGGCGGCAAGGTTCTTCCGCTCGTCCTGGGTGGGAGCGAATGTGCTGAGGTTCATGCCCAGAGGCTGAAAAATGTGTCTCTTTATCGCGGGGGAAAAGTCCTGTCTGGAATATCTCTCTATGATCGAGCCGATAAGTGAATACCCCATGTTGGAATTGCTGTAATATTTGCCGGGCGCCGCGTAGCGAACCGGCATTATCTTCTGCAGACGTATGCCGTATGACCTCTCGTCGGATGATGTTGGCGCGCATACCTCCAGCGCCTTGTAGTCAAAGCCGGCAGTGTGAGTCAGAAGGTGTCTGATGGTGACCGGAGCGCCGAATCTCTCCGGCAGCTTCCAGCGTCTCAAATATGTATTTACATCCTCGTCCAGGGATATCCGTCCTCGCTCGATGAGCTGCATGATTGCTGTGGCAGTCATCAGTTTTGAGATAGAGCCGACGCGGAACAGGGTTTGTTCCGGCAAAACCGGAGCGCCGGACGCGACATCCCTCACCCCATAACCCTTCAGGTACAGGATCTCTCCGTTTCGCACGGCGGCAAAAGCCATGCCCGGAATGGCGCGCTCCTTCTGCACGCCCGCAAGGAATCCGTCTATAAACGATGAAAACTCCCTCTGCTCCTCAGTGATGATCCTCTGAGCGGAGCTGCGAGTGGCAGCTGAAGCGCATCGAGCATACGGCGCGTAAAAGGATACGACTGCTGCGGCAATGTAAATTATGAACATAGACCAGATAGGCCTGAAAAATTTATTTTCTTTCATTTTTAAGTAACACACCCCCAAGACATTATACGACAGACAGCAAGATAATGTTGAAGACGAATATTCAGGCTCTATCTCCCCCTTGTGTCGAGGGCTAATTTTTATAGACAGAATTTTTAAAAACACTTAATGAAGTTTCAGCGCTTTTGAGTTAAGATAGAATGCGGTACAGCGGATTCCTGATTGACGGACGAATCGTGTCCGGTATGTGGGAATGAGGTGCACGTTGCTTTTATATCATTTGGAGGTGACCTGTTATGGGAAGGAAAAAATTGATATATGGTATAGAGGATAAACCAAGGTTATCGGTTGCGATATTGGCTGGGGCACAGCATGTGTTGACGCTGTTCGGCGCCACCACGCTTGTCCCGCTGATATTTGGGAGCAGCATGGGGATGTCGGAGGCGCAGACAGCGTTGTTTATAGGATGCGTCTACTTTGGTATGGGCGTGGCGACTTTAATACAGACGTGGCCTAAGCTCGGCTCTGGACTGCCCATAGTTCAAGGTTCCAGCTTCAGCTTCATTCCCCCGATTATGACGATTGCGGGACTCTACTCATCTCAGGGGCCGGAGGTAATAATGCAGTACGTCGGCGGCGCCCTGATAGTCGGCGGAATTATTTTGGGTCTTATCGGTTACACGGGGTTGGTAGGTAAGATACGCCGGGTTATAACTCCGGTCGTGATAGGTCCGACGATAATGGCAATTGGGTTTTCGCTGGCAAAGACCGCGATAGTTCAGAACGCCGCCAACTATTGGCCAATCTCGCTTCTTGTCGTCATACTCATCTTCTTTTTCAGCCTGATTACCAAAAACAGATTTCTCAATATATTTGCCGTCCTCTCGTCCATAGGCGCGGCGTATCTGATATGCCTCGCCGGCACGATCTCAGGCTTCTTCCCCGAAGGGCACGCGGCCTTCATAAATCTCAAGGCGGTGAGTAACGCCGATTGGCTGAGGCTCAATGTATTTATGCCGTGGGGAGCGCCGAAATTCGATATAGCCGCAATCGGCGCCATACTCGCCGGTTTCCTCTGCGTCATGATAGAGTCCATAGGCGACTATCACTCCTGCGCGTTCGCGGCGGGTATCGACGACCCGAGCGAGGCTCAGGTGAGCCGAGGGATCGGCGCCGAGGGCTTCACCTGCGCGCTGTCAGGGATTTTTGGCTCCGTCGGAACGACATCATACACCGAAAATATCGGACTGATAAACCTCACCGGGGTTGCGAGCCGCTACGTTGTCCGTATCGGAGCCGTGATTCTTATCCTGATGTCCTTTATCGGGAAACTGGGCGCGCTCGTTGCCACGATGCCGAGCCCCGTCATCGGCGGAGCGTACATAACGCTCTTTGGCGCCATAGGAGCGCTTGGCATTCAAAATCTGATGAGGGCCGACATAACGAGTCAACGAAACATTCTGATAGTGGGATTTGCGTTTCTCATGTCTCAGGGGCTGCCGGAGTGGGTGGACCCCAACAGGGATTTATTCACAATGTCCTTTCTGGGCGAGACGCTTGGCAGCACAGTCTGGGCAATACTGAAGACTCCGATGGCTGTCGCCGCTATATGCGCACTAGCTGGGGACTCCCTGGTTCCAGGTACGCCGGAGGAGCGCGGCATAGCAAAGAGCTAGCGCGCTAAAACGACATTTTGCCGTCTGTGAATGCGCAAGAACGTCGGGGTCTTAATCTTGTGTTTATTTAAACGCGCCCTATTATGAGGCTCAGCAGATCCCTCACGCCGCGCTTCTCCCCGCTGTCCTCAACCGATGCGCCTATGCACGCCGGGCAGCCGTAGGCGCACTTGCAGTTCGATATTGCGTCGAAGCAGGCCTTGAATAGCCCATGACCTATATCATATAGCGCCTCCGCAAGTCCGATGCCTCCAGGCACGTTGTCCGCGACGAAAAGTGTAGGACATCGAAAGTGCGGGTCCCGTTCATGCCCCTTCACTATTATATCTCCTCTGTCGCACATCAAAAAAAGCGGCGCTATAGAGCGCACCAGATTGGCCAGTCCGTAGAGCGAGGTTTCTCTCTCAGCGCTTACGCCTTCGCCGGGCATTCCCCTGGGCGGCAGGTTGATCCAGAACGCCGTGGTGTGCATCTGCTCCTCAGGGAGGTGTATGTGGCCGTAGCCGACGTTTTCGTGAGTGAGCAGCTTTATTTTTTTATACACTGTGGGACGGACTGCGAGCAAAACCTCCCCCCATCCCATGTCCTCCCGTCGCTGCAGCTCATCCAGGACCTCTATCCTGGCAGCGGCGTCCCCATCCGTGTAGTAGTCAACGTTGACGCGCTTGACGTAGCATCTCATCTCGGCGTGATCGAGCTCCTGTACCTGATACGGCTCGCCGCGATGAAAGTATATCGCCTGCGGAAATATCAGCGTCGGGGCGGTGCGTCTGTCCATCTGTCCGATGACGATTGGATTGGCTGTGTCGGTAATATCGTGTATCACGAAATTTTCGCTGGTCGCGCTTCTGAGTGAGAGGGATACGGCGGGATACGAGTCCTCCTGCCAGTAGTACCTGCCCTCCGCCATGTGGAGGACGTCGTGTCGCGCAAGGTAGTCCAACGCCTCGTCAGTGTCGCAGACGCCGAACTTCTCACCCTTGCAAAACGGGATCTCGAACGACGAGCACTTTATGTGCCCGATCTGAATGTATGGATTCGTCGGGTTAACGCGCGCATGTTCAGGAGAGGCCCCGAAGAAATAAGACGGGTTTGCGGATAGAAACTGATCGATCTGGAGCGACGAGGCCACCATTATCGCGGCTGATACTGCGCCGTCCGACTTTTGCCTGCCGGCTCTGCCCATCTGCTGCCATGTCGACGCAACACTGCCGGGATATCCATGAAGCAGAGCCAGTTCGAGTGATCCGATATCGACTCCGAGCTCGAGGGCATTTGTGCTGACGACGCAGTGAATGTCTCCGCTTCGCAGTCCCCGCTCGATATCTCGCCGTTCGTTTGGCAGGTATCCTCCGCGATAGCCCGCGACGCGCCCGGGAGATATGCCGCGTTTTTGCGCCGCGTCCTGAAGATATTTCAGCAGCAGCTCCACATTTATGCGCGACCTGCTGAACACTATCGTCCTTATCCCATTCGAGAGGGCCTCGATAGCTATCCTTGCGGTCTCAAGCAGAGATGATCTCCTGATTCCAAGCTGCCTGTTTACGATAGGCGGATTGTAGAATATTATGTGTCGTTCGCAGGTTGGAGCGCCGTTCTCCGTGACGCTCTCCATATTCCGGCCGGTGAGCAGTTCGGCCAGCTCCGCCGGGTTGGATATGGTAGCGGAGCAGCAGATGAAGGTTGGCCGCGAGCCGTAAAACTCGCATATGCGTAAGAGCCTCTGGAGTATCAGGGCGAAGTGCGAGCCGAATATCCCCTTGTAAGTATGAAGTTCGTCTATCACTACATACCGTAGATTTTCAAAAAGATTTTTCCATTTTGTGTGGTGGGGGAGTATGCCGGTGTGGAGCATATCCGGGTTTGTTATGACGATATGTCCGGCTTTTCTCACCTTCGTCCTCGCGTCTCCTGGGGTGTCCCCGTCGTATGTGAACGTGCGTACGTCGAGGTTCATCTCCTCGACGAGCCCATGAAGCTCTGAGAGCTGGTCCTGAGCGAGCGCCTTTGTGGGAAAGAGATATATTGCCCGCGCCTGCGGAGATTTTATTATGGAGTCGAGGACCGGTATGTTGTAGCACATGGTCTTCCCAGACGCAGTCGGTGTGACGATTACAAAGTCGCGTCTCTGCATGGCGAGGGCGACAGCTTTCGCCTGATGGATATATAATTTACTTATTCCGCGATGATTGAGGGCGCTTACAATCTTCTGATCTATGTCAGGGATGCTCGTCCATTCAGCAAAAGTTGCGTCTGCGGCGGGTATGACTCTGTGTTCCGTTACATCTCCATGCAGTCCCTTCACCCACTTTATCAGGTCCGTCAGGCTCATGGCGGGGTGAGCGAAGTATGGGTTTCTCATAATTGAATACCTCCGTTAATTAAAATGAAACTTAATCCCAAAAATATTATATCTTGTTTTGCATCGGTATATTTACAAGATTTTGCGCAATGATTATAGTGTAGAATATCAGTAAAGAAGATTTTTGAATAAAGCATATCAAAAGGAGAGGCAGTATGGATCGATTTGACGACGACGTGCCAGACAACGACTGCAATAGCGGCGATATGTTCTACGACAACTATTTTCCAAGCGACTTCGACGCCCTCTATCTCGAATTGGGGATGCTGCGCTGGGAATTGGCGTCCCTGCTGGAGGAACTGGAATACATCAACCGTGTCCTGATCCCCAGGACTCAGACTAATTATCTCATCAAGGTCGGAGCTTTGCGAGTCGAGCTTCTGCAGCTTCAGGTCGGCGTTATGAAGATACGCAGGAGGATAGCTCTGCTGCGCGCCAGCATAGATCGCGGCGAGCTGCTGCATGAGGAGGCCTTGAATTATCGCTTAGATAAGGAGTTCAAGGATTGGGACAAGCGTCTGTTACACGAGATATCTCAGATAGAGAGCGCAAAGGGCAGGTTTTCGTCGTTGGTGGCTCAGGAGGACTCAGACGAGGTTCGCGACGTATACAGGCATCTCTCCCGCAAGCTGAACCCTGAGATAAACCTGGATCTGAGCGAAGAGGCGATGACATTCTGGCCCAGTGTGCGCCAGGCGTATATATCCGGAGATCTGTTTCACCTGAAGGCTCTTCTTATGATGTCCGATGACTGTCCGGACAGCTATGACCTTCCAAGCGACATGGGCTCTATGAGGAGAAAACGGGAGTCCTTGACCGACAAAATAGCTCTGACCAAGGCCAAGATAGACAGTATCAAGGAACAGCCCGTGTTCGGATGGCTCAAGCTGCTGGAGGACCCCGTAAAATTAGCAAGCGAGCAGGACAGACTGAGGGACGAGATAGGAAGGATGCGCTCGCAGTATGTGGCTTTGATGGATATGCAGAAGTCACTTGAGCTCAGAGGAGTTCGCAGGTAATCGCAAAGCTGCGTGTTGGGCGACGGTGTTTGTCCTTCTGCTTTCTGAATATATTGAACATCTCAAGAGAATCGCTGATCCCAAAAAAATTCTAAGAATAGGGAGTGAGGATTTTGGTCTCAATGAGCGAGGAAACGTCCATGCCGAAGATTGGTTTTATCGGGACTGGGGTCATGGGGAGCTCTATGGCAGGTCACTTGATCGACGCCGGGTATGAGCTGAACGTCTATAATCGCACCGCATCCAAGTGTCAGACGCTGATCGACCGAGGCGCTGAACTTCTGTCAAGCCCGGGCGACGTGGCCGCGCACAGCGATATAGTCATCACGATAGTTGGTTTCCCAAGGGATGTGGAGCAGATTTATCTGGATTCAGGGGGCATAGTGGAGAGGGCTCGCAGCGGCGCTCTCCTTATAGATATGACGACCTCCGACCAGAATCTCGCCGTCCGGATATATGACGCGGCGAAGTCACGCGGCATCGGCGCCTGTGACGCTCCTGTGACCGGCGGAGACAGAGGCGCGCGCACGGCTTCTCTCTCGATAATGGTTGGCGGCGACGCGGCGGACTTCGAGCGCGCAATGCCGCTCTTCAAAGCAATGGGGAGTAACATCGCGCACTTCGGTCCCGCAGGCTGCGGACAGACTGCAAAACTTGCCAATCAGATCATCATAGCGGGGACCATGCTCGGGGTCTGCGAAGGACTGATATTCGCGAAAAGAGCGGGAATAAACCCCAACGCTCTGCTGGAGTGCATATCATCCGGGTCGGCCGGCAGCTGGAGCCTCTCCAACTACGGACCGCGCATACTGCGGGGGGACTTCCAGCCTGGCTTCTTTGTGAAACACTTCATCAAGGACATGGCGCTTGCCGACGACCTGGCTGACTCCGCTGGACTTGACCTCAAAGGTCTCAAAACGGCTCTCGAACAGTACAGGCGTTTTGCGGACTCCGGCGGGGCTGAAAACGGAACGCAGGGACTGTATAAACTTTACAGTTGATATGGCTGGCGCCGACATAACCCGTGGCTCAGTACTCCCATTCGAAGTCTGGGCCGCCCGCGTCCTTTATCCTGCGCTTCATATCGTTTGATATCTCCTCCAGGTCGGCCCGGCTTCTGCCCTCGGCGCGAGCGACCAACACGGGCTGAGTATTGGACACACGAAGCAACCCCCAGCCGTTTTTGTATATTATCCGCACCCCGTCGACCGTGATCGTCTCCATATCCTTCACGGCAGTCTCCTTAACGCGGCGCACTACATCGAACTTGAGGTCGTCGGGACAGGCGAAGCGAGTCTCCGCTGTAGAGGGGTATGACGGCATCTCTGCCACAAGTTCGGATAGTTTTTTATCAGTGTTGGAGAGAATACGGAGCAGTCTGCCTGCGGCATAGAACGCGTCGTCGAAACCGTAGAACTCATCCGCGAAGAACATGTGGCCGGATACCTCTCCGGAGAAGAGCGCATTCTCCTCCCTCATCTTGGCCTTGACCAGTGAGTGCCCGGATTTCCACCACATCGGGACGCCTCCGAGCCGCTTGACCTCCTCCGGAAGCATCATCGAGCTCTTTATCTCGACTATCGCCGTGGCGCCTCGATGCTTCGGCAGTATCTCCTTCCAAAACAGCAGCATGAGTTGATCCCCGAATAGCATATTTCCCATGTCGTCCACGACCCCTATGCGGTCCGAGTCGCCGTCGAAACCTATGCCTAAGTCAGCGTTGTTCTCACGCACAGCTTCAATCAGCGCCGGAAGATACTCTCGCTTTGTCGGGTCTGGATGGTGATTTGGAAAGCTGCCGTCCGGTTCGCTGAAGAGCTCTATTACGTCGCAGCCTATAAGGCGCGCAAACTCCGGCGCGTATAGGCCTCCCGTGCCGTTGCCGGAGTCGAGAACAACCTTCAATTTGCGAGGGCCGAGATCGATCTTCGATACCAGCATATCTATGTAGGCGGCGGAGACGTCCTCCGTGTGGACGGTCCCTCTGACGGATGATGTTTTGTCTCTGCCCTCCCTTATTATCCTGTATATCTCCTGTATGTCGTCTCCCCAGATTGTGGATTTGCCGTGGGCCAGTTTGAGTCCATTGAACTCTGGAGGGTTATGGCTTCCGGTCACCATCACGCCTCCGTCGACGCCAAAGTGATAGAGGCTCCAGTAGAAGGTTGGAGAGGATGACATGCCGATATCTATGACGGATATACCGGTGCTGACAATCCCCTCTATTATGGCGGATTTTATGCGAGGGGTCGATATCCTGGCGTCGCCGCCGACCGTCACTGTATAAATTCCGAAGTCAGAGAGGTATGTCCCGTAAGCTCTGCCGATGGTCGTGACAGCTTCGTCGTCGAGCTCCATGTCAGCCAATCCCCTTATGTCGTACTCCCTGAAAATATGAGGCTTCACCCTGGGCGAGTCGTTTGTCATCTAATATCCCCTCCTATGGAGATTGCACTTCCTTAACTTTGTGCTCAGTATATCCTTTCGATATTTCAAGGTCAATTGACGGGCGGTCTCCCGAAGTGCGCCGGGGCCCAGTATAGCAGCATAATGCCCGTCATAGCCAAAAATGTAACGAGCGCAAGGGATCTGAATGTCCAGGCGATGCCGAAGAGCGGCGTCGCGTAGCCGACCAGAAGAGGCGTGACGAACCAGCCAAGGTCGTAGAGAAAGAGCGCGCTTGCCGTCCCCTTTGGCCTCAGCGGCGGCGGAAGCGTGTCGCTCATAGCGGCCAGAAACAGGGGAAATCCCGCGCCTATACCTATGCCGAATAGCGCGCCCCATATCATGAACGATAAGTGGGAGGGAGCTATCGATATCGCAAACAGCGCCCCCGACATCAACATTCCGCACGGAGCAAGGCAGAACGAGCGAGGTAGTTTGTTTAAAATCGAGGAGAAGCCGAGGCGCAATATGACGGCCGCCACTGCCGAGCTGGAGAGAAAATAAGACGTGATGAGCTGGTGTTCGGACGCCAAAAGCGACATGGACACAGTTGCTGCGTCCACGAGCGCCATTATTGTACCTGTTACAGCCAGCATGACAAAGGAGCGGTACGAGAGTAACTCCCTGTAGTTACCCCATTTTTGCGCGCGTTCTCTCTTCTTGATTGTCCCGGCGCCCACTATTTTACTGAGGAATATGCAGATGACGCACATTATAGGGCCGATTGCCAGATACATCTTCTCGTGAGAGAGCAGGAGCAGCCATTCGCCCAGCGGCGTCACCGTGGCGGTCGGCAGCATTCCGCCGACTGCGGTGATGGCGAACGACGCGCCGCGTATGTTCTCCGTCACCGTGATGGCTTGATATGAGAAGAGCCCCATCGAGAATATGCCGAATGCCGCCCCTGAAAGGACCCTTCCCGCGAAGAGCAGCGGCACGCTCTTAAAGGCGAACAGTATAAAGCAGCCCGCGAAGCCGATTATACCGGCGGTTGCAAGAGTGCGCCTTATGCCGAATCTCTCCAGCATCCAGCTCCCGATTGGCCGGGAAAACATTATGGTGATAAAGAATGCGCCCAGTATCCATCCGATGGTCTGAGAGGATATGCCATATCCCTTCAGAACGTTGCCGTAGATGAAATAGAGCTGCTCCATGCAGTGTATCGCGTAGAGAGGCAGAAAGATAGAGATGAGAAGCCTTGTGTCGTCGGACAGGTTCACTTTTTTAATCAACGTCATCGTTTAATTCTCCTAACGCGCGAGCAGCAAGTATTTTTTTTAAGAGACGTTTTCTGCGATGCTCCATCGACTTAAGGCCTGCCGCGCGTTCGCGTCCCTGTATATATATGTTTGATCTGAGCCAGTTGATTGCCTCGTCGACATATTCGATGGCTCGCGTCCATGATTTGAATCTATGTTCCTCGAGCTTTGCCAGCTCCTCGAGTATCGTCAGCTCTGATACCCCGTCTGCCGAATGTCGTTCCCCGCGTCTGAATTTGTCCAGCGCCGACAGAAAATCGGCGCGGGCCGCATCGAAATCGCCGTTCCTTTTTGCGAATATCGCTCTTCGAACCAGAGCGTCAACGTGTGGGTTCGGTACCTTGCAGGCCATGTTCCAAAGCTGCGCGGCTCTTCTTCCGTGTCCGAAGCGGCGCCAGATATCGCCCGCGCGGAGCAGCTCTCTCCCGTCTGCGGTGTTTCCGCCGAGGACGCGCGCGACATGGCAGTAGAGCGATGCAAGCGACGCTATGTCAAGCTCGTTATGATAGAAGACGCCTATTAGTTCGGATGTGTCCGATGAGTGAAGATATCGCGTGTAAATCGCGGGTATCATAGCTCCGGGTATGTCCTGTCCTCCTCTGGCGAGTCGAAGTATATTTTTTTCGATGCTTCCAAGTGAGCAGGACTCCAGATACCCCTTGTAAAGCCTGCGCGAAAAGTGGAGCAGATCGATGTGAGGCGTCTCCTCCCAGTGGGGTTTTTTGCGGGCCATGATGTGACGTGTGTAAAGGAGCGGCATGTCGAAAGCGCGTCCGTTATATGTAACAAGGGATGCGTCTTTGGGAATCGATGAGTCGACGGCGTCGAGCCACTGGGCTTCGTATGCGGGGCTCTCCAGAAAAAATTGAGATATCTTGAAGAAATTGCCCGACACAGCTCCAACCCCGCACAGAAACGCATACGTCCCGGTTCCTCCGGCCAGCCCGGTAGTCTCCAGGTCAAGGAAGACCGTGACGCCTGACGCCCCGAAATGCCTCATTATCTCCATTTCGTCAGGATTGCCGAGTATCCCGGCGCCATAATGGGAACCTATGCTGTAGAGGCTTTCCATGCAAAAAACCCCATCGGCAATCCAGCTCCCGGACGGAAGTCCGGAAATATGGCGCGATGATTTCTTCCGCCTCGCCGTGTCAAATTTATTTTCACGATCCTCCGGCTTGTCGTCCTCGAAAAATCTGTCAAATTTTCCCACAGCGATTCCCCCTCCTCCCATCTTGGCGGCTGTTTTGCGAAAAGCGCTGTAAATATTCTCACGAATCCAAATTTTGCGCTATCCGCTTATTGTATCACCTCAATCCGCAGGGTAAAAAAAATGCCCCCTCTGGACTGTTCAGAGAACAGGGTTTAAGTATACCGGCAAATCCTGCCGGTATACTGATATAAACAGGTGTCTTTAAGCCTCTTGATCTTCCTTCTCCATTCTTGAAGGACTGTTGGTGTATGCCATTCTTTATACAAATCTGTTTGCCAAAATTTGCTTAGTTTCTAATGTCTAGATATTCACTATGAAATATGTTATTATTTCAGGAAATCTAAAAATAACAATTTTATTGAGACAATTTGATAGTTGTTTCGGTAAAACTTCAAAAAGAAGATGAATATTAATTTTCAATGTTCGAATTAATGCAGGAGGCAGCAAATGATTAAAGCAGAATTGAACTATAACCCATATTTGCTTGAAACAAGTGTAAAATTCAACGGACATGAACCCAAGATTAACAGCCTTGTCAAACAATACCAATCAGGTAAACTACAGGACTGGATTGCAAGGCTTCCTGACATCTTTTTCAATGAAATGAATGGTTATGACTTTGACTTGGATTTTTCGGGTACAAGGATTGATTTCGATTATCTGCAAGCTTCGTTTGATAATGCAGGTGTAAGCAGGGAATCCGTACGCATTTTTCATAAAAACGAGATAAAGAATGCCGAACGGAAAAGCGCGGCAATTTCTGATTTGCTTGAGTGGCTCGAAAATAATCCGAATAGAAAATTTGATTATGTTGATTTCAGAGAAACAAATGCAGATCTTTTCGATACAGCATATTCATATATAGTTGTCCAAGGAACATTCTTTGACATTGCGTTTGACGATGTTACCGTTGAAAATGTATCAGACATAAACGAATTGGAGCGGGCAGTCTTAAAAGACACTCCTGTATTGTTTTATATTAGCGAACAAAACTACAGGGAATTCAGCGAAAACTTTACTAAATTCTTGAAACGCGGAGATGTCAGAGATGAACAGCTATTTTTTCACATAAATCCAAAATTAAACCGTTCACAGGTTGAACGAGTTATCAGTGATTTAGGTGTGGAATGCCCTCAAATCGTAGAATTACCTACAGATGATTTGATTAAGAGGTATCTTGAAGTTTACTCAATTACTGATTACGTACATCAGTCCGTAAGTGTTTTGAGAACAACGCTGTCAAAAATCGGGGCTATGCTGCAAACTGAAAATGAGCAAAACATAAGCATAAATGGTGCTCTTCATCAAAAGATTGATATATTAGTTGAAATCATACAGAAACTAAAAAACGCAAGTGAAAAAATCGCTCAGAGGGATAATTTTGAAGTTCCGAACGGCCTATCGGCTATTAAGAACGCTTTTATTCAGAAGATTATTAACTGGAGAATAAAGAAAATAAAGATCACTAATGATGCCGAGGCATACAGCATTGCAATTGAGTTTGAAAATGATATACATAGGTTTTTTGAGGAATTTATCAATCAGGTTCGTGCAGAGTTTCACACAGCTATAGGTGATATTCATTCCAACTTTCATTCAGTATATTTATCCGCAGATTTCAAAGATAATTATATGGCAAATAGAGAATTTCACATAGACCTATCTGGTTATACTCTGCCGAAACTTGCTGCTGGCTTACTTGAACTAAAAAGCGAAAAGTACGTTGAGCAGACTGATTCACCTTTTGAAATTCTGAAAAATAAGTTAGGCGCTACGTCACAGACCGAAGCAAAAGAACTAATTCGTGTGGTAACTTATCTATATCAGGATTGGCGTGAGAATGCTGCGACACGTGCTTCTCAGGTTATAAACGAAGTTGTTGTAAATGTCAGTGAAGCGCTCAAAGATATCTATGAGCAGACTGCCGAGGACTATCTCAACCATTTGAAGACGTTAATTGAGCAACAAATTCTAATAAAGGACGAGAAATCTGCGCAACTTTCGAACGATGAGCGGAAACTCCAGGCGGATAATGATTGGTTTGCTATGTTTGAAGAAAAACTGCGTGAAATTGAGAGGGATTAAATTATGAGCGAATTAGTGCGTTCGCAAGCGAATTTTAGTACCGAAATTACATATGGCGGTTTAACAGCAGAGCAAAAGCTCGAAGTCCTACTGGACATCAACGATGAGTCAATCCGCCGCAGAGACTTAGCGCGACTCACAGAGATGGAGATTGTCCCTTTATCTGATTTGCCATCTCTTGAAGAGGACATAATCAGTAATGTCCGTTTGTTCAAAATCACAGAAATGGTTTATCAAAAGGGCGAGCCTGTTACGAACAAATTCACTACCGTGTTCAACACTTTGTCACCGTACGAAGTATCTGTGTTCATCGTGCTTGATTCTGATGGATTCAAAACAGATTTCTATCTCGGTGTGCGCTCAAACAACGACGAACGGTCAACTGTCGCACTTGGAGACACACTGAAAAATACGCTTATAGGACATTTTCCCGGAGTCAAAATTCAAAACGAGGATCGCGCTAAAATCGCCGCTTTGTCAGAAAAAATCTCAAAACTACATAATATTGCTTCAGTGAGCGTAATCGGAAATAGCAAATCCGAAAATGAGCAACAAACCGGGCAGTTTGTTCAGGGCATGGAGAAATTGGCGCTGGCTCTGCAGGGCAGGCAATATATCGGAATTATTGTCGCTCAAACAGAACCAGTCACTCGCATACAAATATTACGTAAAAACTATCAAAACCTTTACACGCAGTTATCTCCGTTGCAGAAAGTACAGATACAAAAAAGTGAGTCATCTTCGGAAACAAAGAGTCTTTCGTTTTTGGAAATGAACGCAAAACAAAAAGCAGCTATGATTTCGGGAGCTGCTGTTGGTGTGGTGGGCGCCATTACCGGGTTTGTTTTAGGCGGGACGACTAGTGGACCAGTTGGTTTAATGCTCGGAGGGCAAATAGGTAACACATTTAGTGGATTGCTCAATTCTCTTGCTCCAGGAGTACAAAAAAACACGACTGATTCTTCATCGATAACCGCTACTACTGAAAATAAAACCGTCACAGATATGCTTTCGCTGATTGATGAGGCATTGCAACGAACAAATGAATTCGACAGTTACGGGATGTGGAATGTTGCGGGATATTTCATATCTGATGATATGTCAGCGGCGGAAATCGCGGCGAGCAATTATCGCTCCCTTATGAACGGCGAAAATTCAGGACGCGAAGTGTCGGCAATAAACTCTTGGAGAAGCGATTTCAGTAATTTTGAACATTTAACGACTTACCTTTCAAGATTTGTTCACCCGCAATTCGTATACGGAGGAAATGTCTATACGAGCGCGGCTACCTTAGTTAGCGGGAAAGAACTGGGGTTGCATCTCGGTTTGCCCAGAACAACGGTACCGGGGTTACCCGTGATTGAGCACGCGGAGTTCGGTAAGGAAGTCAATTCATACCAACTGTTTTCAAAGAGACAAAACAACAATCCTGAAGATAGGATGACACTCGGAAAGGTATTTGACCTTGGACAAGTAACAAACAAGATTGTTGAACTCGATAATAAGAGCCTAAATATGCACACGTTTATAACGGGTTCGACCGGTTCAGGCAAGAGTAATACAGTGTACCAAATGCTAAAGGAACTATACCAAGACCAAATCCCCTTTCTGGTGATTGAACCTGCAAAAGGCGAATATAAGGATGTGTTTGGAAATTACCGGGATGTGAATGTTTTTTCGACCAATCCGAACATTGCGCCGCTTATTAACTTAAATCCGTTTAAGTTCCCTGAATCAATACACGTACTTGAGCATGTTGACGGATTAGTTGAGATATTCGGTGTTTGTTGGCCTATGTACGACGCTATGCCTGCATTTTTCAAAGACGCTATTTTGAAGTCTTACGAGGCTGTTGGCTGGGATTTAGGTTCGTCAAGCTTTGACAGCGACACACCGGAATATCCTGACTTTGATGTTTTATCCGGACAACTTGATTACTTGATCGAAAATTCCGGGTATCACTCGGATATCAAATCAAACTACAAGGGCGCCTTACTGACGCGCGTAAAGTCACTGACAGTAGGTTTGAATAAATTTATCTTTACAAATGAACAAACTCCATATGAGCAGTTGTTTGACCGGAACTGCATCTTGGATATCAGTCGCGTGAAATCAAGCGAAACCAAAGCTCTCATTATGGGATTAATGGTTTACGTTCTCAACGAGTACCGTGTTGACAAAAAATCTGAAAGCAATAACGGATTAAAACATGTTACGGTTCTCGAAGAAGCCCATAACCTGCTGAAGAATACCTCTGGGGGTAATGATTCCGGGTTGATCGGAAAGTCAGTGGAAATGCTGACCAACACGATTGCCGAAATCCGTACATATGGAGAGGGTTTTATCATCGTCGACCAATCACCTTCGTCTGTAGACATCGCGGCTATTAAAAACACAAACACAAAAATTGTGTTAAGGACGCCGGAAGCGAATGACCGCGAAGCCGTCGGGCGTTCCATGGGTCTTACTGAAGACCAAGTGAATGAGATCGCCAAACTTCCCAGTGGTGTCGCTGTTGTCTACCAGAATGACTGGATCAGTCCTGTCCTGACAATGGTAGACAAAGCAAACGTAGTCGAAGGGAAATATGAACCGATGACTTTAACGGTAATTAAACCGTTGAAAATTGCCAGAAGCGAGATTATTTGTATGTTGATGCAGCCGTGGATTGAACGCGAAAAATTAGTTAAAAAAGATTTGAAATTAGATGTGGAAGCCTTAGAAATTTCACGTACAGCCAGAAAAACTGTCAATGAACTGATTGATGATTACAATTTTTACGGCGGTAAAATAAGGTGGGCGATAAAAGAAATACCGAAGCTTCAAGCTATCCTTAAATCAGTGATTGGCTTGTCTGATGGTGAGTTTAGCAATATCATATCAGGCGGAACACCTGACGATTTGCGCCGATTTGTTGCAAGCAAAACCAAAGGTTTTACTGACAAAGATGTTGACGAAATCTGCAATGTTTTAACGAAGGAGACAACCAATGTCGGAAATTAGTTTGGATACATTTGAGCAATCGAGTTTTTTAGAGCGTTTCAAGTTAGACCTAACCGCAAAACTCGCGATTTTTAATAAAAGTTTTAAGTCGAGTGTCAGTCCAGAGAATGGCTTCTACGGTACCATTGAAACTGTCAAGGATAACGGGATAGTCGAACGAATCGGAAAAACTGAACAAGGCTTAACTTTCAAAGAGTACCTTAAAGATGGTTTTCTGCAAGAGAGAGCGGAAAAGATTGCTGATGGAAGATGGCTGCAAACTAAGTATGATGATAATGGGACAGCCTACTTGCAGAGCAAGGCTCGCTACGGCGAGATTACTGTTAAAGGCAAAGAAACAACCCTACTGCCGAATGCTGAGATAAGAAAAGGGAACATCACGACATTTACCGATGCATATGGTCGTCCTGTACGGGCTTCCGTGTCAAATTTGAAGGCCGACAACCTCCGAGATAGTTTGAACTCAATAAAGAAAGATTATTCGTATAAATTAACTGACGATAAAGGAGATTTGATACCGAAGCGCTTTGGGGGACGTTCAAGTCCCGAAAATATTGTTCCTCAAGATTCGTCTGTCAATCGCGGATCGATTAAACAGGTAGAGAATATTGCTGCGAATTTAAAAACACAAGGTAGCATAGTGAATTATGAAGTCAAAATCAATTATGACGGGACAAAAAACACCAGGCCTAGTTCTTTTGAACCAACTATAATCGCCGACGGAAAAGTGTACGATTTGCCACCAGAATTACGAAAAATATACAACTCAAATGATCTGAGTAAAGTTGGCAGAGTTGCAATAACTATCAGAGAAAAAACCTCATCCTTAGCAACCAAAGAAGGAGTAAAGACGGCTAAAGACGCAGCTATAATAACAGCGGCGATTTCTACAGTTGACAATGTTATTAAAGTATATAAAGGTGAGATATCGGCTCAAGAAGCAGTAGCCGATATTGCTAAAGATACTGGAGCAGCGGGAGCGATTGGGTTTGTTAGTGCTAAAGTGGCAAGTGCAATGAGCCGTTCGAGCCATGCATTGATAAGTAAGCTTGGTGGAGTCGGCGTTCCTGGCGCGGTTATCGCATTTGGAATTGACTCTTATGATTCAGTTATCGACTATGCTCAGGGGGAGATTAGCGGAGAGGAACTCGCACATGATTTGGGGGAGAGCGCAGTTGGCGTTGCAGGTAGCATTGCCGGAGCTGCGCTTACCGGAGCGGCAGTGGGTTCTGTGGTACCCGGTGTCGGAAATGTGGTTGGTTTTGGTGCCGGACTCGTAGGAGGTATGGTTGGATATGCTGTAGCAACCGGCGCATACGCGACCGCGATCGAAGTCGCGACCGGCGGAGTTGATGTCTTAGCTGACAAGGCGGAAGCGATAGCCGCAAGCACTGTCGATTTTGTGAGAAATGATATTCCTGAAGCATACGCGACAACAGTCGAAGCTGTAAGCGAAGGTGTTAATGCCTTGAGAGATAAGGCTGAAGAAATGGCCAGAAGCACTCTTAGCTTAGTGGAGAATAACATTCCCGATAAAGTTGAATATGTGAAGTCTGCGATGAACGATTTTGCAGCAAATCTTGGCTTGCCGATTCATCTGTGAGGCTCCGCAGTCGTTAGGAAGTTTGTGAACGAGACATTCCACATAGAAAACGACTATTTATTTCAACTAAATCCGAGAAAGCACGATACTGTCCCACAGTGCATTATTGATAAATGTGATAAAGATATTTTTGCATAAAGGAACACTCTGACCAACATAACGATAGGAGGACACACGCTATGTTGCCGTCCATGCTCGCCAAACAAAAGCAGAAAGACCTTTCGGACTGCGTAAGGACGTCTTTACAGTGAACAAACCGCCTTACACAATAACGGAAGCGGCAGCCGACTATTTGGCTAAAATCGCGGAGACGGTCACTCGCCTTGAATTCGGGACGGATTTTAAGAGAGATATCCGACTGCACAGGGAAAACCGCATACGCTCGATATACTCCTCACTTGCAATCGAGAACAACGGCTTGACGATCGAGCAGGTGACGGATGTGATTAATGGAAGATTAGTCGCCGGCAAACACGCAGAAATAAAAGAAGTCAAAAACGCCTATGAAGCCTATGATCGAATATTGACTTTGGATCCATATAAACCCGAGGATTTTTTAAAAGCGCACAAGTTGATGACAAATGAGCTGATTGAAGAAGCCGGGAGTTTTCGCAGCAGGGACGTAGGCGTTTTTGATGAGGGACGAGCCGTGCATATCGGCGCGCGTCCTCAGTTTGTGCCGAGGCTTATTGAAGAGCTGTTTGCGTGGGGCAGAATGTCTGATTTGCACCCTCTGCTGAAGAGCGGCATACTGCATTACGAAATAGAAACGATTCATCCTTTTGCTGATGGTAACGGTCGCATGGGGCGTTTGTGGCAAACATTGATACTTAGTAAATGGAATGATCTGTTTGCGTGGATACCGATGGAATCAGTCGTATATGTGAACAGGCAGGGGTACTATGGGGCAATAGAGGCATCGAGGCGTGATGATGATTCGGGCAAATTCATAGAATTTATGCTCAAGGCGTTATATACGAGCATTACTGAGCAGATAGAACATCAGGAAAAAAGCATAGCGAGAAAAAACATAGCAAGCATAGACGGTGGAGAAAACGGTGGAGAAAAATATCGCCTCAGCGCCACTCAAGCAACAGTCCTCTCCGCCATCGAGGCAAATAATTGGGTTACTACCGAACAGCTGATAGCAGAAGTCGGCAAGACAAAGAGTACAATTGAACGAGCGATAAAAACCTTGAAGGAAAAAGGACTTCTCAAAAGAGATGGTCCTGACAAGGGCGGGCGCTGGGTATGCGGGCCTGTCAAGTAATGTTGTGAAGCCTCGGCTCGCACAAAAGCGCGGCGATAACTTTTTCTTGCTCTTCCCGCTGGACAGTAACCAGTAACTTTTGAAGAGGGCGCTGAGACGACGATTCGTCGATTTTAAACATTGACTGGAATGCCTGTGAAGCGTAGAATAACTTGGCTTTTGTTAGACGCATGTCGGGGGTTTGGAGATCCTGAAAAGATCAGAAAACACGGATGATGTGTTACCTTGCGACAGCGGAAGGAGGAAATTTTATATGTATGCGGTAATTGAAGAGGGCGGCAAGCAGTACAGGGTATCGGTCGGAGATAAGATCAGAGTCGAGAAGCGAGAGGTTCAAATCGGTGAGACCATCGACGTAGCCAAGGTCTTGATGGTTGGCGGGGATGACGGGCCCGTTATAGGCGCTCCCTATGTGGATGGCGCAAGCGTAACAGCCAAGGTGACAGATCATGGCAAAGAGGACAAGGTCATCATCTTCAAGTACAGGCGCAAGAAGAACTATCGCAGATTTAGAGGTCACAGGCAGCAGTACACGGAGCTCTCCGTGGAATCGATAAACGCCTGACTTAAAAATTATGATAGAGGTGACCGCAAAACGGGACGCCAACGGTATATGCTCGATAACGGCGCAGGGACACAGCGGTTTTGCGGAATCAGGCTCGGATATAATCTGCGCCTCGGTATCATCTCTCATTCAAGCTCTCTCGGTTGGTCTGGAGGATGTTCTGGAGCTTCAGGACGTAAGGATAATCCGATCTCCGGAGATTCCGGTGATGGGGTTTGAGTGGAACAGCCGATTGCGGGAGGCGCAGTACATAGCCCTGACTATAGCTGGTTCCCTGAGGGCTGTAG
>JAISRE010000083.1 GCA_031273805.1 Synergistaceae bacterium | reverse complement strand
CGCGAATAATATGTTTGATGAGCTCGAAAAAAACAGCCGCAAGTAAACGGACAACCCTGCCTTTAGTTCCCGATTACACGAAAACTTTTTCAAGGGACTGGGACCGCCTGTCTTTGTCTGGTCGCTATGACATGAAACGACTTAAAAAAGTGATGCTGTTATTGATAGCCAACGATGAGCCGCTTGATCCAGAGTGGCTCGATCACCCTTTAAGCGGGAATTGGACTGGACATAGAGAGTGTCACATAGGGGCGATTTCCTGCTTATATACAGAATCGACAAGGCCAAACGTCTGGGAATGATAGTGTTTGTTCGTGTCGGCACTCACTCCGAACTCTTCGAATGACCGGGCCTAAAGTCGGCCATCTGTTGGCGATTCAAATTTTGCCAAATATTGCCCTACGCCTATACTTAGGGAAGCGCTGATTAACAACCTTCGGCTGCAATGGGCGAATTCGCCCGCCATCTTCACGATCACCACAAAAATGGTCCTCCTCCGGCACACACACTTCTGTCCTCCTCCGGCACGCACACTTCTGTCGTCCTCCGGCTTGACCGGAGGACCCACGGATGTGCATGAGTCATGAGTTGTTCAGTGAATTGATCTAGGTTTGAGGGGATTATGGGTCCCCCGGTCAAGCCGGGGGACGACGGAGGAGGTCAAGCCGGGGGACGACAGAGGAGGTCAAGCCGGAGGACGACAGAGGAGGTCAAGCCGGAGGACGACAGAGGAGGTCAAGCCGGGGGACGACAGAGGAGGTCAAGCCGGGGGACGACAGGGATAAACCAGAGGATTTCCCCCTTTGGCCGCCCGGGCCGTTGCGCGCGCGGGACTTCCCGATATTCGCCGCCCGGCCGGCTCGGAGTCCTCTATTCAAGCGTCGGCCATGTGATAGAATTGTTCTACAGTCGGCCCGTCTTGAGGAGGAGGTAAAGTTATTGTACGTTTCCCTGTATCGAAAATATCGGCCGCAGCTCTTTAAAGAGGTTGTGGGACAGGACGCGGCGATAAGCCTGCTGCGTTCGTCGTTCATGGATAAGCGACTGGGACACGCCTACCTGTTTTCAGGTCCGCGCGGCTGCGGCAAGACAACAGCGGCCCGACTGCTTGCCAAGGTGGTTAACTGCAAGAATCCGACCGGAGAGGGAGAGCCGTGCGGCGTATGCGAGTCATGTACCACCGTGACGTCCGGCGAGCACATGGATGTCATGGAGATAGACGGCGCGTCCAACAGGGGCATAGATCAGATACGCGAGCTGAAGTCCCACGTCGGGCTCACATCCTTCACAGGCGGAACAAAGGTCTACATACTGGACGAAGTTCACATGCTCACCGCAGAGGCGTTTAACGCGCTCCTCAAAACTCTGGAGGAGCCTCCATCCGCAGTGCTCTTCATCTTCGCGACAACAGAGCCGCACAAGGTCCCTGTGACAATTCGCTCGCGCTGTCAGCACATACCGTTTCACAGGATATCAGTCGAGGACATGGTCGCCCAACTGCGCCGCATAGCCTCGATCGAGGGTTTCAGCGCCGATGAAGGGGCTCTCTGGGAGATAGCGAGAAGCGCGGACGGGGCTCTGAGGGACGCGCTCTCCCTTATGGAACAGGCGGTGGCCGTCGGAGGGGGAGAACTGCCGCTCCACGCCGTCCAGGAGCTCTTCGGAGGAAGCAGCAGAATGGAGATGGAGAGATTCATATCTCTTGTCAGGACCAGCCCGCAGGAGGCGTCGGAGGCCATTCGTGGGATGCTCGACAAGGGCGTTTCACCGGAGCGTTTTCTGGACGCGCTATTCCCTCTGCTACGTGATATGTGGGTATTCGCCCTGTGGGGCGAACCCGCTCTCGCCGGCACGGCGCTCTCCGGCGAGGAGAAGGACTTTCTTCGCTCTGAAGCCGTTCACTGGAGGAGCGAACACCTGAAAAGGGCCGCGATGATGTGCGCGTCCATGTTCCCGAGAGCCAGAATGGGGCTGAGGGCCGAGGTATTCTCCGGCCTGCTGTTCTTCGAACTGATGTCCATTTTTCAGGATGAGCCCCCCGCAGAGGCGGCATATATCGCGACGAGAGGACATTCCGCTGCGGCAGCGAAGATACCGGCTGCGGCAAATTCGAAGATCGCGGCAGAAAACCCGCGCGCGCCCTATCCGTCATCAACTGCGCCGACCTCATACGACGGCATCCCCGACAGAAAAAAACATACGCCCGCAAGACGCGCTGACGCCACAGGCGGCGCAAAGGAGGGTGTATCGGGCATATCATCATCCGGCGCGCCGGAAGAAACGACGCGCAATGACGCTCTGCCTGAGATAATCCAGGCGCTTTGCCGGGACGATCTGCCGCTTGCGGCTGCGTTGATAGACGTCAGGGTTTTGCGCGTAGAGGATTCGCTGGTACTTGATTTTTCAGAATCATCCGCTGCCGCCAAAGCCGTACTCACCTCGCCGCGCGCAAAGTTCGCGCTCGACTGCGCCTTCGGAATAACGGAGGGACGAGCCGATACAAAGGAAGAACCAAGCCCGCCCGCAGCAGGAGGCGCCCGCGAGAAGCCATACTCGCGCGAGGCTCCGCGTGCGATGACTCCGGAGGCTATCTCAGCCTACCTGGGCGCAGACATACTCATGTCGAAACACATAACCTCCGATGATAGCGAGGACGAGGTTTCCGACATAACTGACTTATAAAGAGACAAGGAATAGAGGTATAGAAATGACCAATTCCGTTAAACCATTTGTACATCTGCACGTGCACAGCGAATACAGCCTTCTTGACGGCGCAAACAGGTGCTCGGACCTGGCGCGTACAGCCCGCGAGAGAGGGATGGGAGCGGTCGCGCTGACGGACCACGGCGTCATGTACGGCTGCGTCGAATTTTACAACGAGTGCAAAAAAAATGACGTGAATCCGATACTCGGCTGCGAGGTCTACGTCGCTCCAAGGGGACATACCTGCAGGGACGTCAAGGAGCAAAACCACCTCATACTCCTGGCGGAGAACGATGAGGGCTACCGCAATCTGGTGAAACTCGTCTCGATTGCCAGCACGGACGGCTTTTACCACAAGCCCCGCATCGACCACGACCTGCTGTCGCGCTACAGATCGGGGCTGATAGCGTCGTCGGCGTGTCTTGCGGGAGAGGTGCCGTCGCTGATCATATCGGGAGACACCGAAGGGGCGCTGGCGCGCGCCATGTTATACCGTGACATAATGGGACCGGACAATTTTTTCCTGGAGATACAGCACAACTCCATCACCGAACAGGCGATCGTGAACAAGACACTGATAGAGATGTCCCGCAGCCACGGATTCCCGCTGATAGCCACAAGTGACGCGCACTACATGACGAGAGAGGACGCGGAGTGGCACGACATCCTCCTCTGCGTTCAGACAAAGAGCAAGGTTACCGACAGAAACAGATACGGCTTCAAGGGAAACGACTACTACTTTCGAACGCCGGAGGAGATGTGGGAGCTATTCGGCGCAAATGTCCCGGAGGCGCTCACCAATACGGTGGCCATAGCCGAGAGATGCCGCGTCAATATGGAGTTTGAAAAACACTACTATCTCCCCAACTTCGAGATACCGCAGGGGGAGACGCTGGAGACGCACCTTCGCCGTATAGCTTACGACGGGCTCCGCGCGCGCCTCAGGACGGATGAGATACCGGAAAATTACCGGGAGAGGCTCGACTACGAGCTTGGAGTCATCGAACAGATGGGGTTCCCCGGATACTTCTGCATAGTGTCCGACATCATCGCGTACGCGCGCGGCATGGGCATCCCTGTCGGACCCGGACGAGGCTCAGCTGCCGGCTCGCTCGTGGCGTGGTCGCTTCGCATCACCGACCTCGACCCCATAAAGCACGGTCTGCTCTTCGAGCGGTTTCTCAACCCTGAGCGAATCAGCATGCCCGATATCGACACGGACATATCCGACAGGGGACGCGACGAGGTCATATCCTACATAGTCAGAAAGTACGGCTCCGATCACGTGGCGCAGATAATCACGTTCGGACGCATGATGAGCAAGGCGGCGGTCAAGGACGTGGGGCGCGCGCTCGATATGCCCTACGCGGACGTCAACAAGATAGCCAAGCTGATACCGGACCCTATAAAGTCTGGCATAAAGACCATAAAGGAAGCGATAACCTCAAACGATGAGCTCAAGAACGAGTATCAGAACGACCCTCAGGTGCGGCGTCTGCTGGACATAGCGAGCAAGGTCGAGGGGTTGGCGCGTCACGCGTCACAGCACGCGGCCGGCATCGTAATAACGCCTCAGCCCACTGCTGAGATGGTGCCTGTGACCAAGATCAAGGACAGCGATCAGGTCACCACCCAGTACACTATGGAGCCCATAGAGAAACTTGGGCTCGTCAAGATGGACTTCCTCGGCCTGCGGACGCTGTCGATAATAGAGCGCGCTCTCAGCAACATAAAGGCCAGCGGACACGCCCCGGTCGATCTCGAAACAATACCGATGGACGACAGGAAGACGTTCGAGATGCTGCAGGCGGGGGACACGCTGGGGGTATTTCAGCTGGAGTCGAGCGGCATGAGGGACCTCGTTCAGCGCATAAAACCGGACTCCTTCGACGACTTGGCTCCCCTTATGGCTCTATACCGGCCCGGCCCTCTCAAAAGCGGGATGACCGACTCCTACGTGAAGCGAAAGCACAAGCAGGAGCCCGTCGCGTACCCTCACCCTCTGCTGGAGGAGGCTCTGTCAGAGACTTACGGCGTCGTTCTGTATCAGGAGCAGGTCATGCAGTGCGCGTCTCGCCTGGCCGGCTACACGCTTGGGGAAGCGGACCTCCTGAGGCGCGCTATGGGGAAGAAGAAGGTCGAGGTAATGGCCGCTCAGAGGGCTAAGTTCATGGAGGGAGCGGAGAAAAACGGGGTCGCCGCCTCCAAGGCCGGAGAGATATTCGACATAATCGAGGAGTTCGCCGGGTACGGCTTCAACAAGTCGCACAGCGCGGCATACGGGCTCATAAGTTATCAGACAGCCTATCTCAAGGCGAACTACGGCCCGGAGTTCCTCGCGGCGTACCTGTCGGCTCTCTCCGGCAACAAACAGGACGAGCTGGGAAAATACATAGACTCGGTTCGGGGGCTGGGCTTCGAGGTAAAGGGCCCGGATATCAACAGATCCATGGCCGACTTCTCCGTGGCCGGCGGGGTCATTCTCTTCGGGCTCTCCGCAGTCGCAAAAGCGGGCAGTACGGCGGTGGACGCGATACTCAGAGCCCGTGGAGCGGGCGGCGAGTTCAAGTCCCTGTGGAATTTTATCTCGCGCGTCGAGCTTCGCACCGTCAACAGCGGCGTTCTGGAAAATCTCGTGAAGTCAGGGGCATTCGCAGAAATAGAGCCAAACAGGCGCAAACTTCTGGAGTCCCTCCCCTCGATGATAGAGATGGCATCACGCAAGGACAAGTACGCGGGACAGATGTCGCTCTTCTCAGACGAGGACGAGGAGGATAACGGGCCGGATATGCCCAACGTTCCGGATTACGAAGTGCGCAAATTACTGGAGCTGGAACACGAATCGGTGGGTATATATATATCCGGCCATCCCTACGACGAGTTCAAGGCGGACGAGTACAGATACGCCACGTGCCGCATCAGCGACCTCGCCCACTGGAGGATGGCGGACGCCTCGCCGGTGATATTAGGTCTTTTGGTCGAGTTCAAGGAGAAATATACCAAAAAGGGAGACCCTATGGGGATACTTATATTTGAGGACTCCGAGAGCCAGGCCGAGGTGGTATGTTTTCCGCGCCAGTGGCCGGATATCAAACCCATACTCTCGCAGGGAGCTCCTTATCTGGTAACCGGCTCAGTTCGCAATGACGGCAATATATCGCTGATACTGGACGAACTGGAGCCCCTGTCCGCGGCAAAGACAAGGCGCGCGGGCGCCATCCGCATCAAGGTCGCGACTGACGGTTTGCCGGAGGATTTCTATGGGAAACTCTGCTCTGAACTGGAGAAGTTCCCGGGCAATCTGTCGGTTATGCTCGATCTTTACACGCCGGAGGAACAGGCTCTGCTCAGGATGAGGTCAGTAAAGATATCCATGACGCCGGACCTCGAGGAGAGGATACAATCCCTCTCGCACGGGCACGCATCCGTCGTCGTTTAAGGGAATGGGAGGTTAAAATGAGAAAGGTCAAGATAGTTTGCACGCTCGGTCCAGCATGCAGCGACATAGATAAACTGCGGGAACTCGTTGAGGCCGGGTTAAACGTGGCGCGTTTCAACTTCAGCCACGGTGACTATGAGGGACATGGCAAAATGCTCGATATGGTGCGGCAGATAGAGAGCGAGGGCATCATGCCCATACCCACTCTGCTCGACACCAAGGGCCCGGAGATTCGAACCGGCCTGCTGGAGGGACACAAGCCGGTGGACCTGAAATCCGACTCCGTGTTCAAACTGCTCACAGAGGAGCGCCTCGGCAACGCGGAGCAGGTCAGCATCAGTTACGCAAATCTGCCTGAGGAGGTGGAACTCGCTCAGAACGTCTTCATCGACGACGGATCCATCCACCTGAAAATAGAGAACATAGAGCCGGACTGCATAACGTGCAGAGTATTGGTTGGAGGGACGCTGGGCGAGCGCAAGGGAGTGAACATCCCGGGGGCGGAGCTCTCCGTTCCGACTCTGACGGAGAAGGATATACATGACATAGAGTGGGGTATGGATCACGACATGGACTATATCGCCGTCTCATTCGTCAGGCGGCGGGAGGACATAATGCACGTAAGGCGCGTTGTCGAGAACCACGGCGGCAAGAACAAAAAAATCAACATCATGGCCAAGATAGAGACACTGCAAAGCGTGCAAAACCTCGAGGAGATCGTCCAGGTGGTGGACGCTGTGATGGTGGCGAGGGGGGACCTCGGGGTCGAGATGCCCACCGAGGTGGTCCCAATGGTCCAAAAGAAGATCATAGAGCTGTGCCGCGAACGGGGAAAGCCCGTTATAGTCGCGACTCAGATGCTGGACTCGATGATTCGCAATCCACGCCCGACAAGGGCGGAGGCGAGCGACGTGGCCAACGCGGTCCTCGACGGCGCGGATGCTGTAATGCTCTCCGGCGAGACCGCGAGCGGCAAGTACCCGCTCGAGGCGGTGAGCATGATGGACCGCATCGTCACGAGCACAGAGAGCGAGTCGATGAGCCGCTATTACGTGCTCAGAGAGATAAAGAGCTCGACGAACGTGCCTGATTCAGTGAGCCACTCAGCTATGAGAATAGCCGAGGATCTGAGAGCGTCCGCGATCATATCACTGACCCGCAGCGGCAACACCGCAGCGATGGTGAGCAAATACCGTCCGAAGGCGTCGATCATAGCCTGCACCCCGCTCGTCTCGACGTGGAGGGCGCTCTCGCTCTTGTGGGGGGTAAAGCCTCTGCTTCAGGATGAGCACGAGGACTCGGAGGGGGCCATCGACGCGGCCATCGAGTCGGTTCTGAAGCACAATTACGTCGTCGAGGGCGATACGGTCGTGATAACGACAGGATTTCCGGTGTTCGTATCCGGCACCACCAACATGCTGCTCGTGCAGACGGTCGGGAGGGTGCTCTTCCACTCACCGTCCCTCATCAAACGCGAGGCGTCCGGCTTCATCTGCAAGGCCTACACGGCCGCCGAGGCGACCGACAAGATGAGCGTGGGCAACGTGCTCGTAGTGCCAAAGACTGACCACGAGTACCTGCCCGCAATGAAGAAGGCGGCCGCGCTCATAACGGAGGAGCCCGGGATGACTAACTTCACCGCAATGACGGCGCTTCAGCTCGGCATCCCGTGCATGACCAACGTCGAGGGGGCGATGGAGCGGGTGCGTGACGGAATGCTGATCACCGTAGACGGCGTCCACGGAGTTGTGTACGAAGGACGCATGAAGTTGAACTGATACAAACCGATGTCCCTGCTGGGCGCTCATATATCCGTCGCGGGAGGACTGTATCGCGCGATAGAGAGGGCTGATCGTCTGGGTTGCGAGGCAATGCAGATTTTCACCCGCAATCCCCTTCAATGGCGAGGCAAGAACCTCTCCGACGCCGAGTCGGAGGCATTCAGGAGAGCCCTGCTCGGAAGCTCCGTCACCAGGGTCGTATCTCACGCGTCGTACCTGATAAATATGGCGGGAGAGGGCGCGCCAAGACGCATGAGCATCGACGCGGCGGTCCATGAGATAGAGCGGTGTTATCAGCTTGGAATAGATTCAGTGGTAATTCATCCGGGCTCTTCGAAGGACGGCAACCGCGATGACGCATTGATGCGTCTTGTCGAGTCCCTGGATGAAATCCTGGACAGGACCTCTGACAAAACCGTTTCGGTCCTGCTGGAGACGATGGCGGGACAAGGAGGAGTCCTAGGGAGCTCCGTGGAGGAGATAGCGTCGGTCCTGGAAAATCAGGGTTGGGACAGACGCCTCGGGATATGCGTGGACCTCTGCCACGTCTTCGGCGCCGGAGTCGACATTCGCAGCGAGGGAGGATACGCCAGGCTGGTATCGTCCCTCGCGAAACACATCGGCCTCAATAGAGTCGGGTGCTGGCACATGAGCGACAACAGGGGCGCCCGGGGAAGCAATATCGACAGGCACGAGCATATCGGGGAGGGAGAAATCGGCACAATACCGTTCGGGATGCTGGTCTCAGACGACAGGTTCGCCGACACCCCGATGATACTCGAAACACCGCATGACGGCATAGGCGACGAGGGAAACCTGGCGCTGCTCCGCAAGCTCAGGGGATACTTTTAAGGGGAGGATAGGTTTTTGTCCTTATTTCTCAGCTTCAGATGGCAGGATATTATAGATATATTGTTCGTGGCATTCCTGACCTACAGGGTGCTGCTGTTTTTTGTGGACACGAGGGCAATGCAACTCGTGAGAGGAATGTTGGTCATAGTAGTCTTCGGAACAATCGCCAGAACCCTCGATCTCAAAGTCATCTCCTGGCTGCTCGGATACCTTCTCAGCGCGATTATCATAACCATCCCCATAGTGTTTCAGCCGGAGCTGAGGCGTCTTCTGGAGGAACTCGGAAGGGGGCGGCTCCTGTCCGGGCGAAGTCATACGAACGATATCTCGGAGGTGTACTCCGACGCGCTGATTAAGGCGGTCGCGTACTTCCAGCAACACAGGATAGGCGCACTCATCATCTTCCAGAGGGACACCGGCCTCAGGGAGATATGGCATTCTGCCGTTCACCTCCGCGCTGAGATAACTCAGGAGCTGCTGCTCTCCATATTCTGGCCCAACAACCCTCTGCACGACGGCGCCGTGATTATGGACAGGCAGATGATCATCGCCGCCGCGTGCTATCTGCCGCTCTCGGACAACACGGATATTTCCAGATGGCACGGGACCAGACACAGGGCCGCAGTGGGCGTCACGGAAGTCTCCGACGCTCAGGCGCTGGTGGTATCAGAGGAGAACGGGCACGTATCGCTGGCGGTGCGCGGAAGGCTTTCCAAGCCTCTCAACGACGACCAGGTATCGCGCTTTATCCGCAGATATTTCAATCCATACGAAAAGAACTTGAGCATACTGCAGCGGCTGAGGAAGGAGATCGAGTCTCAATGGCCCGGTTCGGACAGATAGGCGAGGGTGAATTTTAATATGCAAAAGGCTCAGAGAACACGCTGGATCATGCGGGCCGCGTCACTGGTGTTCGCCGTGATACTGTGGTTTTTCGTAACATGGGACAAAAACACGTTCATCACTAAGGATCTGCGGGTACCCCTCAGATATCAGGACATAACGGACGGATACTCGATATCCAGCACCGTGAAGAACGTCGACATCAGTCTGGAGGGGACCTTTGAGGCGCTGGCGCTGATGAACAGCGACTCCATCACGGCTTCGGTGGGGATTCAGGACCTGAGACCTGGTAAATACCGCTTGCCGGTCCAGATTTCCCCTCTCCCCGCAAATGTGAGGGTTGCGAGCTCGAACCCGCAAACGGTCGACTTCGAGCTCTTCAGGATGATAGAGCGAACGATGCGGCCGTCACTCGTCACACGGGACGAAACGCCTCAGAATCTAACTATGGGAAACGTGGATATCTCTCCCGGGGAGATATCGGTGAAGGGACCGGAAGCGGATGTCATGGCCATACGGCGCGCTGAGGTCAGAAGCTCTATCAAAGAGCTGTTCAGAGGGGAGAAGGAGCTGCCGGTGATCCTCGTCGCAAATGAGGGCAGCGTTGCGCAAAGTGTGGTTATCGATCCGCCCGTTGTCAAGGTGAAGGTGTCATTTACAGAATCGACGCAAGAGGTTAACATCCCCGTAAGCGTGAAGGTGACCGGGACTCCCAGAGAGGGCTTCGAAGTCGGCGCGGTGACAGTCTCCCCTGATGTCGTTACTATCAGAGGAAGCCGCGAGGCGCTCCGCGACATCAAAGAGCTGGAGATCAACACCATAAATGTAGCGGGACATGTCGAGAGCATGAACGTGGATATTCCGCTGGAGCTGCCGGCGGAGGGGGTAACTTTCGCAGGCCCGAATCATGTAAATGTGAGGGTCGAAATACGAACGGCAGTTGAGACAAAAACCTTCACAGGAGTCAGCATCAATCTCAGAGGGACGCTCAACACAAATGGGTGGAGCATTTCTCCTCCGACGGCTAACATAACTGTCGAGCGCTCGATGATCGCGAGCGAGCCTTTTAACGTCGACAAGCCGCCGTTGGAGCTGTACGTCGACGTCACAAATGTCGTTGCGTCTCAAATCGTTCTCCCGGTCCTGGTCAGAAATTTGGCGGACGGAATGAACGTTATTCGGATAGAGCCGCAGCAGGTTGCGGTCAACGTTATCATTCCATGACGCGAGAGGCGGGTCTATTTATGGCAGCAGGGGAGAAAGAGAGGCGTTTGTTCGGCACGGACGGCGTCAGAGATATCGCAAACCAGGGCATAATGACCCCTGAAAGCGCGCTATCCTTTGGGCGCGCGTTCGTGTCATTCCTGAAAGATCGGGGGAGCAAGCGCCCTAAAATCGCATCATGCAGGGATACCAGGCTTTCGGGGGCAATGCTGGAGAGCGCGCTGCTTTCCGGAATGATGTCAGAGGGGGCGGAGGTATATACACTCGGCATATTTCCCACACCGGGCGTCAGCTTCGTACTTCGTCAGGGTGATTTCGACGCCGGAGCAGTGATAAGCGCATCACACAACCCGGCGGAGTACAACGGGATAAAATTTTTCGACTCTCGGGGATTCAAGCTCAAGGATGACGACGAGGCCGCGATAGAGGACTATCTGGAGGACATTATCCGTACAAGAACCCGCCCTACGGGGGACGCCATAGGCAGCCTGCATGACGCCGGCGACAGGACAGGTTCATATATCAAGTGGCTTCAGGGAATGCTGTCCTCCATAGGAGAGTGCGGACTGCCGCTGGCAGTGGACGCGGCGAACGGGGCGGCGTCCGACCTGGTAGAACATGTGTTTGAATACTGGGGGGGCGGCGTATTCCACTGCGGAGTCGAGTACAACGGGCTCAACATAAACGACGGGGTCGGGGTCATGCACATGGAACATCTAGCGTCTGCGGTCGCAACAAGCTCATCTCGGCTGGGAATGGCCTTCGACGGCGATACTGACAGGGTGCTGCTCTGCGATCACCTTGGCAGGGTCATAGACGGCGACATAATGCTCTGGATAATCGGCCGCTACCTCAAGAGCGCAGGCGCGCTCGGCAGCGGGGTGGCAGCAACTGTAATGAGCAACATGGCGCTGGAGGAGAAGCTGAGCGAGCACGGGATAGAGGTCTTCAGATGCGCGGTCGGAGACAGATATGTTCTGGAGAAGATGCGGGAGACCGGCGCCTCCCTGGGAGGCGAGCAGTCGGGACACGTGATAGCCTCGGATTATGTATCGACCGGAGACGGTATATGTACGGGCATCCTGTTTTTGAAGTCATGTCTGAGCCTTGGAGAGGACATCGACACACTCGTCGACAGATTTCCAAGATACCCGCAGCTGCTGAAAAACCTAAAAATAACCGACAGGGAAACGGTTCTCTCCTCTCCCGCACTGGAGGAGGCGTGTGAGCGCGCGCGCGAAAAATTATCGGGAGCAGGGAGAATATTCCTGCGCCCGTCCGGCACCGAACCGCTCATACGCATACTGGTGGAGGCGCGTGACGAACAGCTGATGAGAACGATCAGCCGCGATATAGAGGAGGTCATTTTGAAACTAGTACGGTGACACAATCAACAATGAGGACGCTACCGGACGCGCCGATCCGGTGATATCTTATTTTTTTCGTTTAAGCGCATCCACAACCGGTGAGTAGTAGTCCAGCATCTCTTGAACCTCATCCCAGCAGCACCTGCCGGATGGGTTCAAAGTGTGTTTGGGGTCGCCGACGCAGGCGGTCGTATGGGCTCTGATATCGTCGAGGCTCCGTGCCCCCGCGGCAATCGCGATAAGTATGTCCTCCTTGGTCACATTCCCGCAATAGCAGATAACCGCGCCGACGCGAGCATCCTTCCAGTGCAATCTCACCCCCTCCTTTTATGAAGCGCTTCAGATCATTATTTGTTATCGGCCAACAGATTTTCCATATCGTCCAAGGTCCGGGCAAAAAGTCCCAGCGCGTCCAAGATCGGCTGCGGCGTGCTCATGTCGACTCCTGCGCCGCGCAAAAGCTCGATGGAGTAGTCGCTTCCACCGCTCTTCAGGAAATTGATGTAAGGAACTTCCGCGAGTTTGCCCCGCGTCGTGATCTGATGAGCCAGCGACGCAGCGGCGGAGTATCCCGTCGCGTACTGGTAGACGTAAAATGGCGAATAGAAGTGCGGAATCCTGGACCACTCCAGGCTTATCAGGTCATCCACAATCATCTCCGGGCCAAAGTATTTGACGTTCAGTGCGCGCCACATTTTGCCCAGCTCGGAGGCGGTGGTGTTCTCCCCCGCCTGATTGCGCGCGTGTACGTCGCGCTCGAAGGACGCGAACATCACCTGCCTGTAGACGGTCGCCCTTATGCGCTCGACCCTCTGGTTCAACAGATATATCCTCTTCTCTCGCTCCTCGGTCGTGCGAAGCATATAATCGAGCATCAGCTCCTCGTTTGTGGTGGACGCCACCTCGGCGCAGAATATGGTGTAGTCGGACGTCGGATAGGGCTGGTGCGCGCGGGAATAGTACGAGTGCATGGAGTGCCCCATCTCGTGCGCTAAAGTCATGACGTCTGAGAGCTCCCCGTTGTAGTTCAGCAATATGTATGGGTGCGTCCCGTACGATCCCCAGGAATACGCGCCGCCGCGCTTGCCCCTGTTCGCGTACACGTCTATCCAACCCGACTCGAGGCCTATGACAAACTGAGCCATGTACTCCTCGCCCAGGGGCTGCAGCGCCTCAACCACCATTTTTTTGGCGGTCTCCCATGGGATGTCCCTGTACGGATTAGCGACAAGAGGGTTGTATATGTCGTACATGTGAAGCTCATCCAGCCGCAGGATTTTTTTGCGGAGCTCCATATATCTGTGCAGATTGGAGAGGCTGCCCTCCACCGTCTCGACGAGATTGTCGTAAACGGCAAGAGGAATGTTCGGCGCGCTCAGCGCGGCGGAGATGTCCGAGTCAAATTTGCGGGACTCGGAGAAGAATCGGGCGGTCTTGAGCATCCCGTTGAACGTGGCGCCGAGCGTGTTGTTGTTCTTTCCGTAGGTCTCGTAAAGGGCGTCAAACGCCGCCTGCCTCACAGTGCGGGAGGATGAGCTTATGTACTTCATGTAGCGCTCGTCGGTCAGCTCCACCTCACGGCCGTCTTCGTCGCGTATCATCGGAAATTTCATGTCCGCGTTCGTCAGCATCGAGAACGTGTTGTCAGGAGATGAGGCCATATCTCCGGCGCGCGCGAGAAGTTCCTCGAGCTCCCCTGACAAAATATGCTCCTTCTGACGCAGTATCTCCTTAAGCGTAAATCTGTAATCGTCGAACCGCGACCCGGTTTTGCGCGGATCCATGAATCCGCGCAAAGTCTCCTCCGGTATGGCTATAATCTCAGGCGTGATAAAGCTGGCCGCAGTCGAGACCTCCACCATAAGGGCGGCAGCGCGCGACGACATATCCTGGTATGTCGGGTCCGCCGTGTCCTCGTGGCTCTTCATGCTGGCGTAGACGTAAACGCGTCCCATCAATATGGATATCTCGTCTTGCTGACGAAGGCACGCTAGCAAGCTCTCTGGAGACTCTCCCAACGTCCCCTTAAACGCGGACAGCTTCGGCAGTTCGGACTTCACGCGCGCGAAATCCCTCTCCCAGTCGCCATCCGTCGCATAGATGTCGGACAACCGCCATTTGAACTCATCCGGTATGTCCGCCCTGGCCGGGATCTCCCCGCTCATCAGCGCCTCCGGCGAGAAACTCGCCGAGGATGAATCATCCGTGTTGAATAAAATACCTGAATACATTTATACTATCCCCATTTTTTGCCTGACGTGGCATTATTTATTATGACTATCAGGTTGCCTCATGTTGTGGGAGACTCAATCCCCCGAGTCACTACGCAAATCGGACCGTGGCGGAAGTACGTCCATGCCGCTTAAAACCGCACGAAAAACGCGGTTTTAAGCTTACTTCGCCACTCGTCCGACATCCTGTCGGCCGCCGATTCGCTTCGTTCATTCGGCGGCTTGAGTCTCTGCATGAGCTAACTTGAGTCATATCATTTATATTATAAAAAAATCCTGAACGCCTCGATGTTATCGAGCGTGTGTTCGGTCAGGCCCGATACATTAGGCATCTCCTGCCATTTTCCGCCAATTCTGCACATCACCCAGCCGGTCTTGGAATCAGGCTCATCCACGTCGCCCGGCCGGACAGAGCCGCGAAAGAACGGCGAAGTTCCCGCAATATCCTCGAAACCCACCCCTCGTAAAACGATATATTGGCTCATGTTGCGAGTCCTCTGCATCTCTTTGGAGTACGTGTGGCTCAAAGGCACTATCTGAAATCCCCCGATCTCCCTCTTCGGACAGGTGCTTATGCATATAACTCCCGGGTGATTGGCCCGGACCTGCCCCAGTCCCTGATAGAGAGTGCCCTCGAAGCGGCCTGTTCCTGAGACTCCGCTCTCCACCACGGCAAACTGATGGTCGCCGGACAAGTCGTGATACCATGCGCGCCCTCCGGCGACGTTCTCGATCTCCAGATACTCCGCCTCTCTCTCAGGCTTGTACACCCGTATCTCCACGGCGCCGGCAAACTGAAACAGCTGCAGGTTGTTGAAGAGAACGGGCATGCCAGCCTTGTTTATTATATAAACCGGACTGCCCACAAAGGGAGAGTACTTTCCCCACAACCCCGAGCCGCCAATCCCCTCCACAACAAACGACGTCCCATACCCAGGCGCCGGCGCGAATGTCTGCATCGGTATCAGACTCATGGTCCGTCCGGTTCCGTCCTCCACAGAGATCTGAAAGTGGTGCGCGTTCGCAGCCGTCGCTATTACCTGCCCTCCGATTCCATATTTACTCGCGGTAAAGCTCGGGTGTCTGCTCTTGATCGGAACAGCCCGCACCTTCCCCGCATCGATGACATTGCCGTCAGGAAATCTAATCGTCGCCTGTTCTCCAACTGTCATGGGCAAATGTATGGTATATAACAATCGATCGGGATCCTCGATATTGTAAATTGACGCGGCGGCCAGCGCCGGTACAGGAAATAAAAACAAAGCAAAACAGGGTGCAAAAACCATCAATAGCATTTTAGTTAAAATAAACATAGAGCGAAATTTCACGAGAGCATCTCCTCTTGATGAATATCTATTATTTATTTTATTGACAAAAAAATTACGCGATAAGCCATACCCCGTAAAGCAAACCCAAAAAGCGCCTTCCATTAAGCGCCGTAAACGGATAATATGATATCATATATGGAGAAACAACTACTATTATTTTTTATATGTGAAAAATGACGAGGGAATATCTTTAACCTCGCGAGGGAGGGATTCAGATCACCGGTCGCATATATCTCTCCGCTCCTCATATGGGCGGAGAGGAGATAAATTACGTCAAGGAAGCATTCGATACGAACTGGGTTGCTCCCCTTGGGCCTCACGTCGAGGGCTTTGAGCGTGAGTGCGCGCTTCACGCGGGCGTGCGCTCCGCGCTGGCGCTCTCCTCCGGGACGGCTGCGGCTCATCTCGCGGCTCTCCAAATGGGAATTCAGCGGGGGGACACGTTTTTCTGCTCATCCATGACATTCGTGGCCTCACTCGCGCCCGTTGTGCAGTGCGGCGCAACGCCGATACTAATCGACTCGGAGCCGGAGTCGTGGAACATGTCGCCCTCCGCGCTCGAACGAGCGCTAGCTGACGCCGCCGCGAGCGGGAAGATGCCCCGTCTGGTCATCGCGGTCAATCTCTACGGTCAATCGTGCGACATGGACAAAATCATCCAGCTCTGCTCATCTTACGGCGTTCCAATCCTCGAGGACGCCGCAGAATCATTGGGCGCGGCCTACAAGGGGCGTCAGACGGGGTCGTTCGGCAAATTCTCGTTTTACTCCTTCAACGGCAACAAGATAATCACCACGTCAGGAGGGGGCATGCTACTCTCGGATGACGAGGAGGCGATAGCTCACGCCCGGCGCCTCTCAACGCAGGCGCGCGACAGGGCGCCGTGGTATCAACACTCCGAGCTGGGCTACAACTTCAGGATGAGCAACGTGCTTGCCGGCATAGGACGGGCGCAGCTGAAGCTCCTGGAACAACGCGTGGCCGCGCGCAGGGCTGTGTTCGACAGATATTATCAGGCGCTGGCCGGACATCCCGGCATATCGTTTATGCCGGAGCCCGAGTGGAGCTCCTCGAACCGCTGGCTCACGGCTATGACAGTAGACCCATGCGCATCCGGAACGACCAATATCCGCGTCATGGAGGCGCTTGAGGCACAGGACATCGAGTCACGTCCGGTGTGGAAGCCCATGCACCTGCAGCCCGTATTCAAGGGCGTGCGCTATTACCCCCACGACACCGGCGACGTGAGCGCGTCCCTATTCGAGGACGGGCTCTGCCTCCCATCGGGATCGAACCTCTCCCCCGACGATCAGGACAGGGTGATAGAGATAGTGCTCAGGCAGATAAGGGACTAGGGGATCGCTGATTAAATGTTTTCCAAATGTTTTTTTTTGCCTGCAAGCGACTGATGGACATTGTGGGCGGCACAATCGGGCTCGTTATATTCTCCCCGCTGATGCTGTGGATTGCGCTGAAAGTCCGGCGAGAGATGTCCCCTCCCGCCATTTTCGTTCAAGAGCGCGCGGGTTTGTCGGGCAGGCCCTTCAAACTGTACAAGTACCGGACGATGACGAACGAGCGCGGCAAAGACGGGGAACTCCTGCCGGATGAGGCAAGGCTGACGATGTTCGGGAAGTGGCTGAGATCAACCAGCATGGACGAGCTTCCGCAGCTGTGGAACGTGCTGAAGGGTGATATGAGCCTGGTCGGGCCCCGCCCGCTTCTTATGGAGTACGTGCCGCTCTACAGCGACGAGCAGAGGATTCGCCTGAATGTCAGGCCCGGCATTACCGGATGGGCGCAGATAAACGGGCGCAACTCAATATCATGGCCGGAAAAGTTCGCCCTCGACGTCTGGTACGTCGAGCACATGGGCATCTTACTCGACGTCAGGATAATTCTCCGGACAATCAAGAAAGCCGCGAGACGAGAGGGAATATCCGCCGCCAGTGAGGCGACTATGCCAAAGTTTACAGGAGAGAGATAAAATAGTGAAAATTGCGCGATCTATCCTTCTATTCAGAAGATTTTCCAGATCATGCCGAGAGGCATCCCTCACCTTGGAGGATATGATATGTCCCGCAATATAATTATATACGGCGCAGGCGGACTTGGGCGCGAGGTACTCCAAGCAGTCAGGCTGACGCTGTGCGCTAAGGGCGCCGTCATACTTGGTTTCGTCGACGACGAGGTCAAACCCGGGACCGTCCTGAACGACGCTGCGGTGCTTGGCGGCGGCGAATATCTGGACTCGATTGCCGAGCCATGCTCCGTCGTCATAGGCTTTGCAGACCCGCATGCGAAGGAGGGGGTTTACCGCAGGCTCAGGGAAAATCCCCTGATATCCTTCCCGAATATCGTGCATCCAAGCGCACGGATAAGTGATTACGCACGCCTTGGGGAGGGAGTGGTTATCGCCGAAAACTGCCTGGTAAGCGTCGATGCCGCGATCGGCGACTGCGTGTTTTTGAATTACGGCGCAATGATAGGTCACGACGCCATCGTCGGAAATTTCACGTCCATTATGCCGTCCGCCGCCATTTCAGGCAATGTGCATATAGGGGAACGCGGAATGATCGGCGTGCTAAGCGCCTTGAAACAGGGCATTATTATCGGGGCGGACTGCACCATTGGCATGGGAAGCATTGTCGTTCACGATGTGCCGGACGGCGTTACTGTGATAGGTAATCCCGCAAGGGCCATAACAAAACCATGACAATTTCCATCCTGTCCAACGTCACCATGACCTCCGTCGCAATGCGGGCAAAAGAGCTCGTCAAGGGGGAGATATATTACCCTAAAGCCTACAACACGTGGCTGCAGGAGCTCGCCAACCCCAATTCCCAAATATACTCATCGGGCCCCGGAGAGGTTTTCATCGTCCTCCACGGGAGGACGCTCCTGGGGGAGAAATATTCCGCGCCGGAGGAGGCGCTTGCCCCCATCGTTACGCTAATAGACGATTGCGCCTCAAACCACAGGGACATCACATACGTCGTCTCGACACTGGATATACCGGACATACACATAAGACCGCTCACGTCCCGCAAGCCGGAGCTGGCAGCGGGCGCATACTGGCGGCGGGCTATGGAGGATATCCCTGTTCCCATACTCGATCTCGCGGAGCTCGCCGCAAACATGGGACGCAGGAACTTTTACAACAACCGGGTATGGTACATGGGCGGCATGCCGTTCTCCAAGCCGGGCGAGGAGGCGATAGCCGACGAGATAGCCGTGATATGGCGAGCAATGCACGGGGCCCGCAGGAAATGCCTCGCTCTCGACCTCGACAACACTCTCTGGGGCGGGGTGATCGGGGAGCTCGGCATCGACGGGATTCACCTCGATAAAGTCGGCTCCGGGAGCAGGTTCTACGACTTCCAAAGCAGGATCAGGGAACTCAAGGAGAGCGGCGTGCTGCTTGCCGTCCTGTCGAAGAACAACATGGACGACGCTCTGGGCGGCATCGACAACCACCCCGACATGCTCCTCAGGTCGAACGATTTTGTCGCTATCAAGTCGAACTGGAGCCCTAAATCCCAAAATCTTAGAGCCCTGGCCGAAGAACTCAACATCGGGACGGACGCATTCGTGTTCATCGACGACAACCCCCTCGAACGGGAGGCAATGCGCATAGCGCTGCCCGACGTCGCGACGCCGGACTTCCCGAGCGACTCGTCCAAACTGGAGGAGTTCATAGCGGGCGTCGCCCACCAATACTTCCTTCAGGTACAAAATACCGCAGAGGACGCCATCAAGACAGAGCAGTACGCCGCAGAGGCGCGTAGGCAGGGGGAGAGACACGCATACGCAAGCATCGATGAATACCTCAGATCACTGGACATGGTTTTGTCGATTGAAGGGCTCAACGCTCACAACCTGCCACGGGCTTCGCAACTGACCAACAAGACGAACCAGTTCAACCTTACAACCTACCGCTACTCCGAGGCCGAGCTTCAATCCGTGATGAACTCGCCCGACTATAGGGCCTACGTGGGGGAGCTCAAAGACCGGTTCGGCGATTACGGCAAGGTGATCTTTTGCATTGTGTACCTGACAGGCAACGAAACAGCGCTGATAGATACGTTCCTCATGAGCTGCCGTGTCATGGAAAGAGGCGTTGAACGCGCGTTTATCCGAGCCGTCGAGCGGGACTTGCTATCGATAGGTGTCAAGACAGTGCTCGCGCAATATATACGAAGCGCTAAAAATTCAGTGGCGAGCGACTTCTGGAGCAGGGTTGGCTATGCTGAGGCCGGAGCAGATTCGTCACATGACGGGATATTTAAATATGTCCTCTACCTGCCATATACCGGACCGGGCGAGGATCTGATGAAGGTGGTGGAACTATGAGTGATGCGATCGTACTAGACGCCGGCGAGAAACCCAAACTTCTCATCGTAACGACCGTGCCTGTGACGATATCGGCATTTCTGCTCCCGTACGCCGACCACTTCCGCAAACTTGGGTGGAAGGTCGATGCGATGGCTCATGACATAACCAAATCAGAGAACCTCGCCAGCCACTTCGACGACCTGATAGACGCTGAATGGAGCCGCAGCCCGCTCGACTTGAGAAACATAATCAAAAACCACGGACGAATACGCGAGCTAGTCTGCGAGAGGGGATACGACATAGTGCACACGCACACGCCGGTAGCGTCATTCGTCACAAGGTTCGCGTTGAGAGGGCTTCGGATGTCAGGCAATCCCAAGGTCGTCTACACCGCGCACGGCTTCCACTTCTGCAAGGGCGGACGCCGCACACTCAACTTCATATTCCGCACCCTGGAAAAAATAGCCGGACGCTGGACGGACAAACTCATAGTGATAAATCACGAGGACTTCAACTCGGCTAAAAAATATCACATAATCGACGAGAACTCGCTAGTATATATGCCCGGAATCGGACTGGACTTCTCCACCTACAGCAACAGGGAAAAGCAAAGGTGCGACATACTTAAAATCCGCGCAGAACTAGGTCTGGACGATGACGACGTACTGTATTCAATGATAGCGGAGTTCATCCCCCGCAAAAGACATAAAGACGCCATCGCCGCGCTGTCGAAGACAGGGAATGATAAAATTCACCTGGCGTGCGCGGGAGACGGCAAACTCATGCTGGAGATGAAGGACCTCGCTCAAAAGCTCGGCGTGGAAAAAAGGGTTCACTTTCTGGGACACGTCGCGGACCCAAGAGCGCTGATCGAGGCCTCGCGCGCCACGATAATGCCATCCGAAAGAGAGGGACTGTCCAGAGCCTCGATGGAGTCGGCGTGTCTAGCAGTCCCAATAATAGGCTCGGACGCCAGGGGCGTGTACGACATAGTCCAGAACCACAGAGGCATACTCTTCCCCACAGGAGACCAACTGGCGCTGCGCGACGCAATGCTCCAGCTGTTCGAAAACCGCTATCCCACAGTTACCCCCGACCCGGAGTGGCGGATAGAAAACCTGATAAAGCTGCACGAGGAGCTTTATGGGTGTTTGCTGGAAGATCACTGACTCTCGCGTTCTTTGAGATTAACATCGAGATAATATGCCCTTGTACAAATCCTCATACTTCCTGACAACCGATCTTATCTCGTACTCGTCCAGGATCTTTTGCCTGGCCCTGGCTCCAAGCCTTTTCCTTTCATCCCGGGACATTCCAAGAACCGTGCCTATGCCTGCGGCAAGCGCCGCAGAATCCCTTGGCGGGACGACTATGCCTGTGTCGCCAACTATCAGCGCGGCATCCCCAACGTCTGTCACCACGCACGGCGTCCCACAGGACATCGACTCGCCAACGACGTTAGGGAATGCTTCGCCAACAGACGGCAACACAGAGACGTCCAGGGCAGCCAATATTCGTGGGACATCCATTCTCCGCCCCAGCAAAAACACCCTGTCCCTCAGCGTTTCACCTATCATGTCAGCCAGAGCCGGGTTATCAGGCGTGACGCCATCTCCGCAAAGGACAAAGCGGACATTACCATCTTCCTTCGACAGGTTGCGCGCCGCTTCAAAAAAATTGCCGTGATCCTTTTGAGTGTCGAACCTCGCGATAACTCCAGTCAATACTGTGTCAGGAGATATACCCAGCTCATCCCTCAACGAAATTCTTGCCATTTCGTCAGGACGGAAGATGTCGGTATCGAACCCGTTTGGAATGTGAGTCATCGTGCCGACAGCATACCCCAGCGCGGCGTGGACTTCGAGCCCACTCTTTGCGCAGCCTACTATGCCTTCCGGAATGAACCCGGACATCCGTGCGCACAATTTGACTGTCAATCTGGTGCTCATCTTATTTAGCATAGGGTCGAGGTTGGAGTGCCTGATATTCCATACAACCGGTATTCCCAGGATCTTCCCGGCCATGCCCCCCATCAGGTCGGCATGATACATCCACGTCTGGATGATATCCGGCTTTATCCTCTTTAATCTCGATACCATTCGGATAAACGAACCAAGACTGGGGCGCCCTCGTCTCATACCCATCGAGAACACGTCCGTCCCGGTTTCCCTTATCCGATCTGACAGAACCCCGTCGGGGAGCAGGGACAATACCGTGCATTCAAATTTTTCGCGGTCTATGTTCTCTACCAGCTTACAGAGAGCGTTTTCGGCGCCGCCAACGTTCAAACCAGTTATTACATGGGTCAGTCTGATCTTGTCAGGCATCTATCTCTTACGCCTTAGGCTCACTTTTACCCCTGATCGATCCTGTATGTTGCCTTATACCAGTCCACAAATGCCTTCAGCCCTTCGCGCAAAGGAGTTTGCGGGTGGAACGAGGTATGCCGCTGAATATTCGTGATGTCCGCGTATGTCGCTAAAACATCCCCAGGCTGCATCGGCATCAGGTTTTTCCTGGAGGTTATTCCGATCAGCGACTCCAGTGTCTCGATGAACTCCATCAGCGCGACCGGCGAGTTGTTGCCGATATTGTATATACAACACCTCGCCTTGGAGTTAGTACCCTCCTTGCTCATTGGCTCCGGTACGATCGGCAGAAGCGAGACTATGGCGCTCACAACATCGCTTATATAGGTGAAATCTCTGCGCATGTCGCCGTGGTTATAGATATCTATCGGCTCGTTCGAGTATATTTTCCTGGTAAAGAGGAAACATGCCATGTCCGGGCGCCCCCACGGGCCGTACACCGTGAAGAACCTGAGCCCCGTGCACGGTATGCCAAATAGGTGGCTGTACGAGTGCGCCATCAGTTCATCGGCTTTCTTGGTGCAGGCGTACAGGGAGGCCGGGCAGTCCACATTGTGATCCTCGCTGAACGGGACCTCGCTGTTGAGGCCGTAAACTGAGCTGGACGAGGCGTACAGCAGGTGGCGGACAGGGTTATGCCTGCAGCCCTCCAGGATGTTCAAAAAACCGTAAATATTGCTGTCGATGTAAGCGTATGGGTTTTCGAGCGAATAACGGACCCCAGCCTGAGCCGCGAGGTGAATGACGTATTCGAACGACTCATCCTTGAAAAGCCTGGACACGCCCTCCCTGTCGGCAAGATCGAGCCTGATAAATCTCAAGCGTGGACAAGTCCGGCTCGATATTATTCCCTTACACCCCCCGCCAGTTTCAAATCCAAGGTCCTCCAGCCGGGCATATTTCAAGCCGACATCGTAATAGTCGTTTATATTATCCAGACACAGCACCTCATACCGAGAGTCCTGAGCGAGCGTTTTCGCGACATGGTATCCGATGAAACCCGCGCTCCCAGTGAGAAGAACCTTAGCCATCACAATCACCCTTCCTCAAGATATTGCAAAAACCTATCCGCAAAGATCATAAATCAATTGCTCATACGCGTCTATGGACGCATCCTCAGAAAAAACCCACGCTCTTTCTCGCAGGGCGTCCGGAGACAGCGGCGCTTTCAACGCGGAGGATATCGCATTCGATAACGCCTCGACGTCGCCGACAGGCACAAGATAGTCGCGCAGATCAGGCCCCAACACTTCCGCCGATCCTCCCGGCGAGTCCGTAACCACAGGCGTAGCTCCACAGGCCATAGCCTGAATGAGAACTCCGGGAAGCCCTTCGTACTTCGAACAGAGGACGAATACGTCGCAGCGAGCCATATAGGAGTATGGATTTTCCACGAAGCCGGGCATCGAGACTCGATCCGATATGCCCAATTTTTGGGCCATCGACTCCAGCCTCTCTCTTTCATCTCCCTCTCCCAAAATCATCAGACGCGCGGATTTATCCTCCACATGCGCAAATGCCGCTAACAGCGAATCATAATCCTTGCATGGATGAAGACGGCCAACCGCAAGCACAACAGGAGAGCCTTTATCCTGCAACCATGAATGCCCTGGCGCTTCCCGCTGGAGGATATCCAGACCATCGGAAACCACGGGATTATAGATAACTCTAACCTTATCAGGCGGCGCTATTCCAGATCTGATCAGGTCGTCAGCGCACGCCTGCGAAACAGGGGTTATTTTGTCAGCCATAGGATATAAAAAACGAGCAAAAGCAAAGGCAATTTTTTCCCCTAAAGCCCTTGCGTCATTGCGCATCGCTGAGAAGTGAAACCTCTCGCTCAGCACTATTTTAGTCTTACCACCCAAAAAGCGACTCGATATTACAAGAGGTACATTAAGCAGGCTAGAAATTGCAACATCGGGACACATCCTCAAAAGATACCGCCTGAGGGGTAAAATAGCATAGCGCGCCCTTGCCACTCCCAGCTCGATAACGCGAACTTCAGGAGCTAAATCATTAAAATAAGGGCCATCTTTGCGCAATACCACCAGGTCGATTGAGTGCCCTCGCCTTACAAGCCCATTTGCTATTTGAACATTGGAGCGCTCCGCCCCGCCGCCTCTCAAATCCGGGACACACAGAGCTATGTGCTTTTTTACAAACTCCAATAAACGATTCCCTCCGGATATTCGTGGCTTCTGAACACCGATTTCACATCCACAAAAACACCTTTTTTTCCTCTAAGGCTACCTAGAATCGGCTCAATGCCCTCCAGTTTATATTGTTCATGTGCTACTGCAAGTATTATAGCGTCAAGGCTGGAAAATTTTTCCCTCCGGCACAGTTCGATACCATACGCTTTCATAGCTTCTTTCGTGTCTCCCAGCGGATCGTGAACCATAACCTTCACTCCAAAATCCTCGAGTTCACGGACTATATTCGGAATCTTGCTATTGCGAAGATCCGAGACATTCTCCTTAAACGTCAAGCCAAGAATGCCAACCCGCGACTCGCTGATCTGGCCGCCATTCCGGCAGAGCAGCTTTATCGTCTTTTGGGCTATATATTTCCCCATGCCGTCGTTAATTCTCCTGCCGGCCAGTATGACCTGCGGGATGTAGCCCAGTTCCTCGGACTTATACGTCAGGTAGTACGGGTCCACACCGATACAGTGCCCGCCGACAAGCCCAGGGCTGAACGGCAGGAAGTTCCACTTGGTGCGGGCCGCCTCCAATACATCCTCCGTCGATATACCCATAAGGTCGAATATTATCGCAAGCTCGTTCATGAGCGCTATATTCAAGTCGCGCTGCGTATTCTCTATAACCTTGGCCGCCTCCGCGACCTTTATAGACGGCGCCGCATGAATACCAGCCTCGACGACCGCTCCGTACATTTCTTTCAATAAATCGGCCGTTTCCGGATCCTCTCCGCTGATCACTTTAACTATCGTCTCCAGCCTGTTTTTGGCATCTCCGGGGTTGATGCGCTCCGGAGAATAACCCATTTTAAAATCGACCCCACGCCGCAGCCCCGAGACCTTGGCTAAAATCGGAGCGCATATCTCCTCCGTAACACCAGGGTATACGGTCGACTCGTAACACACGACAGCGCCGCGCCCCATAACTCGCCCCACTGTCTCGGACGCCCTGATAACCGGCGTCAAATCCGGGATATGGGCCGAGTCAACCGGCGTGGGAACCGCGACAATGTATACTTTAGCCGCGCGCATATCCTCCTCGCAAGCAGTGATTTGCAGCCGCGTCGCCGTGAGTGCGTCGTTTTCGACAGCACCGCTCACGTCGACACCGCTCCGGAGCGAGGCAACCTTATCCTCGTTAACGTCAAAGCCCACGACGTTTTCAAATTTGCCGGCCAAAGCCAATGCGAGCGGCAATCCAACGTACCCCAAACCGATTACTGCAATTTTATCAAATTTCGCCATCCACATGAGATCTCCTTATTAAGTTCATAGAAAATTAACACGCTATAGCCTGTATATACTTTGAATACCACTGCTGAAAAACGAAGAAGCTCCAGATAATTTTTGAAAAATTAAAACCCCGTCTACCTTTTTCAGCTATTAGAAAATCATCTATGAACTGCTGAGTCCGAATTGGGTCAAAAAGTCCCTGTTTCTTCAAGTTTTCAGCGCGGCTGTACCCTTCGATCTGGCTACGAAGAGATGTTTTGAGCCAATGCTCTATCGGCACGCAAAATCCACGCTTGGGCCTGTCAAGCATGTCTTTTGGGATAAACTCATATGCAAGATCCTTCAGTATTTTCTTTTTAATTCCTCTATTATACTTAAATTTATGATCAATTGAAAAGGAATACTCCACGACGTTGACGTCCAAAAAAGGGCATCTCGCCTCAAGGGAATATTTCATCGAGGCCCGGTCAACTTTGCATAAAATATCGCCGGGCAGATAAGTCAGCATATCCAGCAGCATCCTGCGCCGCTGCCAATCGCTTTCTTCCAGCGTCGTCTCAATTGGATACAGCAGGGGAAGCCCTTCGCCAGCTATGGAATGAATCAAATCAATGTAATTAATTCCGCCGAACTGAGTCTTCGTTTCATCATCCCGATTAGATGCTATTACGCGCACAGAAAAGGGAAAAACATCGATTAACTTCTTACCTCGCCCAACCGGCAGCTTGCCGACAGCGTTTACCGCCGCCCCAAGGAAATCAATTTTTTGCGCCGCAGGTATCAAGTCGTGAATAATATACCCGCAGAACAGCTCGTCCCCGGCATCCCCTGAAATCACAACCGAGACATCGCGCTTCGCGAGCTTGGAGACCAGCATCGTCGGGATTTGAGAGCTGTCGGCAAACGGCTCGTCGTAATAATCAGGTATGCTTTCGACAAGATCCAGCATCTGTTGTTCTGTTATGTACGTCTCCGTGTGCGCGGTCCCGAGATGGTTGCTCACTCGCTTTGCAAATTCCGCCTCGTTGTACTCCTCCTCATCGAAACCGATCGAGAATGTCTTCAGCGGGGCGCCGTTGACGCTCTGCGCAATCGCGGTGATCAACGATGAATCGTATCCGCCGCTCAAAAACGCGCCCAACGGGACGTCCGATATCAACCTGCGCCTCACTGAATCCACGAGCTTTTCTTTTAACGTGGATTTCGCCTCTTCATAATCTGAAATTATATTTTTGCGTCTTTCGTGATAGACGTCAACCAAACTCCAGTACGCGCTGTCCGTAACAGAGCCGTTCTGAAATTTAAGGATATGCCCTGGCTCCAGTTTGTACACGTCCTCGAAGATGGTGTCCGGGGCGTTTATATACTGATGGTAAAGGTACCTGGGTATAACCTCCTTTCGGATGTCTTTCGGGAATCCAGGACACGCCATGATGGGCTTGAGCTCCGACGCGAAGACTATATTACCCTCGCATATCCAGTAATAAAGAGGTTTCTTGCCGATGCGGTCACGAGCCAGAAAAAACTTGTCATTCCGCCAATCGTAAAGTGCTATCGCGAACATGCCGTTAAATCTCTTCACGCAGTCCATGCCCCACTTCAGGTAGGCCGCGATCACCACCTCCGTATCGCTGTTCGACACAAAGGGGTAGTCGAGTTCGCGTTTCAGCTCCTGAAAATTGTAGATCTCCCCGTTAAACACTATGCTGACGTCCCTGCCAGCAGAATGCATCGGCTGGTGCCCCAGCATGGAGAGGTCGAGGATGGAAAGGCGCCTCATCGCAAGGCCGACCCGATATCCGCCGGACTCGTATATCTCCTCGCCCCCATCGTCAGGTCCCCTGTGTATTATCGTGTCGTTCATCTTTTTTAAATCTTTTATGGTTATATCACGCTTAGATACAAAACCGCATATTCCACACAAGGGGATCGACCTCTCGTCTTAATCAACTGGCATAAAACCTCCCACTTGGCTCAAAAAACGAACAACTCATGGTACATACAATTATTTTTCCCCAGAGAACTTCCCAAATAATTTTGAAATCTCTACGCTGATTTTCCAAAAGAAAAAATCAAGAGAGGCAAAGGTAAATTGCCAATTTTTCAAGCGATAACACGCTATTTTAAAAAACATGTGCCTTATTTTCTTTTTGAAACCTATGATATTCCTCCTGTCCATATCCAGCAAAGCCGAATATCGCTCTACATAACCAAGATGTTTTTTATCCAGCTTAGGAGAATCCAATATTGCCCATTTATCTACCATTCTGTGTGCGTTTGAAATATCAAGGGCCACATAATCTTCAAGCTTCGATGGTTTAAAACCGATGTTTTGAGATAGGGCCAACTCAAACATTTTCGTTCCAGGCAATGGGACTAAATTGCCAAAATACAGCGAAAAATTTTTATTGTAATTGTATAAATCTATTCCGTCTGCGACATCTCTTTTCATATCTGATGTATACTCAGCAGTCAAGCCCACAAGTATCTCAGTTTGCACACGTACATCCGGCGCCAACTGACTAAACTTTTTTAGAGTATCGATCACCATATCTTTTGTCTGTTCTTTGCCTAGATATTCAATAATATCGTTATTCAAAGACTCCGTCCCGAAAAATATCGAAGTTACCTTGTATTTGCCAATTTTTACAATATCATCCTCCTTTATATTGTTAATTTTTATATCTAGCGAACACACTCTCAACCCCAGGTCATGACTCATCCCGAGTATTTTTATCGCTCTTTTATTGTCCACGAAAAAATTATCGTCTGAAAATGAGAACTCTGAAAATGAATATTTTTCCTTGAGTTCAGTTAATACCCGCATTACATATTCGCAGCTATGCGCGCGCCAAACCCTTTTACTGAAGTATTGATTATAACAAAAAGCGCAATTAAACGGGCAACCTCTTGATGACATTATAACTCCTAAAACGGTCCCATTGTTAATATAATCATTAACATCTACCAGAGAATAATCGGCATGATAGCAGTCCAAGTTCTTTTCCAGTTTTCTGATTTCCCCAATTCGACACTCTCCATTTGGAGATCGGTAGGCTAATCCGGCAACTTTCTCAGGTTTCATCTCCCCCTCTAGCATTCTTGCTATTTCAACTATTAATTCTTCACCATAACCTAACCCAACAAAATCCACATAGTTTTTTTGCAAACAAAGTTCGGGAATGATCGAAGGTTGAACGCCTCCCCATACGATCGGAACCTCGCCATGATTTTTTATGAACTCAGACAGTTTCATGGCGGCACGTAACGAATACCCTGTCATTATTGAGCACACGCCAACAAATAAAAATGTTGAAAAATCAATATCGCCCATTTTTAACTCTATATCATCTTCTTTCAAATGATATGCCACAACCTTATATCCCGCCTGTTTTAAAGAATTTCCTAAAAACAACATGCCAAGTGGAAGTCTTCTATCAGCCGAATCAGATCGCCAAGTAACATAAACATTAATCAAACAGACTGTCCTGTCCTGTCCTGTCCTGTCCTGTCCTGTCCTGTCCTGTCCTGTCCTGTCACAATATCGCCTTCTTTATATAAATAAAATATTTTCCATTCCCTAATTGCAACAAAGACCATTTTCCGGATGGTCTCCATTGCCCGTAGCCATTTTTAAGAAGAGATTTCCTATCCAAAATCAAAAAATTAACACCGTATTGATCGGCAATTTCGTCGAGCATGTCCAATTTCACGTAAGGATAACCGTTATCGAATTTTGCAAATATTTTTATCCAATCGGCATCCCTTAAATGTGATAAGGCGGGGAACAGTACTTGATGTGCCGTGAATAACATCATTTTATAAACACCAACCGCATGATAAGGGTAACAAAGAATTCTCAGATCTTCTTGGCAAGAGTTCAACCAATCAATAATCTCTTTATCACTATACTCCTCGTCGTCTTGAGTCACCATGGATTTTTGTATTTTAGGGAACAGTAATACTTCTGCCATGTAATATACCAGTCCATATACAAGTAATGCTATTATCAATAAATGATATTTATAAGAAAATTCCAAAAAAGCAACTATTATAAAAAACGCTACGTGATTTAAGTAGCGTTCTGCCTCACCTAAAAACAAAAATACAGGGATATTTACAGTCAAAAACACAAGAGAAGCTCCAAATACAGGCCCCAATAAGAAAAGATGCGCATCTATTTTTTTGAAATCAAAAAGAAGGATGAAGTATAACGCTGGCAGAATTGGCATCTTAAGCAAAACGCCAGTAAAGGAATTATACCCCACGGCCCTATAGCATATCCGTAAAAAATTGCGGGCAACTCCCAATGATGGGTTCCAAACAAAAAGAAACGCCAAGCTATTGCGCCCCGCTATCGCCGTTTTTCCAGATAAGTTATTTTTAAAATACCATACTAAATGGGCAAGCTGAGCTTTTATAACGAATAAAAATTTACCCTTACTAAGGATAATGATCAGCAAAAAGCCCAATACGCATGAAATAACCGGCAATGCATCATTAGTAAAAAAGTAAGCCGCTGGTGCTAAAAATAACAAAACTTGTAGTCCGAATTTTGAGCTGGCTAATGCGACGAACGCGAAAATGGCTCCCCCAAAAAGTTTAATCAAAAACGATATGGGCAATGGAAGAAGCGTCACCATAAAGAAAAAATTAACAAATATCTCTGAAAAAAGACGCGGCGTGAAATTTGTAACTCTTGGCCCGATCGACAAATCGGAAAACCACATAGGGGTTAAAAGATACAAAAACGAACAAATAAGAGAAAAAATCATGTCATATCCCAAATACTTGCAAGATATATATATTATCATTGCGAAAAAAGAATCTAATAATACATTCAAATATTTACCGCGCTTAATTAAAAAATCAATAGCCAAAAAAGACATGCAGAAATGCCAAAAGAAAGGATGCATAAATCCCTTGGATTCAACATCTTGAGTCAATAACTTTCCCCAAGGACCTGTTTTTTGCATTTTTAACTCTTTTATAAAATATAAATGACCCCACATATCAAATCCGATGTTGGCTTTTTTTGTCAAAATATATCTTTGCAAAAAAGAGAAAATAAAAATAAAACCCAAATTGGCACAGTCGATTACAAACATCAGATTATTTTATACCTCTTTGCGAGAAGCGCAAATTATACATCCTGTTCCTCTTGGCAAAGGACTCAGAGAATCAATTATTTTTAAAAAAGGATACAACGTATAAAAATACACAGGCCCGAATGTCGGCAAATTAAAGCAAAACGCAAGAAACTGTATCTTCTCGAAAAATTGCTGCGCTTTCTTGGATGGGCTAAATATAACATTATTTACAATAAAACCTTTACTCTCTAATAACTTCTCATAAAAATCAATCCCTGGTAATTCGAAGAAATGTGAATCAAATGAAAATTGAAGTTTTTTTGTATAATCTTCATAAGACGCTGGACAACGTTCTCCACAAAACTTTTTCGCAAAACGAACCCAGCGCCCGTTATTGTTATATTCTTCCAAAATCCCAGCTCTTTCCAATGGATTTACCAAAACAATACGCCCAGAGGGCTTTAGTATTCGAGCAACCTCATTTAAAAAATCCATTGGCTCAGGAATTTGCAATAAAATCTCACTTAATAGAATCACATCCACACTGTTGTCTTCCAATGGAACACTTTCGCCACGGCTCTGGATAAAGCGCAGACGCCCTTTTAATTTAGGCGGTATTATATTTTTGTTGACATCAATTATATCCAAGCCTATTACATTTTTACTCTTTTTTGCCATATCATATGTAATATAACCAATCCCGCATCCAAAATCCAACACCACTTCACTCTCTTTTATATCCAATGCCGACATAATATCATTAAACTGCAAACGTTTTATTAGATTTGGTGTTCCTAAAAATCTATGAGCCAGATCTTTCCACCAAACTTTATGTGGTATATAACCCGGAGCAGAATACAATGGCATCATCGCCTTTTCATAAAAATTTTAACTAAGCCCAACCGTTATCGTGCGTCAGCAAAATACAGACATCTCCCCGATAACAATTTTCAAACCCTGTCAAAAAAGAATTTTTCAAAGGAACATCCTTCCCCATATGCCGTGAATCTTCGGATGCCCAATCATAATGACCATTATATCCTATGAAAGAAGTATCTTTTAACAAAAGGTCAAGACGGAGCTGAGATTCAAAAATCTTGCGCCTTTCCATATCGACATCTGACCTGGGCCAAGCGCCATGAATACTAAGAGTCTTAGGGGAAAAGCCCAATATCTCAGCAAACATAGCGGATTCTCTCATAAACATATCGGCATAATTCTCGTACATCCAAGCTACAGTATGCAGGCCAATATCAAACCCGTCGCGATATAAGTCCAGAAGGAGTGGTTTCATTGCTGTGGCGTCATAGCAACTCTTATCCATTAATACATGCACGCTTGATCTTATGTTTAATTTTTTTTCGGTATTACAGAGCAATTTCAACACTTCACTGCACCCAGAATCGAGATCATGCCGAAGGACAACATTTATCCTCTCTTTATCGATTTTATTGGATACATAATCCAAAACTGTCATACAGATAAAATCATCATGGACTGATAAATATTCGAGAAGGTTTTTATAAATTAAAATTGGGAATGGCTTATTTTCACATAAGATACAGTCCGCATTGGATCTCTTCTTAATAAATCTCACGAAATCTTTGCAAACATGAGAGCAAGTCACCCCTGAATGAATGTCTCTTTTGATAATATGTTGACAATATCTGTATAGCCTTTCTACTAAATATACTTTTTTTAATTTCTGCTTCAACCATCTCATGATTATAAATCAACCCACTTTCAGCCCGAAGTTCTTCTTAATTTAAGATGAAACACATGTCACCAATATCGCTTTATCATTTTCATTGGTAGAAAAAAGATATCTATTATTTTCATCACGCGTCAAAATTTTTCCAGGAAAAACTTTATCCCGTTTAGCAATGTCTACAACCTCTGATTTCCATATGGTGAGCTTCCTGCCCGTATTGGAGTCGATTGTAAATGCTCCGGGATATGGGTGCGTCTGTGCGCGGACAAAATCGTATATGCGCTTTGCGGGCTGATTCCAATCTATTAACCCATCCTCTGGACTCCTATTAGGCCATTTAGCCTTAATATCCTGCGGCAACTCCTTTTGTTTTATCCTTTGGTTTTGTCCGCGAGTAATGAGCGGCAATGTGGTTGAGATGATCTTTAGTGATTTTTCTTCAACTTTAGCATATAGCGACGCTATGTCGTCCTCATATGCAATGTCAACAGATTCTTGCGCTATCAAGTCTCCCTCGTCAACTCCATCTTCAAAATAGAAAAATGAAACTCCCGTCTCCGTTTCTCCATTGATAATTGCCCATACTAAGGGAGCTCCTCCGCGATAGTACGGCAATAAAGAAGCGTGAAAACCGGCCGTTCCCAACCTTGGTATATTTCTTATTATTTTTGGAATCATGTGATACCAGCCAGCGACAATAATAAACTCGGGCTCAAGCCTCTCGCAAAATGAAACGACTTCATGATCGCTCATCTTTCCGCGTAAAATGTGCTTTGGAATGTCCCGTAAAGCTGAGTCAATAAAGAAATCAGCATACCGATAATTTCGAACCCCCTTATCCCTCGCATAGGATATATTAAAATATTCACGGAGAGTAACTATTCCAACAATTTCAATATAATTTTGCATTTGCAGACAACGATGAAGACACCTTTCTCCAAATTTGGTAGCCCCAATAAATAAAACTCTCATATCAGGCGCCGTTGTTCTCGATGTAAGAAAATAACCAATGAGACAAAAAATAATAAACAATAGATTAGTCTATCTCTGCTCTGCTCTGCTCTGCTCTGCTCTGCTCTGCTCTGCTCTGCTCTGCTCTGCTCTGCTCTGCTCTGCTCTGCTCTGCTCTGCTCTGCTCTGCTCTGCTCTGCTCTGCTCTGCTC